>NZ_JBITCL010000037.1:0-45481 GCF_044453165.1 Streptomyces sp. NPDC051740 | reverse complement strand
GCGGTCAGCTTCGCCCGGGAGAAGGCGAGGATGAAGTGCCGCCGGTCCCAGAGCTGACGGACGTACTCCGTCAGGGACGGCCGGGCGCCGCTGACCGTGAGGCCGTGCCGGGCGGCGAGGGCCGCGAGGTCGCCCTCGGCGGGTGGTGTCGGGGCGCCCGGTGCGGGGGGCGGTGTGTGGAGGACCTGACTCACATCCGGCGCTTTCGCTAGAGGGAGGGGGCGGCGACGGGCCGGCCGTACGTCGGAACGGGACCGTATCGTCGCAACGGGAGCGTAAGTCGAAAGAACGTCGGAACGCAACCGTTTCGTCGTGACGGTGGCGGCCTATGCTGTCCGCATGACGACGAACGCCGACGAGCCCCAGCCGCGTCCGCGCCGCAGGGCCCCCGCCGGGGCCGCCGTACTGCGCCAGGACGTGACGGAGGCGATCCGGGCGGCCGTCTTCGAGGAGCTGGCCGCGGCCGGCTACGCGCGGATGTCGATCGAGGGGATCGCGCGCCGCGCGGGCGTCGGCAAGACCGCGGTCTACCGCCGCTGGCGCTCCAAACTGCACCTCGTCCTCGACCTGGTCTCCGCGATCGCCGTCCAGGGCCTGCCCGCGCCGGACACCGGCTCCCTGGAGGGCGACCTGCGCCTGCTGTACGAGGTCACCTCCCGTGCCCTGCGCCACCCCGTCGCCTCGCAGATCCTCCCCGACCTCCAGGCCGAGGCCGCCCGCAACCCGGACATCGCCGAGGCCCTGCAGAAGGCGCTGCGCGAGGGCCAGGACGGGGTCGCCAAGGGCATCGTCACGGCGGCACAGGAACGCGGCGACCTCCGCCCCGGCGCCGACCACGCCCTGGCCCTCGACCTGATCTCGGGCCCCCTGTACTGGCGCTCGGTGGTCATCCGCAGCCCGAAGCTGCCGAAGGGGTACCTGGAGGCGCTGACGCGGGCGACGGCGGAGGCGCTGAAGGCGCTGTGAGGACGACCGTCCAGGTGACGGCCGAGGGTGCCGTCACCTTCACGGCGCCCGGCCCTTCCCGCGGGGCCCGGGTCGCTGCTCGGCGGCACACGACCAGACGCGGGGCCCCGCGCCCGAGCCGGCCTGCCCCATGAAGTCACGGCCGACCTCCACAGCAGAGGCTCAGCCGCACAACCGCCGGGCGAGACCGGTCAGGTCCGTCGCGGACAGGACTCGCCCGGCGAAGCCCGGCAGGGGCACGTGCAGCGGCTCGGTCCAGCGTGCGGGGACGGCGTCGACGCCGTACACCGCCCCCGCCAGGCCGCCGGTCACCGCCGCCACCGTGTCCGTGTCGCCTCCCAGGTCGATCGCCGCGCGTACGGCGTCCTCGTAGCCGGTCGTCGTCCGTACCGCCCAGACGGCGGAGGCCAGGCAGGGCCAGACCGCGCCGTTGAACTCCGTGGCCAGGTCCGGGTGCCAGTCGGGGGCGAGGACGGTCGCGTAGCGGTCGTGGTGGTCCGGGTGGAGCGCGTGCAGGGTGTCGGGTACGGCGGTCAGCGGGTCGGCGCCGGTCAGGGCCACGCGGACGAGTTCGTGGAGGACGGCCGTGCCCTCCCAGGCCGCCCGGTCGCCGTGGGTGAGGGCGGACAGGCGGCGGGCGGCGTCCATGGTGGCGTCGCGGCCCAGGGGCGCGAAGTACACGGCGGAGGGGGCCGCACGCATCAACGCGCCGTTTCCCGCCGCCCGTTGACTGGTCCGGAAGTGCAGTGCGGCGGCCAGGTCCCACGGGTCGCCGCCGGTCAGTACGGCCTCCGTCTGGAGGCCGATGTCCTTCGGGTCGGCGGCGGCCCACCGCCGGAAGCGGCGGAAGACGTCGGGGAGGTCGAGGCCGCCGCGCTCCAGCAGCGACTCGGCGACCAGCACCGCCATCTGCGTGTCGTCCGTCGCCTCGCCCGGGTCCCAGCCGCCGCCCCCGCACATCTCGCCGCCGGCCCCCGGTGCCGGGAAGCGGGCGGAGAAGGCGCCCTCGGGGCCGAACTCGAAGGGGGCGCCCAGGGCGTCGCCCACGGCGGAGCCGATGACGGCGCCCAGGGCGCGTTCGGTGCGGGTCGGCATCAGGGGCGGGCCGCCGTCGGCGGGTGCGGGCGCTGCCAGCCGGACCAGGCCGAGGTGATCATGTCGTCGATGTCGTGGCGGGCCTTCCAGCCCAGTTCCGTGGCCGCGCGGTCGGCGGAGGCGACGACCCGGGGCGGGTCGCCGGGGCGGCGCGGGGTCACCACGGGCGGGCGGTCGTGGCCGGTGAGGGCGTTGACGCGGTCGATCATCTCCCGCACGGAGACGCCCTCGCCGCGGCCGATGTTGAGGGTGAGGTCCCGGCCGGGGGCGGAGCGCAGCGCGCGGGCCGCCGCCACATGGGCCTCGGCCAGGTCGACGACGTGGATGTAGTCGCGGACACAGGTGCCGTCGGGGGTCGGGTAGTCGTCGCCGAACACGCGCGGGGGCAGGTCGGCCGTCAGCTTCTCGAAGATCATGGGGATGAGGTTGGAGACGCCCGTGTCGGCGAGGTCCGGGCGGGCGGCGCCGGCCACGTTGAAGTAGCGCAGGCAGGCCGTGGAGAGTCCGGCCGCCCGGCCGGCCGCGCGGACCAGCCACTCGCCGGCCAGCTTCGTCTCGCCGTACGGCGACATGGGCACGCACGGGGTCTCCTCCGTCACGAGGTCCACGTCCGGCATGCCGTACACCGCCGCAGAGGAGGAGAGGACGAAGGAGCGGACCCCGGCCGACGTGACCGCGTCCAGCAGGACGCGCAGGCCCTCGACGTTCTCCCGGTAGTAGTGCAGGGGGAGGGAGAGCGACTCGGCGACCTGCTTCTTCGCCGCGAGGTGGACGACGCCGGTGACCTCGTGGTCCGTGAGGGCCCGCGCGACCCGCTCGCCGTCCAGGGTGGAGCCCACCACCAGCGGCACCCCGTCCGGTACCCGGTCGGCGAGGCCGGTGGACAGGTCGTCGTACACCACCGCCCGTTCACCCGCCCCGGTCATCGCCCGTACGACGTGCGCCCCGATGTAGCCGGCGCCGCCGGTGATCAACCAGGCCATGGATGGCCGTCCCCTCGTCGTTGGCCGTGCTTCCGCAATCGAACAGGTCGGCTCTCAGTGAAACAGGCGCCGAAGCCTTCCGCGCAGCACCGGGACGACTCCGCGTGCGCCGGCCGCCACGCGCAGGGCCAGCGCGCCCGAGTTCGTGGCATACGGCCGCACCAGCACCACGCCGTGCCGGCGGCTCGGCATCACACAGCGGCGCAGCAGGCCCGGCCCGGCGAGCGCGTGCGCGGTGACCCGGCGGCTCGAACCGTCCCGGAAGCGCACCCGCAGCCGCAGGTCCCAGGTGCCCGTGCCGAGCGTGGCCAGCCGGTCCGGCCGTACGGTCGTCTCCGCGACCCAGGTGCCGTCGGCGGCCGTCCGCAGCGGCACCGTACGGCGGACCCGGGCGCCGTCCTGGTCCCGGTGGCGCCACTCCACCTCCGCCGCCACCGGCCCGGCCCGCGCCACCCGGCCGTACAGCTCGTGCAGGCGCACCCGCAGCCGCGGGCCGTGCGCGCGGGGGCGCAGTTCCGCGTCCACGGCGAGCGGGAGGAAGGGCGCGGGACGGGTCAGCAGGTGCTCCAGGGTGATCCCGGGCAGGTCGGCCGACCAGCAGGGCGTGCCGTCCGCCGCGCGGGTGTACGGCGGGCACAGCCGGGCCGGCCGGGCCGCCAGCTCCCGCAGCCGGGGCAGGTCGCACGGCTCGGGGGAGGCCAGCACGACCCGCCCGATCAGCCGGCCGGGGGCGACCGGGTCGCGGGCCAGGTCGGCGGCGTCGTACTCCGCGAGGAACGCCCGCGTGCGCGCCCACCACTCCCGCCGGTACTCCTCGTCGTGCAGCGGCAGCTCGCGGACGTACATGCGCAGGTCGTGGTCGAGGAACTTGGCCCGCGCCCTGCGCGCCAGCCGCTTCTGCCCGGCGTCCAGCAGGATCGCGTGGGCGGTGCGGCACGCGCGCGTGCGGGCCCGCCAGTTGCCGACGCCCGCGCGGTCCAGCGAGATCGACAGCCGCCGCGCGGACCGGCGGACGTGCCAGACGTACACCGGGTCGGGGACCAGTGCGACGCGCGGGGCGGCGGCCCACACCCGCGCGGTGAACACGACGTCCTCGTAGGGGAAGCGGCCGTAGGGGAAGCGGATGCCGTGCGCGCGCAGGAAGGCCGTGCCGTAGAGCTTGTTGACGCACAGCGTGTCGTGGACCAGGCGTGGGCGCAGCGCCGGGCGGGCGAGTACGGCGGGCGCGGCGTACAGGGCCGGCTCCCACGGCACCTCCGTCCCCGACGGCAGCTCGCGGCGCACACACAGGCCGCCCGCGACCTGCGCGTGGGCCCCGGTCGCGGCGGTGAGCAGCGCGTCCACCGCGCCGGGCGGCAGCACGTCGTCGCTGTCCAGGAACATCACGTACGGGGAGGTCGCCGCGTCGAGCCCGGTGTTGCGGGGGGTGCCGCAGCCGCCGCTGTTGACGGGGAGCCGGATCACCCGCAGCCGTGGTTCGCCCTCGGCGAGCCGGTCCAGCAGCTCCCCGCTGCCGTCCGTCGAGCAGTCGTCGACGGCGACGACCTCCCGTACGGCGGGCCCCTGCCCGAGCGCCGAGCGCACGGCGTCGGTCACATGGGCGGCGTCGTCGTAACCGATGACGACGACGGTGACGGCGGCCTGGGAGTGGTGGGGGCGCATGGCGTCCTTAGGGATGCTGTGGGGTGAATGTCTGCCTTCTGTCCATCAGTACCCCGGAGGAGCGGCGCGCCCCCGGTCCAGTACCCCGGAGGAGCGGCGCGCCCCCGGTCCAGTACCCCGGAGGAGCGGCGCGCCCCCGGTCGTCCGCTCACACGTGGGAGGCCGTCACCCCCGCGCGCAGCCACCGCACGACCTCCTCGGCGCTGTACGGACCCCCTTCGGGCGCGAGACGGCGCAGGAATCCCAGGTCCTGGCCGATGGTGACGACGGGCGGTTCCATCACATCCCGCGGGCGGCGCTGCCCGAGGCCGACGGCGGCCAGCAGCCCGTTGCACAGGCAGTGCCGCCCCTCGGTCCGCTCGGCGTCCCCGCCCTTGCGGACGTATGCCACCCGCGGTTCCGCCGGGCAGCGGTAGCCGATGGTGCCCTGGGGGGTGCGGTAGGGCGTGCGCAGATAGCCGAGGTCGCAGACGCGGGCGCGGGCGGCGCCGACGCCGGGGTCGGCCAGGGTGCCGGGCAGGTCGGCGACCTTGAACGGGAAGCCGGTCGGGGAGGCCGCCGGATCGTTGCGCACCCGCAGTCCGCCGGCCAGCTCGCGCTCGATCAGCCGCCGCCGCAGCCCGGCGTCCATGCCGGACTCCTCGCAGAGCGCGAAGACGCTGCCGAGCTGGACGCCGGCGGCCCCTGCCGCCCTGGCCTCGCGCAACTGCCGTGGTCCGCACTGGCCGCCGGCGATCCAGAACGGCAGTCCGAGGCGGGTCATCTTCGCGAAGTCGGGTACGTCCCTGGGGCCGTAGACGGGATCACCGGACTCGTCCAGGCCCAGCGGTCCGCGCGGCGGGGCGCTGTGGCCGCCCGCGCGGTGGCCCTCGACGACGAATCCGTCCGGCCGGGTCTCCTGGTCGCGGTTCAGGTACGAGGCCAGCGCGGGCAGCGAGACGATGGCCAGGACGCGGGGGCGGCGCAGCAGGCCGGCGCGGCCCGGCTCCGCCCCGCGCAGCACCGAGGCGGGGTCGAAGCGCACCGTGTGGGACTGCTCGTCGCCCGCCACGTCCACCCGTACGGTGACCGGCTCCGACCGGGCGAGACCGGTGGCGATCCCGGGTATCTGCGCGGGGATGCCCGCGCCGACCAGGACGTAGTCGACGCCCGCCAGGATCGCGCCGAACATGGCGGGCACGGTGGCGAGCTGGACCTTCTCCAGGTAGTTGACGCCGACCGGCCCGTCGTGGCCCTCCTTGGCGAGCCAGACCTCGCAGAAGTTGGCGACCACGGTCAGCGCCCGCGCGGGACACGCCTCGTCGGCCGTCGTCATGGGGGTGGCCGCGAACCGCTCGCCGGGCCCGATGCCGCCCTCGACGAAGTAGCGCTCCCGCAGCTCGGCGGCGAGCGACGGTACGGGGAAGGCGGCCAGTGCCCGCCGGAGGTGGCCGCCCGGGTCGCCGCTCTGGAGCACCCGGATCAGCAGGGTGTCGAGGGCGGTGCCGGAGACGACCCCCAGCTGCCCGGTGCGGGCGACCGCCCGGGCGAGCCGCCAGCCGGACACCCCCACACCCATGCCGCCTTGGATCAGCCAGGGCGGCTCGGCCGCCGTCCGGGGTCCGTTCATGTGGTCCTCGCAAACGTGACGGCAGGACCGGGTGACGCACCGGGTCCGTGCCGGCGTATCCGTGAACTTACGGTTCCGTAAGCTACGGCATCGTAACCTACGCCTGCGTAGGTTACGGAGGCGGGTCCGGCCTCTACGCGCCCTCCGTCACGGCCGTGTCCAGCGCCGCCGTGAGCCGGTGCAGCCGGGTGCTCAGATCGCGGATCTCGTCGATGTCGAAGCCGGTCGCGGCCATGATCCGGCGTGGCACCTCCAGGGCCCGCCGCCGCAGCGCGGTGCCCTCCTCGGTGGGCCGGACCTCCACCGACCGCTCGTCGCGCGCACTGCGCTCCCGGCGCACCAGGCCGGCCGCCTCCAGCCGCTTGAGCAGCGGGGACAGCGTGCCGGAGTCCAGCCGCAGATGCTCGCCGAGCCTCTTCACCGGCAGCGTGCCGTGCTCCCACAGCACCAGCATGACCAGGTACTGGGGATAGGTGAGCCCGAGGTCCTTGAGGACCACCCGGTAGACGCCGTTGAAGGCGCGGGAGGCCGCGTTCAGGTTGAAGCAGATCTGCTGGTCGAGGCGGAGCCAGTCGTCCGCGGCGCCCGGCAGCGGGGTCGTCGCGGGGGGTGGGCTCGGGGTGGCTGTCATGGCTCCAGGGTAGCTCTCGCGGACCATTTGATTGCGCACAACTCAATTGCGTGCTCTACTTGTGGTCGTACGGCGGCCGGACCCACCGAACCGAAGGGCCCGGCCGAGCCACGACTCGAGAGGGAAGGTCCTTTCCATGGACGCGCTCTACACCGCTGTCGCCACCGCCACCCACGGCCGCGAGGGCCGCGCCGTCACCTCCGACGGCAAGCTGGACCTCGGCCTGAGCGCCCCCGTGGAGCTCGGCGGCAACGGCCAGGGCACCAACCCGGAGCAGCTCTTCGCCGCCGGTTACGCGGCCTGCTTCGGCAGCGCCCTCGGCGTGGTCGGCCGGGCGGCGAAGGTCGACGTCAGCGACGCCGCGGTGACCGCCGAGGTCGTCCTCGGCAAGCAGGGCGAGGGCTTCGCGCTCGCGGTGACGCTGCGCGTCGAGCTGCCCGAGGGCATCGAGGAGGAGACCGGCCGCAAGCTGGTCGAGCAGGCCCACCAGGTCTGCCCCTACTCCAACGCCACCCGCGGCAACATCCCCGTCGACCTCGTCATCGAGTAGTCCCCGGCACCCGCGCCAGCACCTCCCCCGTCCGCCGGCTCCACGCCACCACCACCGCCTCCTCGGGCACCCGCTGCGAGGGCGTCAGCAGCAGCCAGCGCGCGTGGTACCGGCGGACGACCGCGGCCCGCTCGGCGCGGGTCGAACCGGGGTCGAGATACGCGCGTACGTCGGCCGCCCGCCGCAGCCGCTCCCCCTCGTCCAGCGAGGCGTCCGGCCAGGCGGGCGCGGCGAGGTTCGGCCCGTACCCGGCGAGCGCGTGGACGGCGTGGTAGCCGTCGGTGATCACGACCTCGCCCGGCCCGACGTACCGCGCGGCCCAGTCGTACGACGGCCAGTCCGGCGGCCGTTCGAAGCCCGTCGGCACCACCGCCCCCGCGTGCACGGTCAGGAACGCGGCGCACGCCCCCGCCGCCGCGGCCCCGCCCAGCAGCCGCCGCCACACCGGCCACGGCCGGGACGCCGCCAGCTCCACCGCGAGCGCGAACTGCGGGGGCACCGGCGTCAGCCCGAGGATCCTGCCGTAGGTGTAATGGCCGCTGACCCAGCCGTACGCCACCACCAGGCAGTCCAGTACGAACATCAGCACCAGCGGGTCACGCCACGAGGTGCGCCGCGCCCGCAGCCACAGCGCCGGCAGCCCGAGCAGCGCCAGCCCGAACTGCCCGCCGAGGTCCAGGTACAGCCGCCGGTGCATCGCGTCCACGCTGTCGTCGCCGGCCAGCGCGAACACGTCGAAGTACGGCCAGCAGGCGGCCGTCAGCAGCGCCACCGCCCCCGTCACCGCCCACCGTCCGGCGACCGCCGGTCCCCACCGCCGCTGCCACCCGGCGACCAGCGCCACCGCCCCCAGCGCCGCCGCGACCGCGGTGATCGGGTGCACGAGCAGGACCAGCCCGTACAACGCGCCCAGCGCCGCGTACCCGGACACCGGGCGCAGCCCGCTCGGCCCCACGTACCGCACGGCCCCCGCGTCCCGGGCCCGCGCCCCCGTCAGCGCCCACGCCCAGAAGGCGAGCCCGATCGCGAACGCCGACGGGTAGGCCAGGCTGCCCGTCATCGACATCAGGTTCAGGTAGCCGCTCCACCAGGCCCGCTCCACCCCCCACAGCAGCGTCATCGCGCCGAGCGCCAGCACCGGCGCCCAGGGACGCGGGGTCAGCACCCGCACGAAGCGGCCGATCCCGGTCAGCAGCACCAGCAGGTTCAGCGGCCCGGTGAGCTTGAGCACCTCCCAGCCGCCCAGCCCCGTCAGCCGGGCGGCCACGCCCTGCGCCAGCGCGAACGGCGAGTAGTAGGGGCTGCCCGCCCCCGGCAGGTCCGCCATCGGATGCCGGGGGTTCAGCAGGTCGTCCTTGAGGCGCTCCACGACCGCCGCGTGCTGCCCGGCGTCGCAGCACAGCGGCACCCTCCAGTACGCCAGCGACATCACGAGCCAGAACAGGAAGCCGAAGAGCTGGTACGGGGTGGGACGCCAGGCCCCGCCGCCGTGCAGCGCCGTGGCACCGCGCACGGCCGGCCGGACGAGGACCGGGGAGCTCATCGGGTGGCGGGGAAGGGGAGCGTCTCGGGCATCTGCCGTATGTTCCCGGCGAGGTCGACGACATGACCTCGTATCACCTCATCGGGTGATACGGCGGTTCAGCGCGCCGGCTCCACCGGAGCCCCCTGCGCCGGCACCACCGCCCGCCGCACCACCGGCTCCAGCAGCAGCGGCACGCCCAGCACCGGCAGCAGCCAGGCCAGCGTGAGCAGCCGGTCGCCCCAGATGTTGATGTCCGGGTGCCCGGCCTGGTTGAGGAACCCCGTGCAGGCGGCGGCCACCAGGAAGGCGCCGAACGCCGGCCGCCGCAGCGCCCCCAGGACACCGGCCGCCAGGAACGCG
Source organism: Streptomyces sp. NPDC051740 (assembly GCF_044453165.1). Lineage (NCBI taxonomy): Bacteria > Bacillati > Actinomycetota > Actinomycetes > Kitasatosporales > Streptomycetaceae > Streptomyces > Streptomyces sp. NPDC051740. The sequence goes on along the minus strand of NZ_JBITCL010000037.1, from coordinate 36,100 downwards.
ACGAACACCGGCTCCCACAGCTGCCGCCGCAGCCACTCCGTCCAGAAGTTCCCCTGCAGCTGGAAGAACTCCGCCCACGGCCGCTCCCGGTCCGGGCGGGCGAAGTGATCGGTGAGCAGGTCCTGCACGCTCTCCGACGCCGACGGATACCCCAGCAGCCGGGCCAGCAGCACCGTGCCCAGCACCCCCGCGCACCCGGCCCCCGCGAGCGCCACCACCCCGCGCCCCGGCTCCCGCCCCCGCCACCGGCGCCGTACGGCGATCGCCGCGCCCGCGCCCGCCAGACACAGCCCGAGGAACAGGGCCTGCGAGTGCTTCACGGTGAACAGCGCGAGCAGCGCCGCGCCCACCAGTGCCGGGCCCGCCCGCGTCCTGTGCCCCTGAAGCACCAGCGCACAGCCCCACAGCGCCGCCAGCGTGAGTGTCAGCAGCAGCCCCTCCGCCATCGGGCGCATCGCGGTCGTCCCGCACGGCAGGACCAGGAACAGCGCCTGCCCGGTGAGCGCGAGCTGCACCGGCACCGACAGGGCGCGCAGCACCAGGAAGGCGAGCACCCCGCCCGCGCAGGTCACCACCACGCCCGCCGTCCACACACCCCAGGTCACCCCGAGCAGACCGACGAACGGCGCCAGGAACACCGGGTAGCCGGGCCGCACCTCGAAGATCCGCATGAACCGCTCCGGCATGAACGGCACGGTGTGCCCGCCGGTCCACCCGGCCACCGGCATCGTCTCCACCTGCCGCCACTCCCGCTCCCGGCACTCCCGCAGGACCTCCGGGGCGGGGTCGGGGGCGTGGAAGCGGACCACGTTCACGTTCTGCTCGCGGTGCGCGATCGTCGCCCGGCCCGCGCAGAACCAGTCGATGGTGGCGGTGGCCGCCTCCCGCTTGTCCGCACCGGTCAGACTCAGGGCGTACGACAGGTAGTTCTTGCTGTCGGGGGTGTCCCGGCCGGTGACGTTGGCGAGTTGCAGCAGCGCGAAGACGGCGGCCAGCAGCAGGACCCGGGCACGCGGCGTCACGACGGGGTCAGCAGGTCGGCGCCGGTGGCCTGGGCGGGCACCCGGGCCGGTCCGGCCGGCCGCTCGGGCATCCGCTCGACCGGCATCAGCGTCCGCACCACCCGCTCGGCGGCCCGCCCGTCGTCGAACTCGCAGAACCGCCTCCGGAACGCCGACCGCAGCCGCGTCGCCTCCTCGTCCCGCCAGGTCCCGGAGTCGAACAGCCACGCCAGTTCCCAGGGGGAGCGCGCCACATGGCCCGGCGCCTCGGCCATGACGTCCAGGTAGGTGCCCCGGCTCGCCCGGTAGGCGTCCCAGTCGTCGGCGTACACGACGATCGGGCGGTCCAGCAGGGCGTAGTCGAACATGACCGACGAGTAGTCCGTGACCAGCACGTCGGCGGCGAGCAGCACGTCCTGCACCTCCGGTTCGTCCGTCGCGTCGACGAGCACGCCCCGCCGGTGCAGCTCGGACAGCCCGAGCCCGCGCGCCGGTCCGGCGGCCAGCGAGGGGTGCAGACGGACCACGAGGGTGCGGCCCTCGCCCAGGTCGGCGGCGAACCGGGCGAGGTCGAGCCGCTCCACCAGCCCGTCCCTGCGGTAGTCGCGGCGGGTCGGCGCGTACAGCACCACCGTGTCACCGTCCGGGACACCGAGCCGTGCGCGCACCGCACGCCCCCGCTCCTCCGGCGCCCCGACCAGCACGTCGTTGCGCGGGCTGCCGCTGCGCAGGGAGGTGAAGTGGCAGGGGTAGGCCCGCTCCCACACCAGCTCGGAGTGCCGGTTGGCGACCAGGCTGTAGTCCCAGCGGTCGGCCCGGCGCAGCATCTGCGGTACGTCGAAGCCGAGCCGGGCGCCGGGCCGGTCCAGCAGATCGGCGCCCAGGTACTTCAGCGGGGTGCCGTGGTGGGTGTGGATGTGCACGCTTCCGGGGCGTTTGACCAGCGCTCCGGACCAGTTGACGTTGTTGACGAAGTACGTGGCCCGCTCGGTCACCCGGCGGTATCCGGGCGAGTCGAGCAGCACGTACTCGGTGTCCGGCTCCAGACCGGCCGCCTGCTCCTCGTCGGCCAGCACCCATACGTTCCTGATGTGCGGGGCGAGTTCGCGTGCCGCGCGGTGGATGGCCGCCGGGTCGCCGAGCACGCCCCGGTGCGAGAACGCCGAGTACACGGCGAGGTCCGGGTCGAGCGGACGCCGGAACGCCGGCCGGACACGGGCGTACCGCGCCGCCGTCGCCGTACCCGCCCGCCGGGCCCGCCGCCCCAGCTCCCGCCCGGCCCTCCCCGCCCGCTGCCGCAGGACGTAACCGGCGTAACTCCCCTCCAGTACCCGCAGTTCCGCCGGGACCTGGGCGCCCTCCGGCCGGTGGGCCCGGAACATCTCGGCCGTACGGCGGAAGAACTCGCCCTTGTCGGACGGCGGCAGACGGTCCGGCTTGGAGAGGATGTCGAGGCAGTGCTCGCCCATCTTGGCGTGCAGGAAGGGCCGCCAGTGCGCGAGCGCCGGGCGGGCGTCGACGAACCGGAACACCCGCGCGTACTGCTCGTGGACGTCGAAGTGCCTGCGGCTGGTGGTGGACAGGATGCTGCCCCGGCGGCGCTGCCGGTAGTACACGCAGATCCGGTCCAGGGTGGCGATGCGCTCCGCGCTGAGCAGCACCGGGAACGTCCAGGGCGTGTCCTCGTAGTAGCCGGGCGGGAAGGCGAAGCCCTCCCGTGCGACGAAGTCGCGGCGGTAGGCCTTGTTCCACACCACCATCAGCAGATCGAGGATCTCCGGCCGCTCGGCCGCCGTGAACACGTCCTCCACGGCCAGCAGACGGGCCAGGACGTTGCGGCGGGTGCCGCCCCACCAGTGGGTGCGGGCGTAGTCGAAGACCAGGACGTCCGGGTCGCCGGTCTCGTCGAGGCGGTCGGCCGTCGCGCGCAGCGCGCCCGGGGTCAGGGTGTCGTCGCCGTCGAGGAAGAACAGGTAGTCGCCGGTCGCGTGCTCCATCCCGGCGTTGCGGGCCCGGCCGAGGCCCACGTTCTCCGGCAGGTGCACCACCCGGACCCGCTCGTCGCGGGCCGCGTACGCGTCGAGGATCGCGCCGCAGCCGTCGGGGGAGCGGTCGTCGACGGCGATCACCTCGAGATCGCGGTACGACTGCCCGAGCACCGAGTCGAGGCAGGCGTGCAGGTACCCCTGCACCTTGTGGACGGGGACGACGACGCTGAAGCGGGGCACGTCAGCTCCTCACCGGGGTCGGGGCGGCCGCGGGGGCGGGGACGCGCTCCGCGAGCGGGATCACGGGCGGCAGGGCCTCGGGCGGCTCACCGAGCAGCACCCGGCGTACGACCCGTTCGGCGGCCCGCCCGTCGTCGAACGCGCAGAACCGCTCCCGGAACCGGGCCCGCAGCGCCGCCGACTCCGCGTCCGCGTACGAGCCGTCGCGGAAGACGCGGGCCAGCTCCTCGGGGGTACGGACCACCGGTCCCGGCGGCCCCTCCATCAGGTCGAAGCAGACGCCCCGGACCTCCCGGTAGACGTCCCAGTCGTCGGCGTGCACGACGATCGGGCGGTCCAGACAGGCGTAGTCGAACATGATCGACGAGTAGTCGGTGACCAGCGCGTCGGCGGCCAGGCACACGTCCTCCGACGAACGGTGCGCGGTGACATCAATGACCCGGCTGACCCGGCCCCCGGCCCGCGCGGTGCCCCGGTCGTAGAAGTAGTGGGCGCGCAGCAGGACCACCACGTCCTCGCCGGCCGCCTCGCAGAACGCCTCCAGGTCCAGGCCGGGCTCGAAGCCGGTGCGGTGGTCGCGGTGGGTGGGCGCGTACAGCACGGCCCGCGCGCCCTCCGGGACGCCCAGCTCCGCGCGGATCCGGGCCACGTCGTCCGCGCCGGCCGCGCAGTACACGTCGTTGCGCGGGTAGCCGTACTCCAGGTGCTCGTAGGAGCCGGGGAAGGCGCGCTCCCACACGCGCGTGGAGTGCGGGTTGGCGGAGAGGTTGTAGTCCCAGCGGTCCACCCGGCCCAGCAGCTTGGTGAAGCTGCCGGTGGCGGCGGCCACCACCGGGTACGTCGACTGGTCGACGCCCATCGTCTTCAGCGGGGTGCCGTGCTGTGTCTGGAGGTGGACGCTGCCGGGGCGTTTGACCACGCCCTCCGCGAAGTTGGCGTTGTTGACCAGGTACTTCGCGCGGGCCAGCACCTCCCAGCAGCGTCGGCTGCCGATGACCGCGTACTCGACGCCGTCCGGCACGGTGTGTTCCTGTCCGGCCTCCACCAGGAACACCGAGCGGATGTGCGGGGCGAGTTCACGCGCCTTGGCGTGGATCGCGGCCGGGTTGCAGGCGTAACCCCGGCCCCAGTAGGCGCAGTACACGGCGAGGTTCGGATCGAGCGGGCGGCACAGGTGCATCCGGTACAGCAGCCGGGTGCGCAGGCCCCGCGGACGCGGCACCGCCGCCACGGTCCGCGCCACCGCGCGGCGGGCGCCGCGCAGGGCGGCGAACGCCCCGTAGGAACCCGACGCCAGCAGCCGGTGCTGCGCCCCGAGGCTGCCGCGCGGCGGCCGGTACCCGGCGGGGCGGTGACGGCGGTACAGGGTGCTCGCCCGGCGGAAGAAGGCGCGGCGGCCCGACGGGAGCCGCCGGGGACGGGCGGCCGTCTTCAGCACGGCGGTGAAGAGCTGCTCGAACAACGGCGCCGACCGCTCGGCGGACAGCCCCCGCTCGGCGGCCCGCTCCAGCACCAGCTCGACCTGGTCCAGCAGTTCGGCGTGGTGCTCCCCGGGCAGGTCCAGCCGGCTGCCCTGCCGCCGCACCAGATGCCGTACGACGACCGCGCGCAGCACCGCCACCCGCTCGGCGACGAGCATCGCCTGCCCGCCCCAGCCGATGTCCGTGAAGTGACCCGCCGGGAAGGTGAGACGCCGCTCGGCGACGAAGGCACGGCGCCAGGCCGCGCTCCACGCCGGGAGGCCCACGCCGGTGAGGTGCGGGGCGCGGTCGGGGGAGAACGCGCCGTCGGGGGCCTTCGCCAGCAGGGGTGCGGCAGGGTTGCCGGGCTCGCCCTCCCACCAGGGCGCGCGCTCGTGCCCGAAGTGCAGCACGTCCACCGGACCGGTCGCGGTCAGGCGCGCGTCCAGAGCCGCGAGCGCCCCCGGTACGAGGACGTCGTCACCGTCGAGGAACAGCAGGTACGTCCCCGTGGCCGCCCGCGTCCCCGCGTTGCGCGCGCCCGCCAGTCCGGCCGACGGCGGCGCGTGCACCGGCGCCACCCGCGAGTCCCGCTCGGCGTACCGGGCGGCCACGTCGGCCGCGGCGGACCCGGGCACCTCGCAGACCGGGATCAGCTCGAAGTCACCGAAGGACTGGGCGAGGACCGAGTCCAGCGCCCGGCCCAGCCGGCCGGCGACCCCGTGCGACGGGACGATGATGCTGAAACGGGGCATTCTGCTCTTTCCGTGATCCGTGATCCGTGTTCCGTGATCCGTGAAGGTCGGCGTGGTGCCCTCAGCGGGAGGGGCGCCGACCGGGCCGCCCCGCCGGAGGCCGGGTCGGGGTGGGCCGCGACGATCCGGAGGGCATGGGAACTCCCTGTGTCCACAAGGGGAAACGGCGGTCAGCCGCGGTCGGTGACGGCCAGGACACCGGCGGGCTGCTGCTGCGGCACCGTCGTGAGCGCCGGCGGACCGGACACGGCACCGGCCGACGGCACCGGGCGGCGCCCCTCCAGCGGCACCACCGGCGGCAGGTCGCTCTCCCCGAGCACCACCCGGCGCACCACCCGCTCGGCGGCGCGGCCGTCGTCGTACGGGCAGAACCGGGCGCGGAAGTCCGCCCGCAGCCGGGCGGAGCGGGCGCCGCACCAGTGACCGGTCGCGAAGATGTCGATCAGCTCGTCCTCGCCGCCCGCGACCGCGCCCGGCGGGAACGCCCGCGGATCGAAGTAGGCGCCGCGGGCCGCCTCGTACGCCTCCCAGTCGTCGATGTGCAGCACCACCGGCCGGTCCAGGCCCGCGTAGTCGAACATCAGCGGCGAGTAGTCCGTGACCAGGGCGTCCGAGGCCAGGCACAGCGCGGTGACGTCCGGGTGGCCGGTGACGTCCAGGACCCGGTCGGAGGCGGCCTCGCGCGGCCCGCCGTACGGGTGGTGGGCGGCGAGGGCCAGGACGACGAACCGCGGGCCGAGCCGGCGCACCAGGCGCTCCAGGTCGAGCAGCCGGCGCTGGGTGCGCCGGTAGTCGCGGTGGGCCGGCGCGTACAGGATCGCCACCGACCCCTCCGGGACGCCGAGCGACTCCCGCAGCCGGGCCACGTCCGCACCGGTCGCCGTGTGGAACCGGTCGGTGCGCGGCCTGCCGTACTCCAGGGTGGTGTAGCGGCCGGGGCAGACCCGCTCCCAGGTCAGGGTCGAGTGGCGGTCGGCGGAGACGACGTAGTCCCACTGGTCGACGCCCGCGAGGAGCCGCGCGAAGTCGGTGTCCCGGGCCGCCGCGGGGCGTTCCAGCAGGTCCAGGCCCTCGTGCCCGAGGGGGGTGCCGCGCCGCGTCTGCACCAGGACCTGCCCCTTGCGCTTGACCAGCCCCGGCACGGTGTCGGCGTCGGTCACCAGATACGCGGACCGGGCGAGCGCGCTGAAGTGGGCGGCCGTGCCGGGCGCGAGCCGGCGGGCGCCCGGCGGAAGGGTGTGGTGGTACTCGGGACGGGCCACCCAGGCGGTGCGGATGTGCGGGGCCAGCTCGCGCACCGCCGACTCCAGGGCGCCCGGGTCGCCGCCGTGACCGCGGCCCCCGTCGGCGGCGAAGACGGCCCGGTCGGCGCGGAGCGGGAGCAGCCGCTGGAACCGGTAGTGCAGGCGCAGGGCCGCGCGGCGCAGGGCGCGCGGCAGCCGCCCCGCGATCCGGGCCCACCTGCGGCGCAGCGCCGCCGCCAGCCGCAGCGCCCGGTAGGTGCGGTGCAGTCCGAAACGGACCATCGTGTGGTGCACCCGGGCGCGCGCGGACCCGGACGCGCCGGGCGTCCGATGGCGCCGGCAGTGGACACGCGCCCGGCGCAGGAAGGCGGCGCGCGACCCGCGCGGCAGCCGGTCCCGCCGCGTGTACACCGTCGCCAGGTGGTCGACCATGCGGCGGAACAGCACCGGCCGCCAGCGCCGCAGTCCGGGCCGCTCGTCGAGGAACGCGAAGACCCGGTCGTACTGGTCGAAGACGTCGAAGTGCCGTTCGCTGGTGGTGCGCAGGATGCCGCCGGTCCGGCGCTGCCGGTAGTGCACGCACACCCGGTCCAGGGTGGCGATCGACTCCGCCGTCATCAGGACCGGGTACGTCCACGGGGTGTCCTCGTAGTAGCCGGGCGGGAAGGTGAACCCCGCGCGCTCGACGAACTCCCGCCGGTACGCCTTGTTCCACGCCACCATCAGCAGGTTCAGCAGTCCCGGCCGGTCCTCGAGACGGAACGGCGCCGGTCCGTGCTCGGTGAGTTCGGCGGCGACCCGGTTGCGCACGGTCTCGCCCGACCAGTGGGCGCGCGCGTAGTCGTAGACCAGCACGTCCGGTTCGCCCGTCTCCTTCAGCCGGTCGGCGAGGGCGAGCAGCGCGTCGGGCGTGAGGGTGTCGTCGCCGTCCAGGAACACCAGGTAGTCACCGGTCGCCCGCTCCATTCCGGCGTTGCGGGCCGGGCCGAGGCCCGCGTTCGCCGGCAGGTGCACGGCCCGTACGCGCGGGTCCCGGGCCGCGAACTCGTCGATCACCGCACCGCAGGCGTCCGGCGAGCAGTCGTCGACGGCGATCAGTTCGAGATCGGGATACGACTGGGACAGCACCGATTCCAGGCACTCGTGCAGATACGCCTGAACCTGGTACGCGGGGACAATGACACTGAACCTGGGCAAGGGGCATCCAACGGTCGGTGCGGGCGTTCGGCCCGGCAACGGCCGCCGGCCCCACTTGGTTACGCGCCCTGCGGCATCCGGGGGACGCCCGTCACACGAAGGGGCGGACCTGCGACGGCCCGCCCCTTCAACTCGATGCGCACTTCGGCTACTTCACCGCGCCCGCCATCACACCGGAGACGAACTGCCGTTGGAACGCGAAGAACACGACCAGCGGGACCACCATCGAGATGAACGCGCCGGGCGCCAGGACGTCGATGTTGTTGCCGAACTGCCGTACCTGGGTCTGCAGGGCGACCGTGATCGGCTGGCTCCCGGAGTCGGTGAAGATCAACGCGACCAGCATGTCGTTCCACACCCACAGGAACTGGAAGATGCCGAGCGCGGCGATGGCCGGCCCGGCGAGCGGCATCACGACCCGCACGAACAGCCGCAGTTCGCCCGCGCCGTCCAGCCGGGCCGCCTCCAGCAGCTCCTTCGGGATCTCCGCGAAGAAGTTCCGCAGCAGGAACACCGCGAACGGCAGACCGAAACCGACGTGGAAGAGGACCACACCGGTCACGGAGCCGAAGACGCCGACGCTGCCGAAGAGTTCGGCGATCGGGATCAGCGCCACCTGCACCGGCACCACCAGCAGCCCCACCACCGCCAGGAACCACCAGTCCCGGCCCGGGAACTCCATCCAGGCGAAGGCGTACCCGGCGAGCGAGCCGATCACCACCACCAGCACGGTCGCCGGGACGGTGATGTACACCGTGTTCAGCAGCGAGCCGGTGATGTCGTCGTTCTCCAGCAGCGTCTCGTAGGCGCCGAAGGTGAGCTGCGAGGGCTCGGTGAACACCTTCCACCAGCCGTCGGCGGCCATGTCCTGCGGGGTGCGCAGGCTGGCCAGCAGCAGCCCGACCGTCGGGACCAGCCAGAACAGGCCCACGACGACCAGGAAGACGCGGACCAGGCCGCCGCTCACCCACTCGCTCAGCCGGGAGCCCAGTGACCGCTCGGCCCTGACGGTGGGGACCGCCTTGACGACGCTGTCCGCGTCCGCACTCATCGCCGCACCTCCCGCCTCAGCCGCCTGACGTTACTGTGCCCATCCGGGGGGCGACCCCCGGACCCCCGGCCGCCGCTGCACGCACGCGAGTTCACCGCCGGACCTCCCGCCTCAGCCGCCTGACGTTGAACCACATCACCGGGATGACGAGCAGCAGCAGGAACACCGCGATCGCGCTGGCGATGCCCGGCTGGTCCGACGCGAAGCCCTTGCGGTACAGCTCCAGCGCGAGGACGTTGGCGTCGTCCTGGGACGAGCCCGGGGCGATGATGAAGACCAGGTCGAACACCTTCAGCACGTTGATCATCAGGGTGACGGTGACGACCGCGAGGACCGGCGCCAGCAGCGGCACCGTGACACGTCTGAACACCTGCCACTCGTTCGCGCCGTCCACCCGCGCCGCCTCCAGCAGCTCCCGGGGCATGCCCGCGAGCCCGGCCGCGATCAGCACCATCGCGAAGCCCGCCCACATCCAGATGTACGAGCCGATGATCGCCGGCGTGACCAGCGACGGGCCGAGCCAGTCGAGGCCGTTGTACGGCTCGGCGAAGTTGCTCTTCGGTAGCCGTAGTTGGGCGCCCTCGGCCTTCGAGGAGAAGGAGAACGAGCCGTCGGCGGCCGCCGTGGCCGTCTCCACCACCTCGGCGCCCTTCACGGCCTCGATCCTCATCCCGGCGTAGCCCAGCTCCGAGGCGTCGACGGCGTTCAGCGTGCCGACGCCCTTGCCGCGGGTGAAGTCCTGCCAGGTGGTGCCGGTGATCCGGTCGCTCTCCGGCCGTGGCGCCGCCGCCCGCTCCGCGTCCTTCGGCATCAGGTCCGGGGCGACACCGACCAGCGGCAGCGTCACCGTGTCGCCCACCCTCACCTGCCTGCTGGTGACGAAGCCGCCGTCGTCGTCCTTGACGAGCGGCGAATCACGGCCCGGGTGCGCCTTCGGGAACGCCGACGACTGGGCGAAGGTGTCGTGCACCCCCACCCACACCGCGTTCGCCACGCCCTTGTCCGGGTCCTGGTCGTACACCAGCCGGAAGATGATCCCGGCGGCCAGCATCGAGATCGCCATCGGCATGAAGACGACCAGCTTGAACGCCGTGCCCCAGCGCACCCGTTCGGTCAGCACCGCGAAGACCAGACCGAGCGCGGTCGCGACCGTCGGCGCGAACACCACCCAGATGATGTTGTTCTTCAGGGCGGTGCGGATGCCGTCGTCGGTGAACAGGGCCCGGTAGTTGTCGAATCCGGCGAAGCCGTCGCCGGACTGGTCGTAGAAGCTGCGGACGACGGAGTACCCGATCGGGTAGACCACGAGCGCACCGAGCAGCACGAGCGCGGGCAGCAGGAACAGCGCCGCCACGGTTCCACGGGTGCCGGTGACGCTCTTGCGCGACTTGGGAGCGGCAGGGGCCGCCTTCGGTGCCCCTGCCGCCGTGTCCGACGCCATCGCCGGTTCAGTTCCCGTACGCCGCGGCCGCGTCGGCCTCCAGCTTCGCCTGCGTACCGGCGACGTCCTTCGGGTTCTTCAGGAAGTCCTGGAGGATCTTCCACTCGCCCTTGCCGGGCGTGCCGCCGAACGCCTGCGGGGCCTGGTCGGACATGTCGAAGCGGAAGTCGTCGCCGGAGTCGACGAGCGCCTTGGCGATCTTCCGCTGGACCTCGTTCGGATACGCCGAGTCCGGCACGTTCCTGTTCGGCGAGAGGTAGCCGCCGAGCCCGGCGTGGATGCGCGCGGCGTCCGGGGAGGCGAGGAAGGTCGCCAGCGCCTGGGACGCCTCGGAGTCCTCCAGGATCACCGCCGCGTCGCCGCCGGACACCACGGGCGGGGCGTCACCGACCGCCGGGAACGGGAACACCTTGGCGTCCGTGCCCACCTCCGCCTCGGTCTCGCCGATGTTGACCTGGGCGAAGTCGCCCTCGTAGACCATGCCGGCCTTGGGCTGGTCGCCGCCGGTGAAGGTCTGCGTCACGGACGTCGGGAAATCGGTCCCCAGTGCGCCGGACGCGACGTAGTCCTTCTTGCCCCAGATCCCGGCGAGCGTGGTCAGCGCCTCCTTGACGGAGGGGTCCGTCCACTTGATCTCGTGCCGGGCCAACTGGTCGTACTTCTCCGGTCCGGCCTGGGAGAGGTAGACGTTCTCGAACCAGTCGGTGAGCGTCCAGCCCTCGGCGCCGCCGACCGAGAACGGGGTGACACCGGAGTCGTAGACCATCTGCGCGGCGGTGAGCAGTTCGTCCCACGTCTTCGGCTCGGCGGCGCCCGCGTTCTCGAAGACCTGGGCGTTGTACCAGATCAGCGACTTGTTGGCGGCCTTGTAGTAGACGCCGTACTGCTTGCCGTCGACCTTGCCGATGTCCTGCCAGCCCTGCGAGTAGTTCTCGCCGAGCTCCTTGGCCGCCTCGGCGCCGAGCGGCTTGGCCCAGCCCTTCTCCACGGCCTGCTTGATGGCGCCCGGCTGCGGCAGCATCGCCACGTCCGGCGGGGCGCCGCCCGCGACCTTCGAGCCGAGGAAGTTGATGATCGGGTCCTGGGCGGGGACGAAGGTCACCTTGGCGCCGGTGCGCTTCTCGAACTCCGCGAGGACCTTCTTGAAGTTGGCCTGCTCGGCGCCGGTCCACACGGCGGCGACCTCGAGGCTTTGGCCGTCCAGCTTGGGCAGGGTGACGGTGGTTCCGGTCTCGCCGCCGCCCTTGTCCTTCTCGTCGCCGCCGCTGTCGTCGTCACCGCCACCGCCGCACGCGGTGAGCGAGACCGCGAGCACACCCGCGGCGAGCGCGGCGGCACCACGTATCCGGATGATCCTGCTCGTCCTGCGCATCACTGCCCCGTTCTTCGTACTCCGTCGAACGCCGAGCGCTGTCCCGTGCGCTCTGGTCTACGCCCGGGGGGTAGGGGTGGCAAGACCGCCTCCCATGTCAACCCGAGGATCGTGACACCGTCGTGACCATGAGTCACCGCCCCCGCGGGCAGTCGTGCGCCACCGCTCCCGCGTCCCCGCGGCCGCCCTCCGCGGCCGGCCGCATGCCACCGCCCTCCGCGGGCAGCCACACGCCCCGCTCCCCGCGGGCAGCCGCATGCCCCACCGCTCCCGCGGGCAGTCGTGTCTCCCCCAGTGCCTTAAGGGCCTGGGAGGTACCCCCAGGGCGGCACGGGTGGGCGGTGGGGGCACCTCCCGCTCGAGCGGAGCCGAGAGTGGGGGAGGCGCCCCGTAAGCGCCGGGCCGCGCGAACCTCCCCCGTCCAGCCCCGAGTACCGGCCGACGTTCCCCGGGTCAGAGAAGCGACGGCACCTCCGCCGCCGAGACCTGCCGTGCAGCCCGCTCCAACGCGCTGGCGAGCAGGGCGAGGTCGGTCGGGCCGTTGCCCAGCTCCCGTACCTGCCGCCGAGCCGGCGGATCACCCATGCGGTGCCACTCCAGAGGCACGACCGTCGGCCGCAGAGTCGCCGTCCGCGGAATGCGACCGGTCACCCGGCCCCCCTGGAACGCCGTCTCCCGCCCGTCCGGCCGGACCACCCGCCCCCGCCCCGGCGCGGGCTCCTCCGGCCCGCCCCCCGGCACCACCGCGTCGAGCGCGACCCGCAGCGACGCCTGCCGCACCGGCTCGCTCTGCGCCGTACGGGCGCAGGGCCCGGTGGCCACCACCAGATGCACGCCCAGCCGCTCACCGTCCCGCGCCACCGCCTCCAGCGCCCGCATCACCGATCCGGCGGCGGGCCGCCCGGGCGAGCCGAGCGCCGGGGACACGAGCGCGTCCAGGTCGTCGACGACCACCACCAGCCGGGGCAGCGGCGGCGTGGCCCCCGTCCTGCGCCGGTCCGCCCCCGGCCGCAGCCGCAGCGTCGAACTGGGCGGGGTGTCGAGGTCCCCGTTCTGCTCCGCGCGGGACGCGACCGCCGTGCGCTGGGCGACCATACGGTCCGACAGCTCCCGCCCGGTGTGCCACTCCGCGAAGTCCGACCGGCCCAGCAGCTCCGCGCGCCGCTTCAGCTCGGCGCTCAGGGACTGCGCGAACTCCCGCATCCGCACCGGGTCGTTGGCGCACAGATGCGTGGTGACATGCGGTACGTCCGTACAGACACGCAGGCCCTCGCCGGACGCGTCGCCCGGTGTGGGCACGCCCCGGCCGTCGACCAGCACGATGCCCAGCCGGTCGGGACGCTCGGCGGCGGCCAGCGAGGCGACGACCGCCCGCAGCAGTTCCGTACGACCGCTGCCGGACGGCCCCTCGACCAGCAGATGCGGTCCGTCGGCGGCGAGGTCGGCGGTGACCGGGCCGCGCGGACCGGCGCCCAGTATGGCGGTGACGCGTCCGCCGAGCGCCTGGGTGTCGTCGGCCGCGTCCGCCCAGCGGGCCATCAGCGACGCCGGGGTGGCCCGGGCCAGGCCCAGTTCGTCGAGGAGCCGCGCCGACCGGGGCAGCGGCGTCGACACGCGCGCGTGCCGGTCCCCGCCGGTGCCGTCCGTGCGCAGCGGTGCGAGCGCCCGCGCGAACCGCTCGGCCCAGGCGGGGGAGACCGCGTCGACCGTGGCGAGGGTGCCGTGGCCGACGGGGCCGGTCCCGGCGACCCGCAGCAGCCGCAGGGTGGTCGCCACGTCCCCGCTGAGCAGGGCGACGGCCCCGCACCGCCGGAACGTCGGCGCCACCGCGCAGGCCGCCTCGTAGGTCTCCGTCACCGGGGACGCGGGGGAGGAGGCGGCCGTCTCGGCGAGGCACACCACGTGGATGCCGGCCCGCGAGCCCTCCAGGGCCAGCCGGGCCACGGCCTCGCGCACCTCGGGGCCGCCCGGGTCGCCGTCCACGACGACCACGGTGTACGGACCCTCGCCGCCGGATATGCGGGGGGCCGCGTGGTCGTGGTCCGCCAGCCGGCGCAGCAGTTCCTCGGCGCGGGCCGTGGCCTGCTCGTGGTCGTGCGCGAGGAGCAGGCGGCAGTCCTGGCCGTGCCCCGGGCGTACGTGCGGCAGCCAGCCCAGCCAGGACCACTCGGCGGTGCGCTCCGCCAGGGGGCGGGAGTGGTCCGCGGCGATCAGGACGATCTCCAGGGAGTCGGGGGAGTGCAGCGCGGCGAGCTGGGCGAGCACCGCGCGGGCCAGCCCGGTGAGCCGCTCACGCGGGCCGGCCAGTCCCAGCGCGCCGACCTCGCGCAGCCCCGAGGTCACCGGTACGGCGGGCAGCAGGCCCGAGCCGTCCGGCGCCGGCCGGTCCGCCGTGCCGAGCCGCACCGCGAGCGCCTCCGGGTGACCCGGCCCGCGCTCCCACAACCGGGGGCCGGGGCCGAGCGCGGTCAGCAGCAGCGTGGCGGGGTCCGGCCAGGTCTCGGGCACGACGGGGGCGCTCGCGCCCGGGCCGGGTGCGGCGTCGGAGCCCTCCTCGCCGTGGGCGGCCCACGCGGCCTCCGGTTCCTGCCGCCCGCCGGTCAGCCGCCGGGCCCAGGCGGTGAGCCCGCCGAGTCTGCGCCCGCCCGTCGGCTGGGGGAGGTCGGTGCCGCGCACGGGGGTGCCCTTGCGGGTGCCCGGGAACTCCTCGCGCGGGGTGGAAGGTGCCCCGGTGGGCATGTGGCCGGTGGCGGGCCCGGTGGTCGGGCCGGTGAGGCGGCCGGGTGCGCCGCCGGGCGTCCGGCCGGACGCCGGGACGGCCGTCCCGGCGGCGCCGCGACCGGGAGCGGCACCCCCGGCCGGCTCGCCCCGGACCTCCTCGCCCCGGCCCCCTTCGGGAGCCGTCCCGGCGGAGCGGTCGGCGGCGCCGGGGTCCGCACCGCGCGCGCTCACGCCGGAGCGCCCCGCGTGCGTGTCCCCGTCGGCGGGCAGCGGCCGCGACACGCGGCGGCCCTGGGGAAGGCGGGGCACGTCTCCCCGGGTGACCGTGTGCACCGCGCGTCTCCCGGGAGCGGTGCCGGTGCGCTCGATCCCGGGGGCGCGGCCCTGCCCCGGCACCCGCGGCGGTTCGCCCGCGCTGTCCCACCGCGCGGTGTCCGGCGCCTCCCGTACGCCCTGTGCGTCCCGTGCGTCCGGTGCCGTCACGGCCCAGCCGGCCGAGCCGTGGGCGTGGTGGGTGGGGGCCGTCGGCGCCGTCGCGCGCGCGTGGGCGTCCTCGTCGCCGGCCTGCCCGGCCGGGGGCGGCGGCACCCGTACGTGTCCCTCGCCGTCCGGTGTCGTGGCCGCTCGCGCGGAGGGACCAGCCGCCGGGGTCAGGCGCAGGGCCGACTCGCCGATGCGCAGGAGCGCGCCCGGGGCGAGGCGGACCGGGCGGTGGCCCACGCGCCGGCCGTCCAGGGTCGTGCCGTTGGTGGAGTCGAGGTCGGCGACCGAGACACCGCCGTCCGGGGCGACCGTCACGGCGCAGTGCAGCCGGGAGACGTCCGGGTCGTCGAGCGGTACGTCGGCGTCGGCGCTGCGGCCTATGCGGATCTCGCCGCCGTGCAGCAGGTGCACCCCGCCCGCGTCGGGACCGGCGACGACGTGCAGCCGGGTCGGGGCCTCGTCCAGTTCGGGATGCGGCTCGGGCTCACCGGGGGCGCCCACGGCCAGCACCGTGCCGTCGATCAGCGGCGGCTCGCCCAGTGTGCAGCGCTGGGCGTCGAGCCGCCGCTCACCGGCGTACAGCACCGGTGAGCCGGACGAGCCGTCACCGCCGGAGACCACCGAGGCCAGCGCGGAGGCGACCGCGGCCAGGGCCGTGCCCGCGGGCGCCGTGACCAGCACGTCGCGGCTCGCGGCCCGCTCCCGCGCGGGGGAGGAGGGGCCCAGCGGGTCTACGACGGTCAGCCGGATCTGCATCGCCGTCAGCGGTCCCTTCTGCGCGGGCGCCCGCGACGCGGGGGGACACCACCGCCCCGCGGTCCCCCACCGCGGACTTCCCCCACCGCCACACGCGCACGTACGGCCAGTACTGCACGCATCCTCGCACCTGCCACCGACAACGCGCCCGCCCTCCGGCAGCGAATGATCTTGATTGGTCGGCTCTGCCCGCAAAAGTGCCTGACCAGTGAGGAGCGAATGATCGTTCCGGGCCCACTTGAGATCGGTCACGTCCGGCATACGGCAACCGGCGGACCGGGTCGAGCGTCTTTCCTTCGGAACACCCGGAACATTCGGAACCTCCGAACCCGGACGGGGGCCGGTGCACAGGACCCACCGTGAGATCACCGTGAGATCACGTCGAAGACGACCAGCCGGTATCCCGCGCGGCGGCACTACAGTGGGTCGGAACATTCCGTAGCACGGTGGACCACGGTGTACGCCAGGCAAGCAGCAGGGAGCGCGACGTGCGGCCGGTTGGCAGCAAGTACCTCCTCGAGGAGCCGCTCGGTCGCGGCGCCACGGGGACCGTCTGGCGAGCCCGCCAGCGGGAGACCGCGGGCGCCGAGGCGGCCGTGCCGGGACAGCCCGGCGAGACCGTCGCGATCAAGGTCCTCAAGGAGGAGCTCGCCAACGACGCCGACGTCGTGATGCGCTTCCTGCGCGAACGGTCCGTCCTGCTCCGGCTCACCCACCCCAACATCGTCCGGGTCCGCGACCTGGTCGTCGAGGGCGATCTGCTGGCGCTGGTCATGGACCTCGTGGAGGGCCCCGACCTGCACCGCCACCTCCGCGAGAACGGCCCCTTCACCCCCGTCGCCGCCGCCCTGCTCACCGCGCAGATCGCCGACGCGCTCGGCGCCAGCCACGCCGACGGCGTGGTGCACCGCGACCTGAAGCCCGCCAACGTCCTGCTCAAGCAGCAGGGCGGCGAGATGCACCCGATGCTGACCGACTTCGGCATCGCCCGCCTCGCCGACTCCCCGGGCCTGACCCGCACCCACGAGTTCGTCGGCACGCCCGCGTACATCGCGCCCGAGTCCGCCGAGGGCCGCCCGCAGACCTCCGCCGTCGACATCTACGGCGCCGGCATCCTGCTCTACGAGCTGGTCACCGGCCGCCCGCCGTTCTCCGGAGGCTCCGCCCTGGAGGTGCTGCACCAGCACCTGAGCGCCGAACCGCGCCGCCCCTCCACGGTCCCCGACCCGCTGTGGACGGTCATCGAGCGCTGCCTGCGCAAGGACCCCGACCAGCGGCCCAGTGCCGAGAACCTCGCGCGCGGCCTGCGCGTCGTCGCCGACGGCATCGGCGTGCACGCGAACTCCGCGCAGATCGCCGCCGCCGAGAACGTCGGCGCGCTCCTCGCCCCCGACCCGGCGCCCGCGACCGTGCCCGGTGCGCCCGGTGCGCCCGGTGACGCCGACCCGACGCAGGTGCTGCCGCACAGCGCGGGCGGCTACGACCCCAACGGCGCGACCAGCGTCCTGCCGCAGACCGGCGGCCCGGCGGGCGCCGCCGACCCCACGGCCGTCATGCCCCCCGTACCGCCCGGACAGCCTGGTGGCCCCGGTGCCGGTCCGGAGGACCCGCACCCCTGGCAGAACCAGCTCCGCGCGGCCCGCGACCGCAACGAGCAGACCCAGGTCCAGTACCTCGACCCGAGCGAGGACCCGCTGCGCCGCCGCCCCCAGCGGCAGGTCGCCCGGCCCCCGCAGCAGCCGCAGCAGCCGCAGCAGCGACGCCCGCAGCCCCAGCAGCAGCCCGGACCGGGGTACGGCTACCCGCAGCAGCCCCCGCAGCAGCAGTACGCCCCGCCGCCGGAACCGCAGCGCCGACAGCAGCCCCAGCCGCAGCCGCAGCGGTACGCACCGCCGCCCCCGCCGCCGGAGCCGCAGCGTCCGGTCCGGGAGCCGCGGCAGCCCCGGCAGCGCGGCGCCAACCCGATGCGCATCCCCGGTCTGGGCTGTCTGAAGGGCTGCCTGTTCACGATCCTCATCCTGTTCGTCGCGAGCTGGCTGATCTGGGAGCTGAGCCCGCTCCAGGACTGGATCGGCACCGGCAAGGGCTACTGGGACCAGCTCAGCGACTGGTTCGGCTCGGTGACGGGCTGGATCGAGGACCTGGGCGGCTCCGACGAGCCCTCGGTGCCCTCCGGGACGAACTGAGCATGTTTGCTGATTTGTCGACATCTGAGGGCTGATTTCCGGATCCGCTGTGAAGGCCGGCGCCCCGGACGCGTAGCTTTGGCGACAACACGCGTCGGTAGGAGCAGTCTTGGCACGGAGAATCGGCAGCCGGTACACCGCCCACCAGATCCTCGGGCGGGGCAGCGCCGGCACGGTGTGGCTGGGCGAGGGCCCCGACGGGCCCGTCGCCATCAAGCTGCTGCGTGAGGATCTCTCCTCGGACCAGGAGCTCGTCGGCCGCTTCGTGCGGGAGCGGACGGTGCTGCTCGGTCTGGAGCACCCGCACGTCGTCTCCGTGCGCGACCTGGTGGTCGACGGCAACGACCTCGCCCTCGTCATGGACCTCGTCCGGGGCACGGACCTGCGCACCCGCCTCGACCGGGAACGCAGGCTGGCCCCCGAGGCCGCCGTGGCGATCGTCGCGGACATCGCCGACGGGCTGGCGGCGGCCCACGCGGCCGGGGTCGTGCACCGGGACGTGAAGCCGGAGAACGTACTGCTCGACATGCAGGGCCCGCTCGGTCCCGGCGGCTCCCACCGCGCCCTGCTCACCGACTTCGGCGTGGCGAAACTCATCGACACCCCGCGCCGCACCCGCACCACGAAGATCATCGGAACGCCCGACTACCTGGCCCCGGAGATCGTCGAGGGCCTGCCCCCGCGCGCGTCGGTCGACATCTACGCGCTGGCCACGGTCCTGTACGAGCTGCTCGCCGGCTTCACACCGTTCGGCGGCGGCCACCCGGGTGCGGTGCTGCGCCGTCACGTCACCGAGACGGTCGTCCCCCTCCCCGGCATCCCGGACGAGCTGTGGCAGCTGCTGGTGCAGTGCCTGGCGAAGGCCCCGGCGTCCCGGCTGCGCGCCTCCGAGCTGGGCGCGCGGCTGCGGGAGCTGCTGCCGATGCTGGCGGGGATGCCGCCGCTGGACGTGGACGAGCCGGACACCGAGCCCGCGGAGGAGACGGGCGAGGAGCTCCAGCGCTCCGGGCCCGCCCCGGCCGCCGGGGAGCCGGTGCGGCGCCGTGGCGCGGTCCCGCTGGTACCGGGCGCGAAACCGGCCGACTCCAACCGGGACACGCATACGTCGATGAGGGTGCCGGCCCCCGACGAGCTGGCCGGCGGCGCCCTGGGCACGGCCCGCGCCCCCCGCGCGGCAGGCGCACGCCGCCCGGGCTCCGCCCGCAACCGGGCGGTCACCCGCCGCCGCCGACTCACCCTGGCGGTGGCGGCAGCGGTGCTCGTGGCGGCGGGTGTGGGCACGTGGCTGGCCACGACGGAGGACGAGGCGGCCCCACCCCAGGACACGCGGAACTCGGCCCCGGCCACTCCCTGACCCCCTAGGGGCGCGGGGAACCGCGCGCAAAGGGGCGCGGGGCTGTGCCGATGTGCGGCTCCGCCGCGTGGGCGCGAAGGGGGTCTGGGGGCGAAGCCCCCAGGGACGATGGGGGCACCTCCCGCTCGAGCGAAGCCGAGAGTGGGGGAGGGAAGGGGCGGCGGGGGCGAAACAAACGAGCGCCCCACGGCCGGAAGCCGCCCCGCCCCGACGGGTAATGCCCCGCCCCGGCCCCGCCGCCCTGCGTGAGCCGGTCGACGGAGCCGTTACGCTGGAGGGCGTGGCAGTCGTCGACGTATCCGAAGAGCTCAAGTCCCTCTCCTCGACCATGGAGTCGATCGAGGCCGTTCTGGACCTCGACAAGCTGAGGGCAGACATCGCCGTGCTCGAGGAGCAGGCGGCCGCGCCGTCCCTGTGGGACAACCCGGACGAGGCGCAGAAGATCACCAGCAAGCTCTCCCACCTCCAGGCCGAGGTGCGGAAGACCGAGGCGCTCCGGGGCCGGATCGACGATCTCTCCGTGCTCTTCGAGATGGCCGAGGAGGAGGACGACCCGGACACCCGCGCGGAGGCCGAGTCCGAGCTCGCCGCGGTGAAGAAGGCGCTGGACGAGATGGAGGTCCGGACGCTGCTCAGCGGCGAGTACGACTCCCGCGAGGCGCTCGTCAACATCCGCGCGGAGGCCGGTGGCGTCGACGCCGCCGACTTCGCCGAGAAGCTCCAGCGCATGTACCTGCGCTGGGCCGAGCGGCACGGCTACAAGACCGAGCTGATCGAGACGTCGTACGCGGAGGAGGCCGGCATCAAGTCGACCACCTTCTCCGTCCAGGTGCCCTACGCCTACGGCACCCTCTCCGTCGAACAGGGCACGCACCGCCTGGTGCGCATCTCGCCCTTCGACAACCAGGGCCGCCGCCAGACCTCCTTCGCCGGCGTCGAGATCCTCCCCGTGGTCGAGCAGACCGACCACATCGAGATCGACGAGTCCGAGCTGCGGGTGGACGTGTACCGCTCGTCCGGTCCCGGCGGCCAGGGCGTGAACACCACCGACTCCGCGGTGCGGCTCACCCACCTCCCCACCGGCATCGTGGTCTCCTGCCAGAACGAGCGCTCCCAGATCCAGAACAAGGCCACCGCGATGAACGTCCTCCAGGCCAAGCTCCTGGAGCGGCGCCGCCAGGAGGAGCAGGCCAAGATGGACGCCCTCAAGGGCGACGGCGGCAACTCCTGGGGCAACCAGATGCGTTCGTACGTGCTGCACCCGTACCAGATGGTCAAGGACCTGCGCACGGAGCACGAGGTCGGAAACCCCGAGTCCGTGTTCAACGGTGAGATCGACGGCTTCCTGGAGGCCGGAATTCGCTGGCGCAAGCAGCAGGAGAAGTAACCCCCGGCGCGAACGCCGATTTGTCGACAAGGCAACTGCCGTCACTTGGACGGCAGTTGCCTTTTTCGTCCGGTGGCATACGGGATTTACATCACACTCACAGTTTCGTTGTCCCGCAAAGCGCGCGTAGGCGGACATCGCGTACGCAACGGCCTTGACGTTCTTTTGGAAAATGGGAAGGGTGAAGCGTGGCATGCGTATCTCTGGGGCGCATGTGAACCGGGGGGCGTTTCATCGCAGTTACCCCCGTTGATCACCGCCCCGAGCGCGGCCTCATTGACGATGAGCTACTGGGGGTAGCAACCATATGACGAAGAAGACGCGGATCCGTGTCGCTCGGATCGCGGCCGGCGCCGTGATCGCGGCCGGTGCCTCGCTGTCGGCGGCGGGTGCCGCTTCGGCGCTCGACCTCAGCATCGGCATCACCGCTGGTGAGGAGCCGGACCCGAACTGCACCGTCGGAGTCGACCCGAATTGCCCCGACCCGGGCAACGGCGGGGAGGACCCCGGTAACGGCGGGGAGGACCCGGGCAACGGTGGCGAGGACCCCGGTAACGGCGGGGAGGACCCCGGTAACGGTGGCGAGGACCCGGGTAACGGCGGGGAGGACCCCGGTAACGGCGGGGAGGACCCGGGCAACGGCGGGGAGGACCCCGGTAACGGCGGGGAGGACCCCGGTAACGGTGGCGAGGACCCGGGCAACGGCGGGGAGGACCCCGGTAACGGCGGGGAGGACCCGGGCAACGGGGGCGAGGACCCCGGTAACGGTGGCGAGGACCCGGGCAACGGCGGGGAGGACCCCGTAGAGCCCGCCCCGGGTGACGACGACAACCCCGGCACCACCCCGGACGGCGGCAACGACGCCTCTCCCCAGGATCAGGGCTCCTCGGCCCTGACCGAAACCGGTGACGACGCCCCGGCCACCTCGGCCCAGGGCGGCGACGGCAAGGAGCTCGCCGAGACCGGTGCCGCCGAGACCACGTTCCTGCTGATCGGTGCCGCCACGATGATCGCCGGCGGTATCGGCTTCCGGGTGCTGCCGCGCATGATGTCCGGCCGCGGCGCCGCCGCCTGACGGTGGCCACGCGTGTACGCACCGTACGCATGACGTAGGGCGAAGGGCCCGGAGCGCAACCGCGCTCCGGGCCCTTCGGCCATGTCCGTGTACCCGGCGTCAGACGGTCTGGTGGGCGAGCAGCGCCACCGCCGCGACCAGCACCGCCAGCAGCGCGATCAGCGTCATGGGGTTCAGACCCGCGAAGAAGTTCTCCTGCTGCAGCCGCTCGCGGTTCGCGCGGCACACCGGGCACCGGCCCTCGCTCACGGGCGCGGCGCAGTTCGCGCACACCAGCCGGTCGTACGTCATGCGCTCGCCCTCCTCGCACCGGTTCCAGATGAACAACGCCCACCTTCTCGCGAACGTTCCCCCTCCACTGTGCCAGGTTCCTGCGGAAGCTGCGCCGGGTCGCTCCCAGAGGGGTGGTTTCGGGGGTTTCGCGACTGCGGCGGCGTGGGGGCCGGTCGCGCCCACGCGGCGGAGCCGCACATGTCACAGCCCCGCGCCCCTGGGGGTGCTGTGCCCACCCGGCGCTGGAACAAAAGGGCGTAAGTCCTGCACAACGGCTCCGGTGCCTGCGCACGCCTACCCGGTTCGCGTATGGTCACGCTCATCTACCCCCGGCTAACCGTGGTGCATCCGTGATCCGATTCGACAACGTGTCCAAGGCCTACCCCAAGCAGAACCGCCCCGCACTCAGGGATGTCTCCCTGGAAGTGGAGAAGGGCGAGTTCGTGTTCCTCGTGGGGTCCTCCGGCTCCGGAAAGTCCACCTTCCTGCGGCTGATCCTCCGCGAGGAGCGGGCCAGCCACGGACAGGTGCACGTTCTGGGCAAGGATCTCGCCCGCGTCTCCAACTGGAAGGTGCCGCAGATCCGGCGCCAGCTGGGGACCGTGTTCCAGGACTTCCGTCTGCTGCCCAACAAGACGGTCGCCGAGAACGTCGCCTTCGCGCAGGAGGTGATCGGCAAGTCGCGCGGTGAGATCCGCAAGTCCGTGCCGCAGGTGCTCGACCTCGTCGGGCTCGGCGGCAAGGAGGAGCGGATGCCCGGCGAGCTCTCCGGTGGTGAGCAGCAGCGCGTCGCCATCGCGCGGGCCTTCGTCAACCGGCCCAAGCTGCTCATCTGCGACGAGCCCACCGGCAACCTCGACCCGCAGACCTCCGTCGGCATCATGAAGCTGCTCGACCGCATCAACCGGACGGGCACCACCGTGGTGATGGCGACGCACGACCAGAACATCGTGGACCAGATGCGCAAGCGCGTCATCGAGCTGGAGAAGGGCCGTCTCGTCCGCGACCAGGCACGCGGCGTCTACGGCTACCAGCACTGACGCTCCACGGAAAGGCTTGATCAGACGCCATGCGCGCCCAGTTCGTCCTGTCGGAGATCGGCGTCGGTCTCCGCCGCAACCTGACGATGACCTTCGCCGTCGTCGTCTCCGTTGCCCTGTCGCTAGCCCTGTTCGGTGGGTCGCTCCTGATGAACGACCAGGTGAACACCATGAAGGGCTACTGGTACGACAAGGTCAACATCTCCATCTTCCTGTGCAACAAGGCTGACGCCGAGTCCGACCCCAACTGCGCCAAGGGCGCGGTGACCGACGACCAGAAGGGCCAGATCAAGACCGACCTGGAGAAGATGCCGGTCGTCGACTCGGTGACGTACGAGTCGCAGGACGAGGCGTACAAGCACTACAAGGAGCAGTTCGGCGACTCCCCGCTGGCCAGCTCCCTGACGCCGGACCAGATGCAGGAGTCGTACCGCATCAAGCTGAAGGACCCGGAGAAGTACCAGGTCATCGCGACCGCCTTCGACGGGCGGGACGGCGTGCAGTCGGTGCAGGACCAGAAGGGCACCCTGGACAACCTCTTCGGGCTGCTGGAGGGCATGAACATCGCCGCCCTCGCGATGATGGCGCTCATGCTGGTCGTCGCCCTGATGCTGATCGTGAACACGGTGCGCGTCTCCGCGTTCAGCCGCCGCCGCGAGACCGGCATCATGCGCCTGGTCGGCGCCTCCGGCTTCTACATCCAGACGCCGTTCATCATGGAGGCCGCGGTCGCCGGGCTCATCGGCGGCATCCTCGCGTGCGGGTTCCTGGTGCTCGGCCGGTACTTCATCATCGACAACGGACTGGCCCTGTCGGAGAAGCTGAACCTGATCAACTTCATCGGCTGGGACGCCGTACTGACGAAGCTCCCGCTGATCCTCGCGACCAGTCTGCTGATGCCGGCGTTGGCCGCGTTCTTCGCGCTACGCAAGTACCTGAAGGTGTGACTCTTGCCAAGAGGGGCGTACGGCCAACCGACCGTGCGCCCCTTCGCGTTGTCCTAGACTCACCGGCATGTCAGGTCGTGCCCTGTTCTGTCAGCCCCGCCGCCTCCGCCGTGGGGCCGCCCTGACCTTGGTGTTCGCGAGCGTGCTCGTCGCCGGCGCGGCCACGGGCAACCTCCCCGGGGCGGACGGCGGGGCCACGCCGGAGGGAGCCCCTCCGGCCGCTCCCGTCGGTCACCGGGCCGATGTCACCAGGGCGGCCGAGGAGGCCGCCGCCGACGGCGCCTCCCCCATGGAGGCCGCCCAGCGGGCCGTCAGCCGCAGCGGGGACCGCTGGGCCGCCGTCTACTCCCCGGGCGAGTACGAGGAGTTCGAGGAGGCCCTGGACGGCCGGTACACCGGCGTCGGCCTGTGGGCCCGCGAGCGGGAGGGCCGTATCGAGGTGACGAAGGTGGGCGACGACACGCCCGCCGCCGACGCCGGTATCCGCGCGGGCGACCGTCTGCGCAGCGTCGACGGCGAGAAGGTCGACGGCCGGCCCGTCACGGAGGTCGTCTCCTTACTGCGCGGCGAGACCACCGGCGAGTCCGCCGGCAGCACCGTCCGGCTCGGTCTGGAACGCGGCACGCGCGCGTGGCAGGAGACCGTGCGCCGGGCCAGGCTGTCCCGGGACACCGTCACCGTCCGCGAGCTCGCCTCCGGGGTGACCGTCGTCGAGGTCGGCGCCTTCACCAAGGGATCGGGCGACGAGGTCCGCACCGCCGTACGGCAGGCCCCGGCCGGTGCCGGCATCGTCCTCGACCTGCGCGGCAACTCCGGCGGTCTGGTCGCCGAGGCGGTCACCGCCGCCTCCGCCTTCCTCGACGGCGGCCTGGTCGCCACGTACGGCGTCGAGGGCGAGCAGCGCGCCCTGCACGCCGAGCCCGGCGGCGACACCACCAGACCCCTGGTCGCGCTCGTCGACGGCGGCACGATGAGCGCGGCCGAGCTCCTCACCGGCGCCCTGCAGGACCGCGGACGGGCGGTCGTCGTGGGCTCCCGCACCTTCGGCAAGGGCTCGGTCCAGATGCCGACCGAGCTGCCCGACGGCTCCGTCGCCGAGCTGACCGTCGGCCACTACCGCACCCCCTCCGGCCGCGGCGTCGACGGCCATGGCCTCACCCCCGACCTGGAGGCCGACGAAGAGGCCCTCCGGCGCGCCGAGACGGTCCTCAGCGGACTCGGCCGGTAGGGCACCGTCGGTAATCGGCTTTCCGCCGACCCCCTCCGTGGTGCGAAAATGGGCGGCACTATGGCTAAGGAAAAAGGGCGCAAGCTGATCGCGCAGAACAAGAAGGCGCGGCACGACTACCTCATCATCGACACCTACGAGGCCGGCCTGGTCCTCACCGGCACCGAGGTGAAGTCCCTGCGTCAGGGACGGGCGTCGCTGGTGGACGGCTTCGTCCAGCTCGACGGCAACGAGGCGTGGCTGCACAACGTGCACGTCCCGGAGTACAGCCAGGGCACCTGGACGAACCACAGCGCGCGGCGCAAGCGCAAGCTGCTGCTGCACCGCGAGGAGATCGACAAGCTGGAGTCCAAGTCCCAGGAGACGGGGCACACCATCGTGCCGCTCGCCCTGTACTTCAAGGACGGCCGCGCGAAGGTCGAGATCGCGCTGGCCAAGGGCAAGAAGGAGTACGACAAGCGGCAGACGCTCCGGGAGAAGCAGGACCGGCGCGAGACCGAGCGGGCGATCTCGGCGGTCCGCAGGAAGCAGCGCGCGTAGGCCCTCGCGGAGTGCCGGGGAATACGCTGGCACCGACCCGCGTTGGTCACGTACGATGGCGACAGCACCCCACAGCGGGTGCGGGCCCCCTCCTCGGAGGGACTTGAAAAAACAACATGGGGATGATCGGTTTCGACAGCGGCTGTCGAAGCAGGGGAAGCGTGTCGAGGAAGCGGCCATGATCTCGTAAACCACAGGCCGAAAAAAATAATCGCCAATTCCAAGCGATCTGTCTCCCAGGGCGAGCTCGCCCTCGCTGCCTGATTTTCAGGTAGCGAGCAGCGGCTCCCCTACTTAAGGGAGTGTCAGCCCGGGGATGTTCCCGACCCGGATCCTGGCATCAGCTAGGGGACTAAACCTTGATCCCGGTCACGGGGTGAAGAGGGAAACCACACAGTGACTGGGCCCGTCGGAGACTTGTCGGCGTGATCTCCGGGGCCGAGAAAAGCACAGCCGACTGCACACGGAGAAGCCCTGGTTCCGCACCGTTGGACGCGGGTTCGATTCCCGCCATCTCCACTCCACCCCATGTGGGCACAGGCCCCGTCGCTTCGAGCGGCGGGGCCTTTGTCGTACGGTCCGGGAAGCCCGAGGGCCGGGACCCGCACCGCGGCCCTCACATCCCGCGCGGTGCCGTGCTCGCCCGTTCCATGGCGGCGGCGGGGCCTTTGTCATGTGTCCCGGGGGAGAAGCCGGGGAAGGCCCGGAAACGCCCGCGAGTCGGACTGGGACCCGCACCGCGGCCCTCACGCCCAGCGCGGTGCCGTGCTCGCCCGTTCCGTCAGCCGGGGCGGCAGCAGGGTGGCCTCCGGTACGGGGAGGCCGGACAGCTTCCGTACGAGCAGGTGCACCGCGCGGGTGCCCAGTTCCGCCGACGGCACGGCGACCGAGGTGACCGGGGTGCGGGCCGACGCGGCGACGGGGGAGGGGCAGACGGCGGTCAGGGACAGATCGCCGGGAATGCTCAGCCCCAGCTCCTCGAAGGCGTCGATCAGCGGATCGATCAGCGGTTCGTTGTGCACGACCACCCCCGTCAGGGCCGGCAGCTCGCGCACCAGCCGCCCGGCGATCGCGCGGGCGGCGTCACGGCCGGCCTCGCACGGATGCACGGCAGAGGTGAGCCGGTGCCGGTCGGCGGCCGCCGTGAAGCCCTCCACCAGCCGCCGCGCGAACGCGGTCCGCCGCACGTACACCTCCGGCGGCGAGCCGACCAGCGCCACCGCCCGGTGCCCGAGCCGCGCCAGATGCTCCACACACAGCTCACCGGCCGCCCGGAAATCCAGGTCGACACAGGTCAGCCCGTCCGGCTCGGCGGGCACGCCGATCAGCACGGACGGCAAGGCTCCCGCGCGCAGCAGCGGCAGCCGGGAGTCCTGGAGCTGCACGTCCATCACGATCACCCCGTCCGCCAGCCGGGTCTCCGCGACGCGCCCGAGGCCCTCCTCGCCCTCGCCCTGGGTGAGCATCAGCACGTCGTGGTCGTGGGCGCGGGCGGCGGTGACCACCGACACCGCGAACCGGGTGACCACCGGTACATGGACGCCGGAGCGCATCGGGACCGCCAGGGCCAGCACCTTCGACCGGTGGCCGGCCGCGCCCCGGCCACCGCCGTCCGCGCGGTAGCCCAGCTCGCGGACGGCCGCCTGCACCCGGAGCCGGGTCGCGTCGGAGATCGGACGCTTGCCGCTGAGCGCGTACGAGACCGTGCTGGGGGAGACCCCGGCACGCCGGGCCACATCCGTGATCTTCACCATCGGGGGTCCTCATCTGCACGGTCCGTGGGGATGCAGAAAGCGGTTTCGAAGCGCTTCGACGGGTGAAGGTATGTGCGGGACCCGTACCCGTCAATGGGTCGGGAGGGAATCGGCGGAGCGGTTCGACGGCCCGAACAGGACAAGGGTGCAGAGGGCCACGAGAAGGGCGATCGCGGCCGCCGCCACCGGCACGCCGTACCCGGCCGTCGCCGAGACGTGCTCCACCGTCCAGCCGCCCGCCGCGCTGCCGCAGGCGATCCCGCCGAGCAGACCGGTCACCGCGAGCGTCATGCCCTCGTTCAGCCGGCCCTCGGGCGTGTACCGCTGGACCAGGGTCATGGTGGTGACCATGGTGGGGGCGGTCGCCATCCCGGCGACCAGCAGCGCCCCCGCCAGCGGCACCAGCGAACCGGTGAGCCCGGCCGCGAGCAGCGGCAGGGTCATCAGCGCGGCCATCGCGGCCAGGCACCACGGCAGCCGGGCCCGCGCGGACCCCGCCGGGCGTATCGCCCCGTACAGCAGCCCCGCCGCACAGGAACCGGCCGCCTGGAGCGCGAGCACGGCGCCGGACGCCGCGCGGTGCCCCCGTTCGTCCGCGAACGCGAGGGTG
Organism: Streptomyces sp. NPDC051740; assembly: GCF_044453165.1. Lineage (NCBI taxonomy): Bacteria > Bacillati > Actinomycetota > Actinomycetes > Kitasatosporales > Streptomycetaceae > Streptomyces > Streptomyces sp. NPDC051740. The sequence continues at coordinate 7,997 of NZ_JBITCL010000037.1, read as the reverse complement.
ACGACCTCCAGCGAGCCGAACACCGCGCCCGTCGCGAGACAGACCACCAGCAGCGGCCGCATGCCGGGCGACCGGAACGGCGACCGCGCGGAGGAACGCCGTGCGGCCGGCGGCTCGGTCGACCGCTGGGCGGTGAACAGCACGGTGCCCGTCAGCAGCAGTACGGCACCCACGAGTGTGCCCGCCTCCGGGAACGACGTCCCGCACAGGAAGGCCGCGAGCACCGGGCCGAGCATGAAGCACAGTTCGTCGGCGGCCTGTTCGAAGGAGTTCGCGGTGTGCAGGGCCTCGGCGTCCCCCTTCAGCAGGTGCGCCCAGCGGGCCCGCGACATCCCGCCGGTGTTGGGGGTGGTGGCGGTGGCGGCGTAGGAGGCGAACAGGGTCCAGTCCGGGGCGCCGTACCGCACGCAGAGCAGCAGCGCGAGGGAGCCGAGCACGGCGAACACCGTGGCCGGCAGCGCGACACGGGCCTGCCCGTACCGGTCGACCAGGCGCGCGGTCCACGGCGCGACCACCGCCGTCGCCGCCAGGCCCGTCGCGGTGACGGCGCCGGCCAGGGCGTACGAGCCCCGCGTTCCGGCGATCATCACGACCGCGCTCACGCTGAACATGCCCATCGGCAGTCGCGCGATCAGGTTCCCGGCGGTGAACGCGCGGGCGCCGGGCAGCGCGAAGAGACGGCGGTACGGGCCCTCGGGGCGGCGGTACGGGTCCTTCGCGCGGGGTTCGCTCCGCCCGCGCGGGCCGAAGTCGACGGCGACCAGGGTGTCGGCGGTGACCGTGAGCAGGGGAGTGTCCCGGGTGGCCCGGGAGGTCGGCTGAGGCATGACACCACCGTCGCCCGCGGCCGTACGGCCGGTCCAACACCTTCCCGGCACCGATTGACGCACCTGTGTTGTAAATTCCCGGCATGCCCGCCCCCGCCCACCTCGACCCCCGCCTGCTGCGTGCCTTCGTGACCGTCGCCGAGGAGCTGCACTTCACCCGGGCCGCCACGCGCCTCTACGTCGCCCAGCAGGCGCTCAGCAGGGACGTACGGCGGCTGGAACGGGAGCTGGGCTGCGAGCTGTTCGTACGGACCACCCGGCAGGTGACCCTGACCGCCGACGGCGAGCGCCTGCTGCCGTACGCCCGCGCGGTGCTCCAGGCCCAGGACGACCTGCTCGCCGCCGCCGGGCAGGCCCGCCCCCTGCTGGTGGACCTCAACTCGCCGGGCCTCACCACCCCGCGCCGGGTACTGCACCGGGCCCGCGAGCTCGCCCCCGCCCACGAACTGATGGCCCGCTACGAGAGCGGACTGACCGGGGCCGCGGGGGAGCTGCTCGCGGGACGGCTCGACGTGTCGTTCGGACGGTTCGCGGGCCTCGCCCCCGCACTGCGGGCCGGACTCGACCAGCAGCCCGTGCGTCACGAGCCGATGGCGGTCGTCCTGCCCGAGGACCACCCGCTGGCCGCACTGACCGAGGTGCCGCTCGCCGCACTCGCCGGCGAGACGGTCTACGCCGGGGCCGGCAACCCCCGTACGCCGGAGTGGACGGACCTCGCGCGGTCGCTGTTCGAGGGGCGGGGGATCGCGCTCGCGCCGCCCGCGCCGCTGGCCGTCGGGGAGGAGGAGTTCCAGCGGATCATGTCCAGGACACGTCATCCGATCCTCGCCGTGGTCGATTTTCCGCCACTGCCAGCGACGGTGCTGCGCCCTCTCGTGGACCCGATTCCGCTGTCACCCGTGTCCCTGGTGTGGCGGAAAGGGATGATTCATCCCGCTCTGGATGCCCTGCGGCGGGCGGCGGCCGCCGTCGCCGCCGAGGAGGGCTGGCTGCGCCGACCGGACGGGGGATGGTTGCCCGATCGGGATATTGTCGTGATGGCGGGCCGGTGATGTCTCACTCCTGATACGAACGGCCGTCACGGGAACACAGGACCTCCACGTACGCTACATTCGGTCCCCGAGCACAGTGTGATAAACGGGGCGCTCGGATCGGGTGGGGGCCCGGTCCGCCGACGGGTGCTCGAGTCGTACGCGCGCACCGTAAGTGCCCTGTGGGGGGAAGTGCGTGCGCGTGGATGAATGGCGAGAAGACACCCAACCGGAACGGTACGAGGGCGCGTCGGCGATCGAGAAGAACGCCGGGGACGAGGACCTGCGCGAGACGAGGGTCCTCCCCCTGAGGGAGAAGCCCGCCGACACGGACGTGCGCGACGCCGGCCCCGGCTCCCTCGAGGACCGCTGGGCCCGCCTCGGAGTCTTCCCCAGCGGCAACGACAAGACCCAGGCCCTGCCCGACACCGCCCACCGCGCGGAGCCCCCCGCCCGGCCCGGGCCGCGGGCCGACGACACCCGTGGCCCCGCGGCGCCGGGTCGGACGGCACCGTCCGGGGGTCGGCCGGATGCCTCCTGGAACGCCGGGCGTCCCGCGGCGCCGGGTAGGACGACGCCGTCCGAGAGCCCGGCGGACGGTCCCCGGGGCGCCGGGCGTCCCGCGGCGTCGGCGCCGGGTCGGCCGGATGCCTCCTGGAACGCCGGGCGTCCCGCGGCGCCGGGTAGGACGACGCCGTCCGAGAGCCCGGCGGACGTTCCCTGGGACACCGAGCGCACCACCGCCCTGCGCGTCCCCCGCCAGCCGGGCGGCGACCCCGGCGCCAAGCCGACAGACCTCTTCTCCCGGCCGGGCGGAGCACACTCCTCAGGTGACCGGGGCGCGACCGGTTCCCCGTCGGCCTCCCGACGCCCGTCGTCGGCCCCCGGAGCAGCCGGCTTCCCGCCGGCTTCCGGAGGCCCGTCGTCCGATGCCGGGACCGCCGTTTTCCCGGCGGCTTCCGGGCGCCCGTCGTCCGCCCCCGGAGCAGCCGACGCTCCGACCGAGTTCCTGCGCCCGTCCTCGGACACCGGCGCCCCGACCGAGTTCCTGACCCCGTCCTCGGACTCCGGCGCTCCGACCGAGTTCCTGCGCCCCTCCTCAGGCCCCGGCGCCCCGACGGCCTCCCGCGCCCCCGTCCGTGACCCCTGGCAGGAGGAGGCCGGCGACTCCGCCGCGGCCACCCACGACCCGCACGAGGTGACGGTCCAGCTCGACTCCGTGCAGATAGGGGAAGGCCTCGAACTGCGCCGTGCGCCGGGCCGGGCGGGCGGCGGCGGGCAGGACGCCGCCGCCGGACCCGTGTTCGTCGACGAGTCCGGCCGCCGCAGCCGGCTCTACCGCCGTATCGGCCTGGCCGTCGGCCTCGCCTGCGCCGGCTACGCCGTCGTCATGGTCGCCACGCTGCTGTCCGGCAACTCCGACGCCCCCTGGATGCCCGTCCCCGGCCAGGAGGACAAGCCCGCCGGTCAGGTCGAGACGACACCACAGCCCACCGGGACGGACGCCACACCCGGCTCCGGCGCCGGCCTCGCCCCGAGCGGCACGCCGACCACCGGCACCCCGACACTGCCCGCGCCCGACACCACCGCCCCCGCGACGGGCGGCGGGACCGGCACCGGGAACCAGCCGGACACCACCGACCCGACACCGCCGACGACCGGGCAGAACAGTACGAACCCGGCCGCCGGCGGTGACGGCACCACCTCCACACCCTCGGACGACACCGTGAGCACACCGCCCGCGGACCAGCCGGTGTCGGAGACCCCGGACCCCGTGACGACCGCCCCCACGGTCGGCGGAGAGGCCGGGGGCACCGACAACCTCGCCGGTGCCCCCGCCGACCAGCCGGTCGTCGCCGACGACGGCTCCGCCGCTCAGCCGGAGCCGTCCACCACCCCCGCCGCACAGTCCCCGGAGAACGTCGTCTGATGGCATCCCGCTCCCCCCGCCGCAGGGCCGCCCGCCGGTCCCGCGGCGGCTCCCCGCGCCGCCGCGTGCCCTTGCGCCTGCTGCTCCCCGTGCTCGTCCTCGTCGCCCTGGCGGCCATGCTCATGCTGCGCGGCTACGTGCACAGCGAGATCCTCGCCGACCACCGCGTCCAGAAGCCCGCTCCCACCACGCACGTGCCCAAGGAGATACTCGAGGGCGGCCCGGTCATCGACGCCCGTGCCGGGCAGGCCCAGAGCCTGAGCGTGCCCGACCACCGCCTCGTCCTCACCTTCGACGACGGCCCGGACCCGACCTGGACCCCGAAGGTGCTCGACGTGCTGAAGAAGCACGACGCGCACGCGGTCTTCTTCGTCACCGGCACCATGGCCTCCCGTTACCCGGACCTCGTCCAGCGCATGGTCGACGAGGGCCACGAGATCGGTCTGCACACCTTCAACCACCCCGACCTCGCCCTCCAGTCCGAGAAGCGCATCGACTGGGAGCTGTCGCAGAACCAGCTGGCGATCACCGGCGCGGCCGGCATCCGCACCTCGCTCTTCCGCCCGCCGTACTCCTCGTACGCCGAGGCCATGGACAACGAGACCTGGCCGGTCACCCAGTACATCGGCAGCCGCGGTTACCTCACCGTCGTCAACAACACCGACAGCGAGGACTGGAAGCGGCCCGGCGTCGACGAGATCATCCGCCGCGCCACGCCGCACCACGGCAAGGGCGCCATCGTCCTGATGCACGACTCCGGCGGCGACCGCAGCCAGACCGTCGCGGCGCTCGACAGGTTCCTGCCCGACCTCAAGGACAAGGGCTACGAGTTCGACAACCTCACCGAGGCCCTGGACGCGCCCAGCGCGCACAGCCCGGTCACCGGCGCCGACCTCTGGAAGGGCAAGGCGTGGATCTTCCTGGTCCAGGCCTCCGAGCACATCACCGACGTCCTGGTGGTCGGCCTCGCGATCATCGGCACCCTGGTCATCGGCCGCTTCGTCCTGATGCTCCTCCTCTCCGGCGTCCACGCCCGCCGGGTCCGCCGGAAGAACTTCCGCTGGGGCCCGCCGGTCGACGAACCGGTGACGGTGCTGGTCCCGGCGTACAACGAGGCCAAGTGCATCGAGAACACCGTCAACTCCCTGATGGCGAGCGAACACCCGATCGAGGTCCTCGTCATCGACGACGGTTCCACCGACGGCACCGCCCGCATCGTCGAGGCGATGGGCCTGCCCAACGTACGGGTGATCCGCCAGCTCAACGCGGGCAAGCCGGCCGCGCTCAACCGGGGCCTGGCCAACGCCCGTTACGACATCGTCGTGATGATGGACGGCGACACCGTCTTCGAACCGTCCACGGTCCGCGAACTCGTCCAGCCCTTCGGCGACCCCAGGGTCGGCGCGGTGGCGGGCAACGCCAAGGTCGGCAACAAGGACAGCCTCATCGGCGCCTGGCAGCACATCGAGTACGTGATGGGCTTCAACCTGGACCGCCGCATGTACGACATCCTCGGCTGCATGCCGACCATCCCCGGCGCGGTCGGCGCGTTCCGCCGCTCCGCCCTGGAGCCCATCGGCGGCATGAGCGAGGACACCCTCGCCGAGGACACCGACGTCACCATGGCGCTGCACCGCGCCGGCTGGCGCGTGGTCTACGCCGAGAACGCCCGCGCCTGGACCGAGGCCCCGGAGTCCGTCAGCCAGCTGTGGTCCCAGCGCTACCGCTGGTCGTACGGCACCATGCAGGCCATCTGGAAGCACCGCCGCGCGGTGATCGACAAGGGCCCCTCGGGCCGCTTCGGCCGCATCGGCCTGCCCTTCGTCTCCCTGTTCATGATCGTGGCCCCGCTGCTGGCCCCGCTGATCGACGTCTTCCTGCTCTACGGCATCGTCTTCGGCCCGACCCAGAAGACGATCACGGCGTGGCTGGGCGTCCTCGCCATCCAGGCGGTCTGCGCGGCCTTCGCCTTCCGCCTCGACCGCGAACGCATGACCCACCTGATCTCGCTGCCACTGCAGCAGATCCTCTACCGCCAACTCATGTACGTCGTGCTGCTCCAGTCCTGGATCACCGCACTCACCGGCGGCCGCCTGCGCTGGCAGAAGCTGCGTCGCACCGGCGTCGTCGGGGCGCCCGTCGCCGGAGCGGTGCCGAGCCAGAGCCGGCTCAGCGATGATCGGAGGCCCGTGGCATGACCCACGGATACACGACCGGTACGGGCGTGAGCCCGGAACCGACGGGCCCGTACGGAACGCCGCACGCCGACGTCCCGCAGCAGCGCACGACCGAACCCGTGTCCGCCCCGGAGCCCAGGAAGCCGGGCCGCGACCGGTACCTGGACCTGCTGCGCTCCGTCGCCCTGGTCCGCGTCGTGGTGTACCACCTCTTCGGCTGGGCCTGGCTGACGGTGCTGTTCCCGTCGATGGGCGTGATGTTCGCGCTGGCGGGCTCGCTGATGGCGCGTTCGCTGAAGCGTCCGGCGTGGAGCGTGATCCGCGGGCGGGTCCGCCGGCTGCTGCCGCCGTTGTGGGCGTTCGCGGCGGTCGTGCTGACGCTGTTGTTCGTGGTCGACTGGAGCCCCTCGAAGGACCCGGACCAGGACGGGGCCTGGGGTCTGATCAACCTGGTCAACTACGTCGTCCCGATCGGCGCCCCGCCCTACCCGGTGGAGGCCGGAGTCGTGGGTCCGCTGGAGAGCACCTGGGCGGACGACACCGTGGGGCCGCTGTGGTACCTGCGCGCCTACCTGTGGTTCGTCATCGCGTCGCCGCTGCTGCTGTGGCTGTTCCGCAAGGCTCCCTGGCCGACGCTGCTCGCCCCGCTCGGCCTGACGGCGATCGTCGGCACCGGCCTGGTGACCATCCCCGGCGAGCTGGGCAACGCGGTCACCGACTTCGCGGTCTACGGCGGCTGCTGGGTCCTCGGCTTCGCCCATCACGACGGCATGCTGAAGCGGATCCCGCGCTACGTCTCCGTCTCCTGCGCGTCCCTGGTGATGGCCTTCGGCCTGTGGTGGGCCTCGAACCACCTCGGCCCCTCGGGCTGGGACCTCAACGACATCCCGCTGGCCGACGCCGCCTGGTCGTTCGGTTTCGTGGTGATCCTGCTCCAGTACTCCCCGTCGTGGAGCGAACTCCCGGGACGCCTGGCGAACTGGGACAGGCTGGTGACCCTGTCCAACAACCGGGCCGTCACCATCTACCTGTGGCACAACATGATGATCATGGCGACGTTCCCGATCATCGACCTGCTGTACGAGCTTCCGTTCATGCAGAGCGAGCGGGCGGCAGCCGCTCTCGACAGCACGTACACGATCTGGACGTTCGCGCTGGTCTGGCCGCTCATCGGTCTGATGATCCTCGCGGTCGGCTGGGTCGAGGACCTCGGGGCGAAGCGGAAGCCACGCCTGTGGCCGAACGGCAGCCAGAGCAAGCGCCCCCAGCCGAGCACCGGGACGCACCGGGGCTGACGTCGCGGTTGCCCGCGACACCGGGATTCACCGGTGGCCGTGGGGCCGCTCGCTTCCTCGTCAGTGTCGTGCTTCCGCGAGCCGCGTCAAGGGCGCTGCGTTCCGCTGCGCTCCACTCCGCGTCGGCTGCGCCGATGGCCCTGCGGGCCACCCTTGACCCGGCTCGCTCCAGCACGGGGGGAGAAGCGGGCGAGCGGCCCGGAGGAACGGGTGGCCGGCCTGCGCCGGTCCCCTCGGTCGGTTGGCCGGTCACCCGGCGTGCGGGGTGCGTGCTCGCGCCTCGCCTGCACGCCGGGTGGGCTCGACGGCTTGAGGCGAGTGGACGGTGCGGGGTCGCAGCGGGTGGGGTGGCGGCACGCCGGGTCCGCTCAGCGACGAACGGCCGGCGGGTGGGTGGAGGGGTGGTTGGCGTCCCGTCGGGTGGTGTGGGGGTCGTGGTGTGAGGGTCGTGGTGTAGGGGATTGCGGCGTCGGAATCTGCGGGTGGGAGGGCCGGTTCTGCCGGGTCGGGTATCCGGCCCGTCTCCACGGGATACTTCGCGGGCAGCCGTTTTCCTGGAGGTCGTCACGGCCCTCGTGCCGGGAAGCGAACGGCTCGGCCGTCTGCGCCGCGTCGTGGGCGTGGTCCTTTGGGGTGCCGTCGGGTCGTGCCCCGTGGTGTGGTGTAGGCGATCATTCGTCGGTGGCGGGCAGCAGGGTGGTCTTGTCTGGATAGAGGCTGTCCATGCTCTCGTTGGA
>NZ_JBITCL010000036.1:0-45672 GCF_044453165.1 Streptomyces sp. NPDC051740 | reverse complement strand
GGCGAGCGCCGGTAAGCGAGACCGGCCCCCGCCCGGCGGCACGGCGGCCCCCGGGCGGCGACGCGCTCTTGATCGTCCCAGTAGGGTCGTCGCGTGAGTAACGGAGAGATCACGCTGACCGCGGGTGACGCGGAGGTGACCGTGCTGCCGGGGAACGGCGGGCGGGTCGGAGGACTGCGGGTCGGGGGCGTCGAGCTGTTGCGGCAGGGGGAGCGGTTCGGGTGCTTCCCGATGGTGCCCTGGTGCGGACGGACCCGCGACGGACGGTTCCGGGACGGCGCGACCGTGCACCAGCTGCCGCTCAACGCCCCGCCGAACGCCATCCACGGCACCGCCCGCGACGCCGCCTGGCGCACCGCCCGTACGAGCGCCGACGAGGCCGTGATGACGTACGACCTCGTCGAGCCGTGGCCGTACTCCGGGCGCGTCACCCAGCAGATCGCGCTGACCGGGGACTCCCTGACGCTGACGATGAGCGTGGAGACGTACGAGTCGTCCTTCCCGGCGCAGATCGGCTGGCACCCGTGGTTCAACCGCAGCCTCGGCGGCGAGGACGTGGCGATCGGCTTCGCGCCCGCCTGGCAGGAGGAGCGCGGGGACGACCACCTGCCGACCGGGCGGCGGATCGACCCGGAGCCCGGGCCGTGGGACGACTGCTTCGGGATGCCCGGCGGTGTCGACGTCACCCTCACCTGGCCGGGGCGGCTGGAGCTGAAGGTGACCAGCCGCGAGGAGTGGGTCGTGGTCTACGACGAGCAGCGCGAGGCCGTGTGCGTGGAGCCGCAGACCGGGCCGCCGAACGGGCTGAACACCCACCCGCGCCTGGTCACCCCGCTGGAGCCGCTGGAGGCCTCGACGACCTGGACCTGGACCCGCCTCTAAGCTGGCTGTCATGAGCGAAGTACGTGGCGCGCTGCTGCAGCAGATCAAGGACAAGGCCGTGGTGCACGGCAAGGTGACCCTCTCCTCCGGTCTGGAGGCCGACTACTACGTCGACCTGCGCCGCGTCACCCTCGACGGCGAGGCCGCCCCGCTGGTCGGGCAGGTGCTGCTGGACCTGACCGCGGAGCTGGAGTTCGACGCGGTGGGCGGGCTGACCATGGGCGCCGACCCGGTGGCGGCGAGCATGCTGCACGCCGCCGCCGCGCGCGGCCGGAAGCTGGACGCCTTCGTCGTACGGAAGGCCGCCAAGGCGCACGGGCTGCAGCGGCGCGTCGAGGGCCCGGACATCAAGGGCCGCCGCGTCCTCGTCGTCGAGGACACCTCCACCACCGGCGGCTCCCCGCTCACCGCCGTCGAGGCCGTGCGCGAGGCGGGCGCGGAGGTCGTGGCCGTGGCGACGATCGTCGACCGGGCGACCGGCGCCGCCGAGAAGATCCAGGAGGGCGCCGGGGTGCCGTACCTGTTCGCCTACGCCAAGGACGAGCTCGGCCTCGGCTGAGGCCACCGGGTCCGAGATCCCGCCGCATAACGACTTGACCTGCGCCGTCGACCGGCCGGACAAGTCTGGGAAGATGGCCCCGACAATGACGTCGCATCCAAGGTTCCAGGTCAGGGCCGACCGTACGCAGTACGCCACACCGCACGCATAAGGAGCGGACAGATGCCCATCGCAACTCCCGAGGTCTACAACGAGATGCTCGACCGGGCGAAGGCGGAGAAGTTCGCCTACCCGGCCATCAACGTCACCTCGTCCCAGACCCTGCACGCGGCACTGCGCGGCTTCGCCGAGGCGGAGAGCGACGGCATCGTCCAGATCTCGACGGGCGGCGCCGAGTTCCTGGGCGGCCAGCACAAGAAGGAGATGGTGACCGGCGCGGTCGCGCTCGCCGAGTTCGCGCACATCGTCGCCGAGAAGTACGACGTCAACATCGCCCTGCACACGGACCACTGCCCGAAGGACAAGCTCGACGGGTACGTCCGTCCGCTGCTCGCGGTGTCCGAGGAGCGCGTCAAGGCCGGCCGCAACCCGCTGTTCCAGTCCCACATGTGGGACGGCTCCGCGGAGACCCTCGCCGACAACCTCTCCATCGCCCAGGAACTCCTCGAGCGCGCCCGCGCCGCGAAGATCATCCTGGAGGTCGAGATCACCCCGACCGGCGGTGAGGAGGACGGCGTCACGCACGAGATCAACGACTCCCTCTACACCACGGTCGACGACGCGGTCCGCACCGCGGAGGCCCTCGGCCTCGGCGACAAGGGCCGCTACCTGCTCGCCGCGTCCTTCGGCAACGTGCACGGCGTGTACAAGCCGGGCAACGTCGTCCTCCGTCCCGAGCTGCTGAAGGAGCTCAACGAGGGCGTCGCCGCCAAGTACGGCAAGCCGGCCGGCTCGCAGCCGTTCGACTTCGTCTTCCACGGCGGCTCCGGCTCCACCCCGGAGGAGATCCTCACCGCGCTGGAGAACGGCGTCGTGAAGATGAACATCGACACCGACACCCAGTACGCGTTCACCCGTCCGGTCGCCGCCCACATGTTCCGCAACTACGACGGCGTCCTGAAGGTCGACGGCGAGGTCGGCGACAAGAAGACCTACGACCCGCGCACCTGGGGCAAGCTGGCCGAGGCGTCGATGTCGGCCCGCGTCCTGGAGGCCTGCCAGAACCTGCGCTCCACGGGCACCCGCCTCAAGTGACACCTCCTGGAGTGTGAGCCCGGCACCGCGAGGGATGCCGTCGGCGAATCCGTCGGACGCCCGCCAGGCGCCCGTCCCGGCACCATGAGGGGAGCGTTTCTCCCGGCGAAACACCGCGTAAGCGGCGTCGGACCGGGAGAAACGCTCCCATCACCGAACGGTGACGGGATTCGCCAGCGGTATCCGCATGCGGTGCCGGGCTCCTTCCGTATGCTCGCCGTATGCCCGACGTCCGGCTGGCCTCACCGCAGGGCAAGTGGATCCTGCTCACCACGGTCCTCGGCTCCAGCATGGCCCTGCTCGACTCCACCGTGGTCAACGTCGCCCTCCCGCGCATCGGCCGCGACCTGGACGCCGACCTCGCCGCACTGCAGTGGACCGTCAACGCCTACATGGTCACGCTGGCCGGGCTGATCCTGCTCGGCGGGGCGCTGGGCGACCGGTTCGGGCGGCGGAAGGTGTTCGTCGTCGGCGTGCTGTGGTTCGCCGCGGCCTCCCTGCTGTGCGGCATCGCCCCGAACGCCGGCGTCCTCATCGCCGCCCGCGCCCTCCAGGGCGTCGGCGGCGCGCTGCTCACCCCCGGCTCGCTCGCCCTCATCCAGGCCTCCTTCCACCCCGACGACCGGGGCCGCGCGGTCGGCCTGTGGTCCGGCTTCGGCGGCATCGGCGCGGCCGTCGGCCCGTTCGTCGGCGGCTGGCTGGTGGACGGGCCCGGCTGGCGCTGGGTCTTCCTGCTCAACGTGCCGCTCGCCCTGCTGTGCGCCCCCGTCGCCGTACGCCACGTACCGGAGTCGACGGGCGGGCGGGCCGAGGGCCGGTTCGACGTCCTCGGCGCCGCGCTCGGCGCGATCGCGCTCGCGCTGGTGACGTACGCCCTGATCGAGGCCGAGCAGGGATCCCTCCTGGTCGCCGTCTCCGCGGTCGCCGGTCCGGCCGCCGCGGTCGCCTTCGTGCTGGTGGAGAAGCGCCGCCCGCATCCGATGATGCCGCTCGACATCTTCGCCTCCCGGCAGTTCTCCGCCGTCAACGTGGTCACCCTGTGCGTGTACGCGGCCTTCGGCGGGTTCTTCTTCCTCGCCGCGCTCCAGCTCCAGGTCGTCGTCGGCTGGTCCGCCCTCGCCGCCGGTACGGCGCTGCTGCCGACGACCGCCCTGATGCTGCTGCTCTCCGCCCGCTCGGGTGAGCTGGGCGACCGGATCGGCCCGCGCATCCCGCTCACCGTAGGACCGCTGCTGTGCGCCGCCGGGATGCTGCTGATGCTGCGCGTCGGGCCCGGCGCCTCGTACGCCACCGAGGTGCTGCCCGCGCTGCTGGTGCTCGGCCTCGGCATGGTCACCCTGGTCGCACCGCTCACCGCGACCGTCCTCGCCTCCGTGGACACCGCGCGGGCGGGCCTGGCCAGCGGCGTCAACAACGCCGCCGCCCGCGCGGCCGGCCTGGTCGCGGTGGCCGCGCTGCCGCTGCTCGCCGGGATGGGCCCGGAGGCGTACCGGCTCCCCGACGCCTTCGACGACGCGTTCCGGCGGGCGATGGTGCTGTGCGCGGGCGTCCTGGTGGTGGGCTCCGCCATCGCCTTCACGACCGTGCGCCGCCCGGCACCCGACTGCCCGCACCCCGAGTGCCACACCCACGGCAGCGTGGCGGTGCCCCCGCTGGAGGCGGGGGAGGAGGACGGGAGCCGGTCCCGCTGATGTACGAGACTGGACCCATGTCGATTCACGAAAACCTCCTCGGGGGCCCGCCCCCGACCCACCTCCCCGACGACCCGGGCCCGCGCGAGCTGCTCGCCTCCGGCGCCACGCCCGCCGACGTCGCGGCCCGGTACCCCACCTCCTCGCTGGCCTGGGCCCGGCTGGCCGACGAGGCCTTCGAGCGGGACAGCGTCGTGGAGTCGTACGCGTACGCCCGTACGGGCTACCACCGCGGACTGGACGCGCTGCGCCGCAACGGCTGGAAGGGCCACGGCCCGGTGCCGTGGGAGCACGAGCCCAACCGCGGCTTCCTGCGCGCCCTGCACGCCCTCGCCCGCGCCGCGCAGTCGATCGGCGAGCAGGAGGAGCACGAGCGCTGCGCGCAGTTCCTGAAGGACTCCTCGCCGACGGCGGCCCAGGTCCTGGGCTGACCGGCTGACCGGCTGACCGGCTGACCGGCTGACCTGTGATGTCTCCGAGGCCCGTCCGTGAGCGGGCGGGCCTTGCGGTCGTGGGGGACGATTGCGCAGGATGCACCGTGGGGACCGGGGCCCCCGTGCCGGTAACGGCAGGGGCGGACCGCTACCCGGAGTACATGTACAGGAGACAGCGATGTCCCACGAGGCTCACGAGCAGCCCGAGACCCCGCATCTCGACTTCGAGGGGACGACCCCCTACGAGGACTACGTCAAGGCCGATGTCCTCACCCATCTGCAGCACACCCTCTCCGACGATCCCGGAGAGATGGTCTTCCTGGTCACCACCCAGGTCATGGAGCTGTGGTTCACCGTCATCGTCCACGAGTGGGAGACCGCGGCGAAGGCGCTGCGCCAGGACGACATCCCGGTCGCGGTCGACGCGCTGAAGCGGTCCGTACGGGAACTGGAGGCGCTGAACGCCTCCTGGAAGCCGCTGGGCGGGCTCACCCCGGCGCAGTTCAACTCCTACCGCGGCGCCCTCGGCGAGGGCTCCGGATTCCAGTCGGCGATGTACCGGCGCCTGGAGTTCCTGCTCGGCGACAAGTCCGCGTCCATGCTGGTCCCGCACCGGGGCGCGCCGCGCGTGCACGCCGAGCTGGAGAAGGCGCTGCACGAGCCGAGCCTGTACGACGAGGTCCTGCGGCTGCTCGCCCGGCGCGGGCACGCCATCCCCCAGGACGTGCTGCGGCGCGACGTGTCACGGAGGCACGAGCCGTCGGCGGAGGTGGAGGCGGTCTGGACGGCCGTCTACGCGGGCGACGAGCGGGACGAGGTCGCCCGTCTCGGCGAGGCGCTGACCGATGTCGCCGAACTGGTGTGGCGCTGGCGCAACGACCACCTGGTCGCCACCCGCCGCGCGATGGGCGCCAAGACCGGCACGGGAGGCTCCGCCGGGGTGGCCTGGCTGGAGAGGCGGGCGCAGAAGAGCGTGTTCCCCGAGCTGTGGACGGCGCGGTCCTATGTCTGAGCTCGCGATGAAGGCGGAGAAGCTGGACGCCTCCGACGAACTGGCCGCCAAGCGAGTCGAGTTCGTACTCGACGACGTGGTCTATCTCGACGGCAACTCACTGGGCGCGCTGCCCGCCGCCGTGCCCGGCCGGGTCGAGGACGCGGTGCGCCGGCAGTGGGGCGAGCTGCGCATCCGGTCCTGGACCGAGGGCGGCTGGTGGACGGCGCCGGAACGGATCGGTGACCGGATCGCGCCGCTGGTCGGCGCGGCGGCCGGGCAGACCGTGGTCGGTGACTCGACGAGCGTCAACGTGTTCAAGGCACTGGTGGGCGCGGTACGGCTGGCGCGGCTGACCGGCCCGGAACGGGACGAGATCGTGGTCGACGCGACCACCTTCCCCACGGACGGCTACATCGCCGGGTCGGCGGCCCGGATGACCGGGTGCACGCTGCGTCCGGTGGCCCCGTCCGAGGTGCCGGACGTGCTCGGTGACCGTACGGCCGCCGTGCTGCTCAACCACGTCGACTACCGCAGCGGCCGGCTGCACGACCTGCCGTCGCTGACGGCCGCCGTGCACGCGGCGGGGGCGGTGGTGGTCTGGGACCTGTGCCACAGCGCGGGCGCGCTGCCGGTCGGCCTGGACGAGCACGGCGTGGACCTGGCGGTCGGCTGCACCTACAAGTACCTGAACGGCGGGCCCGGCTCGCCGGCGTTCCTGTACGTGCGCGCGGACCTGCAGGACCGCTTCGACTCCCCGTTGCCGGGGTGGAACTCGCACGTCGAGCCCTTCGGGATGCGTTCCGCGTACGAACCGGCGGCGGGCGCGGTGCGCGGGCGGGTCGGCACCCCGGACATCCTCTCCATGCTCGCCCTGGAGGCGGCGCTGGAGGTCTGGGACGGGGTGACGGTCGAGGCGGTGCGCGCCAAGTCCCTCGCGCTGACGGACTTCTTCCTGGAGTGCGTCGGGGAGTACGTCCCCGAGGGCGGGGTCGAGTGCGTGACGCCGCGTGCGCACGGGGAGCGGGGCAGTCAGATCGCCCTGCGCTGCCCGGACGCCGGTGAGGTGATGAAGCGGCTGATCGAGCGGGGCGTGGTCGGGGACTTCCGCCACCCGGACGTGCTCCGGTTCGGCTTCACCCCGCTGTACGTCGGCTTCGCGGACGTGGAGCGGGCGGCGCGGGTGCTGGCGGAGGTGCTGGCGTAGCCCTCCGGGGCCCGGGGGGGGTGACGTCGTACGGTGACGCCCCCGGGTCCGCTGACCGAGCGTGACATCCGCATGTCGGCGTACGTGGGCGTGCTGATACCGTCCCGGCCGAACGGCCGCGTTCCCGTCGGACCGTCACCCGTGTTCTGTCGCTGAGAGGTTGGAGCAATGACGGACGACGTCGCAGCCGCCCGGGCCGCCGCCGAGGAGGAGTCGGCCTTCTCCCACCAGCCCGTGGACCCCGACGCCACGGCGGCCTACGGCGACGACCCGGACCAGGTCGTCGACTTCTACGCGCCGCGTGCGGAGGGCGGGCCCGCGCCGGTGGTGGTCGTGCTGCACGGCGGTGCCTGGCGGGCGTCGTACGACCGGCGCCACATCAGCCCGTTCGCCGCCTTCCTGGCCGGGCGGGGGTTCGCCGTGGCCAGTGTCGAATACCGGCGCGGGGCGGGGGAGCCGGGCGGTGGTGATCCGGTCGCGGGGCGGTGGCCCGACACCTTCGACGACGTCGCCGCCGCGATGGACGCGCTGCCGGGGCTGATACGGGAGCGGGTGCCGGGGGCCGACCCGCGGCGCGTCGTGCTCACCGGTCACTCGGCCGGTGGCCACCTGGCGCTGTGGGCCGCCGCGCGGCACGTCCTGCCGGCCGGTTCCCCCTGGCGGACGGACGAGCCCGCGCCGCTGCGCGGTGTGGTCGCCCTCGCGCCGATCGCGGACTTCGAGGTCGCCGACAAGCTGGGTGTGTGCGAGGGTGCGGCGCGGCAGTTGCTCGGTGGCGACGATCACTTCGCCGAGCGCCGGCCGCACGCCGACCCCGGGCTGCTGCTGCCCACCGGGATCGCCACGACCCTGGTGCAGGGGCGTACCGATGACGTGGTTCCGCAGGCGGTCGCCGAGGCGTACGCGGAGGCGGCGGCGAAGGCGGGGGAGGTGGTGGGGGTGACGTTGCTGGAGGACGTGGGGCACTTTCCGCTGATCGATCCGGGGGCGGACGCGTGTGCGGTGGTGGCGGAGGAGATCGCCCAACTGGCTTGGTGAGCCTGGGTCGGGCCTCGGCCCGGTCATACCCGTAGTACCTGAGAGCTACCCCGCAGGTGAGTCCTCCGGCGGGACGCGGGTTACCCGCGACGCTCCGTAACTTCCCTTTCCGGTAAGCCCGATGGGCGGGCGGAGGGGGGTACGGCCATCATGGTGCGCGGGCGTGGAGGGGAACCGGCGTCGGTGTGGGCCGGGGGTGGGGCGCACGGTCCGGTGCTTGCGGGGTGCTCCGCGTCGGAGTCGGCCGGGGGATGTTCGCGTGGCCCGGCGCTTGCGGGGTGCCTCCCCCACTCTCGGCTTCGCTCGAGCGGGGGGACCCCCATCGCCCACTCGTGCCGCCCCAGCGGCACGACTGCCCGCGGGAGCGGTGGCGTGGCTGCCCGCGGGAGCGGCGGGGGTGGTGGCGCGGGCGTCCGCAGGGATGGCGGGGACGACGGTACGAATGCCCGCGGGTCGAGCGGATCACGCGGGTCGCGGGGTTTGCGTGGGTCGCGTGGGCCACGGGTTCTGCGTGGGGTGCTCGCGGTGCTTGTCGCCGAGGCGGTTGCCGTGCCGTTGGCCGGGGCGGCTCGGGCGCGGGTGCCCGCGCCGGTGCCTGCCGTGGTCGCGGTGCCGTCCGCGGCGAGCCTCGACTCGGTCTACGCCGCCAACCGGGCCAACGCCGAGGAGGCCGCCCGTATGGCCGCCGAGTACGGGGACCGGCGGCGGGCCGGGGCCGATCGTGCGCTGGCCGGGCGGCAGTTGCTGGACTTCGACGGGCGTGGGGAGGGGCTGGTCACCGAGGTTCTCGGTGATCTCGCGCACGCCGACCGTGTCGCCGTCCTCGTTCCCGGTTCCGACACCGGCATCGACAGCTACGGGCGGTTCCGTGCCGCCGCCCTCGCCCTGCACGAGCGGCTCGGTCCGCGGGCCGCCGTCGTGGCCTGGCTCGGCTACGAGACCCCCGCCACCGTCAGCGCCACCGTCGCCACCACCGACCGGGCGGAGGAAGCCGCCCCCGAACTGCGGCGGCTCGTCGGCGACCTGCGTGACGTCGCCGGACCGCGCGCCCGCGTCTCCCTCCTCTGCCACTCCTACGGCTCCGTCGTCTGCGCCGAGGCCGCCGACGGCCTCGACGTCGACGACATCGCCCTCCTCGGCAGCCCCGGCACCGGCTCCGACACCGCGGCCGGCCTGCGCGCCCGGGCCAGGATCTGGGCCGCCCGGGGCGCCGACGACTGGGTCGGGAACGTCCCGCACCTCAGCGTGGACCTCCTCGGCACCACCGTCGGCTTCGGCACCGACCCCGTCTCCCCGGCCTTCGGCGCCCGGGTCTTCGCGGCCGGCGACGGTGGCCACGGCGACTACTTCGCCCCCGGCTCCACCTCCCTGGCCAACCTCACCCGGATCGTCCTCGGCGAGACCCGGGCGGTGACCTCGTGAGCCGCCTCACCACCGCGATACGCGGTGCCGCCGGACGCGTCGACGCCGCCACCCCGGACCACCGCGACCGTGCCGTGGACGCCCTGCGCGCCGGCGCCGTCCTCGGTGTCGTCCTCGGCCACTGGCTGGTCACCGCCCTCGTCGCGGACGGCCGCACCCTGCGCACGGCCAGCCCGCTCCAGCACCTGCCGTGGCTGGCGCCCGTCTCCTGGGCGTTCCAGACCCTCGCCGTGTTCTTCCTGGTCGGCGGGCATGTGGCGACCCGCGGGTACGCCTCCTCCCGCGCCCGCGGCGTCCCGTACCACCGCTGGCTGCACGGCCGGCTGGCCCGGCTGTTCGCACCGGTCGCCGCCGTCCTCGTCCTGTGGACGGTCGTCACGACCGCCCTGCTGCTCTCCGGCGCCGAGTACGCGACCGTCCGCACGCTGGTGAAACTGGCCCTGTCACCGCTGTGGTTCCTGCTGGTCTTCGCCGCCCTCACCGCCGCGACCCCGCTGCTCACCCGGCTCCACCCGCTGTGGCCGCTCGCCGTCGTCCTCCACGTCGACCTGCTCCGCTTCGGCCTCGGCGCCCCCGACCGGCTCGGCTGGCTGAACCTGGCGGCCGGCTGGCTGGTGCCGTACACCCTGGGCGCGGCCTGGACACGCGGCGAGCTGGAGCGGCGTAGGACCGGCTGGGTTCTTCTCCTCTCCGGTACGGCCGTCACGGCCGCGCTCGTCGCCCGGGCCGGCTACCCGGCGTCGATGGTCGGCGTTCCGGGCGCCGGGGTGTCCAACCTCAACCCGCCGACGCTGGCCGCCGTCACCTTCGGCCTCGCCCAGTGCGGGCTGGCGCTGCTGCTGCGGGACCGGCTGCGCACGGCGATGCGGCGTCCCGTCGCGTGGGCGGCGGTGGCGCTGGTCAACCTCTCCGCGATGACGATCTTCCTCTGGCACCAGACCGCCCTGATGGCGACCACCGCCACCGGCCTCCTGGCCGGCCGTCTCCCCGGCCTGCACACCGTCCCCGACGGCCTCGGCTGGGTCGCCGCCCGGCTGGTGTGGCTGCCGGTGTTCGTCCTCGCCCTCGCGGCCTGCCGGTCGGCGTTCCGGTCCTGGGAGCGGGCGGGCGGCGGGCGGCGCGGGCGGTCCCGGGTGGTCCGTACCCACCGGCCGAAGACGGAGGACGTACGGCATGTCTAGGCTGAACCGCGTGGCGGACATGGGGGTGGAGCTCGTCCGGCGGTGGCTGGGGGTGCTGCGGGGCGACCTGTTGACGGCCCGTGCGGACCCGTTGCCCCCGTCCGTGTGGCTGCGCTGGGTACCGCACGGAATCGTGTGCCTGGCCGCGTTCGGTGTCTTCCTCGGCGACCTGGCCCAGCTGAACGACCACGGAGGACTGGAACTCGGGCTCGCCCTGCTGATCGCGCTCGGGCAGAGCACCGCGATGGTGCTCGCGCTGCGGCAGCCGGTGCCGGCGTGGTGGCTGTCCCTCGGGGCCACGGTGCTCGGGGCGATGGTGGTGCGTGCCCGGATGGAACCCGGCGAGTACGCGTTCACCTGGCCCTGGACCGCGGCCGGGCTGATCGCCCACCTGTTCGTCCTGCTGCTGCTCGCCCTGCGGGTCCGCACCCGCGTCTCGGTCGAGGTCCTGGCCCTGACCTCCCTGATCACCTACGCCCTCCAGGGGCTGATGGGCGGGCGGAACTACCAGCCCACCGGCCAGACCGCCGTTCCCCTGTTCATCGTCGCCGTCGTCCTCGGCGTCGCCCTGCGCGGCCGCCGCGAGGCCCGCGCCGAACTCGGCCGGCAGACCACCCTCACCGCCGAGGAACGCGCCCGCCGCACCCTCCTGGAGGAACGCAGCCGGATCGCCCGCGAGCTGCACGACGTGGTCGCCCACCACATGTCGGTCATCTCCATCCAGGCGCAGGTGGCCCCGCACCTGGTCCAGGACCCGTCCGACGAGCTGCGGGAGAACCTCGCCGGCATCCGCCAGAACGCCGTCGAGGCGCTGACCGAACTGCGCCGCGTCCTGGACGTGCTGCGCTCCGAACACCCCGCCCCCGGCGAGCGCTCGGACGCCCCGCAGCCCACCCTCGACCGTCTCGAATCGCTGGTGGAGAACACCCGCGCCGCCGGACTGACCGTGACCACCGGGACCACCGGGGAGCACCGCCCGCTGCCGCCCGGCGTGGAGCTGTCGGCGTACAGGATCGTGCAGGAGGCGCTGAGCAACGTGCTGCGGCACGCGCCCGGCGCGACCGCCCACGTCACCCTGGCCTACGATCCGCGGGGGCTGCGGGTGACGGTCGTCAACACCGGCCCGACCCGGGAGGCACCGCCGTCCGCCGGCGCCGGACACGGGCTGCTCGGCATGCGGGAACGGGCCGTCATGCTGGGCGGCCGACTGACGGCCGGTCCCTGGACCGGGAAGGGCTACAAGGTCGACGCCTACCTCCCGGTCTCCGCCCCGCCCGCCACCGACCCCCCTCCCCAGGACGGCACCGCATGATCCGCGTACTGATCGCCGACGACCAGCAGATGGTCCGGCAGGGCTTCACCGTGCTGCTGAACGCGCAGCCCGACATCGAGGTCGTCGGCCAGGCGGTGAACGGGGTGGACGCGGTCGAGCGGGTCGCCGAACTCGCCCCGGACGTCGTCCTGATGGACATCCGCATGCCCGAACTCGGCGGCATCGAGGCCACCGCCCTCATCACCACCGCCACCCCGGACGTCAGGGTGCTCGTACTGACCACCTTCGACCTCGACGAGTACGTGTACGAGGCGCTGCGCGCCGGGGCGTCCGGGTTCCTGCTGAAGGACGCCTCCGCCGACCAGCTCGCCGAGGCGGTACGGGTGGTGGCGGCCGGGGACGCCCTCCTCGCGCCCGGCGTCACCCGCCGGCTGATCGCCGAGTTCTCCCGGCTGGACGCCCGCCCCCGGGGCCCCCTCAAGCAGCGCGTGGGGGACCTCACCGAACGCGAGACGGAGGTGCTCGCGCTGATCGCGCAGGGCCTGTCCAACGCGGAGATAGCGGTACGTCTGGTGGTGGCCGAGCAGACCGTGAAGACGCACGTCGGCCGCATCCTGGTGAAACTGGGCCTGCGGGACCGCACCCAGGCGGCGGTGTTCGCGTACGAGTCGGGGCTGGTCCGCCCCTCCGGGTACTGACGGGTGCCCCGGCGCGCGGCCCGCGTAGTACCTGAGACGGATGCCCGGGAACCCGTCTCGGCGGGGACGACCGCCCTCACCCGGTCGGCCTACCGTGTGAGCGTGACCGAGACGACGCACCAACAGCCCCCGGCCGCCCCGCGCGGGGCCGGGGCGGGGACCCGCAGCCCGGAGTACCGGGCGGCCCGGAGCGCCCTGCACGGGCTGCGCCAGGACCTGTTCCGCGACCCCTTCGCCTACCGCCCGCTGCCGCCCCGGCGCACGGACGGCCCGTTCGTCCGCCGGCTGCCCGCCCGGCTGCGGTCGGCCGCGCAGCACATCCCGCACGCGGTGGTGGGGGTGCTGGCGCTGATCGCCCTGATGGCCGGCGCGCTGTCGGGCGGCCTGCCCGGCGGGGACGTGCCGGCCCTGCTCACCGGCGTGCTGTGCGCACTCCCGGTGCTCGCCACACTCGTCCGGCCGGTCGGCGCGTTCTGGCTGTCCCTCGCCGCGACCCCGGTGGCCGCGATCATCAACGGTGGCGGAGGGGACTGGCCGTGGATGCCCGGCGCGTTCGTCTGCCACCTGACCGTGCTGGTCGTCGTGGCGCTGCGCACCCGGCCCCGCACCGCCGCCTGGATGTGGGTCCTGACCGCCGCGTACGCCTTCCTCTCGGACGTCTTCTTCGGCGGGTCGTACTACTACACGAACAGCGGGCCCATGATGGTGACGTCCGCGTTCGCCCTGCTCGTGGTCTGTCTCTGGCACGTCCGCCGCACCGCCCAGCAGGAGGTGACCGCCCAGCAGACCGTCACCGCGCACGAACGCTCCCGGCGCACCCTGCTGGAGGAGCGCACCACCATCGCCCGCGAGCTGCACGACGTGGTCGCCCACCACATGTCGGTGGTCGCCATCCAGGCCGAGGCCGCGCCCTACCGGGTGGAGAACCCGCCGCCGGAGCTGGAGCGCGCCTTCGTCACCATCCGGGAGAACGCGGTGGCCGCCCTCACCGAGCTGCGCCGCATCCTGGGCGTGGTCCGCGCCGAGGACTACGAGGCCCCGGACGCCCCGCAGCCCACCCTCGCCGACCTGGACGCGCTGCTGGTCAACGTGCGCGACGCGGGGTCGCGGGTGGAGAAGGTGGTGACCGGCGCGGTGCGGGAGCTGCCGCAGGGGGTGGAGCTGTCGGCGTACCGGATCGTGCAGGAGGCGCTGAGCAACAGCCTGCGGCACGCGCCCGGCGCGGGCGCCCGCGTGGAGATCGGGTACGTCCTCGGCGGCCTCGGCGTGCGGGTCGTGAACGACCCGGCCCCGGAGCCGAACCTGATCAAGCCCTCGCCCGGAGCCGGCCACGGCATCACCGGCATGCGGGAGCGGGTCACCATGCTGAACGGCGAGATGACGGCCGGCCCGACGGACGACGGCGGCTACGAGGTCGCCGTGTTCCTGCCGGTCGCCACGGTG
Organism: Streptomyces sp. NPDC051740; assembly: GCF_044453165.1. Taxonomy (NCBI): domain Bacteria; kingdom Bacillati; phylum Actinomycetota; class Actinomycetes; order Kitasatosporales; family Streptomycetaceae; genus Streptomyces; species Streptomyces sp. NPDC051740. Next base: position 31,659 of record NZ_JBITCL010000036.1, on the reverse strand, counting down.
AACGAAGGTGACGCATGACGATCCGTGTCCTGATCGTGGACGACCAGATGATGGTGCGCGAGGGCTTCTCGGTCCTGCTGGGCGCGATGCCCGACATCGAGGTCGTCGGCGAGGCCGTCAACGGCCGGGAGGCGGTGGAGCGGGTCCGCGAGCTCACCCCGGACGTCGTCCTCATGGACATCCGCATGCCCGAGCTGAACGGCATCGAGGCGACGCGGGAGATCGTCGCCGCCGACGGCACGGCGAAGGTGCTGGTGCTCACCACCTTCGACCTCGACGAGTACGTCTACCAGGCGCTGCGCGCGGGCGCCTCCGGCTTCCTCCTCAAGGACGCCTCCGCCCGACAGCTCGCCGACGGCGTACGGATCGTCGCGGCAGGGGAGGCGCTGCTCGCCCCGACGGTCACCCGGCGCCTGATCACCGAGTTCTCCAAGCTGTCCGAGGGCCCGCGTCCGATGCCGTCCGCGCAGGCGGCGTACGGCGACCTCACCGAGCGGGAGACGGAGGTGCTGGTGCTGATCGCGCAGGGCCTGTCGAACGCGGAGATCGCCGGGCGGCTGGTGGTCGCCGAGTCCACGATCAAGACGCACGTCAGCCGCATCCTGGTGAAACTGGGCCTGCGCGACCGCACCCAGGCGGCGGTGTTCGCCTACGAGGCACGGCTGGTCACCCCCGGCTGACCCTGGCCAGGGGGCGGGGTGCCGGGCTAACGTCCGTTCATGGCAGCCCTTCCCGACCTCGCGTTCGACCCGTGGGATCCCGCGTTCGTCGCCGACCCGTACCCCGCCTACGCCGAGCTGCGGCAGCAGGGCCGGGTGCGGTACTTCGAGCCGACGGGCCAGTGGCTGGTCGCGCACCACGCGGACGTCTCGGCGCTGCTGCGCGACCGGCGCCTGGGACGGACGTACCAGCACCGCTTCACCCACGAGGAGTTCGGCCGCACCGCCCCGCCGCCGGAGCACGAGCCGTTCCACACCCTCAACGACCACGGCATGCTCGACCTCGAACCGCCGGACCACACCCGCATCCGCCGCCTGGTGTCGAAGGCGTTCACCCCGCGCACGGTGGAGCGCCTCAAGCCGTACGTCCGTGATCTCGCGGACGACCTGGTGTCCGCGCTGGTCGAGGCGGGCGGCGGCGACCTGCTCAAGGACGTCGCCGAGCCGCTGCCGGTCGCGGTGATCGCCGAGATGCTCGGCATCCCGGAGTCCGACCGGGCCCCGCTGCGCCCCTGGTCGGCGGAGATCTGCGGCATGTACGAGCTGAACCCGCCGGAGGAGACGGCGACCAGGGCCGTCCGGGTGTCGGTCGAGTTCTCCGACTACCTCCGCGAGCTGATCGCCGAGCGCCGCAGGAACCCGGGCGACGACCTGGTCTCGGGCCTGATCGCCGCCCACGACGAGGACGACGACCGGCTCACCGAGCAGGAGATGATCTCCACCTGCGTCCTGCTGCTGAACGCGGGCCACGAGGCCACCGTGAACTCCACGGTCAACGGCTGGTGGGCCCTGTTCCGCCACCCGGACCAGCTCGCCGCCCTGCGCGCGGACCACTCCCTGGTCCCCACGGCGGTCGAGGAGCTGATGCGCTACGACACCCCGCTCCAGCTCTTCGAACGCTGGGTCCTCGACGAGATCGAGATCGACGGCCGGGTGATCCCGAGGGGCGCGGAGATCGCGATGCTCTTCGGCTCCGCCAACCACGACCCGGCGGTCTTCACCGACCCGTCCCGCCTGGACCTCACCCGCCGCGACAACCCGCACATCTCCTTCAGCGCCGGCATCCACTACTGCATCGGCGCACCACTGGCCCGTATCGAGCTGGCGGCGTCGATGACGGCGCTGCTGGAGAAGGCGCCGACGCTGCGGCTCGCGGCGGAGCCGCGGCGGAAGCCGAACTTCGTGATCAGGGGGCTGGAGGGGCTGGCCGTGGAAGTCGGCCGGTGATCACCCGTTCGGCTGATCATGGTGCCGATTCGCCCTGGCGCCCGTCCACGGCCCGGCAGGCTGGTGAGCGCCTGCGAAGGAGGGCACCATGACGGTCATGACGCAGCACATGGCTCAGATGTCCGTGGAGGAGTTCGAGGAGCTCGCTGCCCACGTGGCCAAGAGGTTCGACGCCGTCAGGTTGGAGTTCATCAACGGACGGGTCGGGATCAAGGGCATGACGGACGGCAACCACAGCGAGGTCATCCGGTGGCTGCAGGAGTGCTTCCTTCTGACAGGTAGCGGCCTGTGGCTCTACGGAGGCGGGGAGCTGGGACTGAGGATCGAGAAGTACCGCAAGGGCCGGGCACTCCCGGACGCGGTGCTCGCTCCTCGCGGGACGTTCGCCGGGAAGGGGGACTGGGCCGAAACGCAAGGCGTGATCATGACGGTCGAGGTCACGTCCTACGACTCGGACACCCACCGTCGGGACCGTGAGGAGAAGCCCGCCGGGTACGCCGACGCCGGGATTCCGTACTACCTGCTGATCGACCGCGACGACTGCTCCGTCACGCTCTTCAGCGTTCCCGTTCCGGGCGAGGGATACAGCAGCACGGTGCGGAAGTCCTTCGGCCAGAAGCTTTCCCTGCCGGAACCGCTCGGCATCGAACTCGACACCGAGGAGCTCAAACAGTACGTGGATTGACGCGACGTCATGTCGTCATGTCCCGGCGCCGCAGCCCGGCCAGCCCCGCCGCCACCAGGGCCGCCGCGAGAGCCGTGAGGATCAGCACCGGGGGCCACTCCATCCCCCCGCCCGGCAGCTTCGGCAGATGACCGAAGGGCGACAGGTCCAGCACCGCCCGCGGCACGTCCAGCACCGGACCGACCCAGCCGATCAGCAGCACCGCACCGGCCACGCCCCACGCCGCCGGCGCCGCCCCGGGCGCCAGCCCGTACAGCAGGACCGCGACCCCGCCGATCACCCACACCGCCGGAACCTGCACCAGGCACGCGCCCAGGAGCGGGCCCGCCCGCCCACCGTGGCCGAGGGCGAGACCGGCCCCCGCGAGCAGCATCAGCAGCACCGCCCCGCCGAACGCCACCAGCAGATGCCCGGCCGCCCACCGCAGCCGTCCGACGGCCCCCGCGAGGACCGGTTCGGCCCGCCCCGAGGTCTCCTCGCCGTGCAGCCGCAGCACCGACGCCACGATGAACAGCGCGGCCACCAGCCCCAGCATCCCGGCCATCGCCGCGAGGAACGCGTCCGTCAGTTCCGACTGACCGCCCATCCGCCGGAAGATCTCCCGGGCGCCCTCGTTGTCGCCGACCAGATCGGCCGCCCCCTCGGCCATCCCGCCGTACACCAGCCCCGCGAGCAGGAACCCGACGCTCCAGCCGAGCACACCGCCCCGCTGCAACCGCCGGGCCAGCGCCCCCGCACTCCCCAGCCGCCCCGCGGCCGGTCCCGGCCGGCTCGGCAGGAAGCTCATGCCGAGGTCCCGGCGGCCGGCGAGCGCGTACGCCACCGCCCCCTGGGCCAGCACCGCCCCCGCGAACAGCCCCAGCACCCACCACCGTTCACCGGCGAAGGCCCGCAGGTTCGTCAGCCAGCCGAGCGGTGACGCCCAGGTCAGCGGGGACGAACCTCCCCCAGAGCCGAAAGCCTGGGAGGTGCCCCCATCGGTCGCCGAGTCGCCCGCCGCGCGCAGCACGAACGCCGCCCCGAGCACCGCCGCCGTCAGCCCCCGCGCGAGCCGCGCGCTCTCCGTCAGCTGCGCCACGATCGCCGCCATCGTCGCGAAGACCATGCCCACGCCCGCGATCCCGAGCCCGAACGCGAGCGCGCCCGCCGCACCCTGCCCGGCCAGTCCCGCCGTCACCAGCAGCGCCAGCACCCCGTTCGCGACGGCCGCCGCGAGCAGTGCCGCCGTCAGCGGAGCCCTGCGCCCGACCATTCCGGACGCCACCAGCTCCTGACGCCCGCTCTCCTCCTCGTCCCTGGTGTGCCGTACGACGACCAGCAGACCGGCCACGGCGGCCAGCGCCCCCGCGTACACCCCGGCCCGCCAGGCGGTCAGCGCGCCTAGGGAGTCGCCGAAGACCGGGCCGACCATGGCCCGCAGCGAGGAGTTGGTGGCCATCTGGCCGACCAGGTCGGCGCGTTCGGCGGGAGTGCCGTACAGGCCCTTGAGCGTGCTCGGCATGGACAGCACCATCAGCGCGTTCACCGCGACCCAGACCGGGATCATCACCCGGTCCCGGCGCAGCGCGAAGCGCAGCAGGATGCCGGTGCCGGCGAGTCGGCGCGAGCTCGTGGGCCGTACGGCGAAGACGGCGGCGCTCATCGGGCACTCGCCCCGCTCCCGGCGGCCTCGTCCTGGTAGTGCCGCAGGAACAGCTCCTCCAGCGTCGGCGGGGTGGACGTCAGCGACCGCACGCCCGACTCGCTCAGCGAGCGCAGCACCGCGTCCAGCCTGTCGGTGTCCACCTGGAGCCGCACCCGGTGCCCCCGCACGTCGAGGTCGTGCACCCCGGGCAGTCCGGCGAGCCCGTTCGGTGGCCCGGCGAGTTCGGCGCTCACGCTCGTCCGGGTCAGGTGCCGCAGCTCGGCGAGCGAACCGCTCTCCACGGTCCGCCCCTTGCGGATGATGCTGACCCTGTCGCACAGCTCCTCCACCTCGCTGAGGATGTGCGAGGACAACAGCACGGTGCGCCCGCGCTCCCGCTCCTCGGCCACACAGCGCTGGAAGACCTCCTCCATCAGCGGGTCCAGGCCGGACGTCGGCTCGTCGAGGATCAGCAGGTCGACGTCGGAGGCGAACGCGGCGACCAGGGCGACCTTCTGCCGGTTGCCCTTGGAGTACGTGCGGCCCTTCTTCGTCGGGTCCAGCTCGAACCGCTCGACCAGTTCGGCGCGGCGGTGCGGGTCCAGGCCCCCGCGCAGCCTCCCGTACAGGTCGATGACCTCGCCCCCGGAGAGGTTGCGCCACAGCGTCACGTCGCCGGGGACGTAGGCGATACGGCGGTGGATCTCCACGGCGTCCGTCCACGGATCCCGGCCGAGTACCCGGGCGGTGCCCGAGTCGGCGCGCAGCAGGCCGAGCAGGACGCGGAGGGTGGTGGACTTCCCGGAGCCGTTGGGGCCGAGGAAGCCGTGGACCTCGCCGGTCCCGACGCTCAGGTCGAGACCGTCCAGTGCGTGGGTCCGGCCGAACGACTTGTGCAGCCCGGACACGGTGATGGCCTTCGTCATGCTTCGGAACGTACGCTTCTTTCAGAAATTTATGAAGTTAAGGAAGCGTATGAATAATGGCTAGACTGATCCGTGGCACCTGAGCAGGGGAGATGAGCGGATCATGGCGGAACCGAGCGGGGCGGCCCGGGACCCGGAGGCGGTCTCACGGTTCGTGGAGCACTTCGCGGCGCAGCTGGTGGAGGCGGGCATGCAGCGCATGCCCGCCCGCGTCTTCGGTGCCCTGCTCGCCTCCGACGCCGGGGTCATGACCTCCGCAGAGCTGGGCGAACAGCTCAAGGTCTCACCGGCCGCGGTCTCCGGCGCGGTGCGCTACCTGTCCCAGGTCCACATGGTCTCCCGCGAGCGCGAGCCCGGCTCGCGCCGTGAGCGGTACCGGGTCCACGGCGACCAGTGGTACGAGGCCCTGACCAACCGCGAGGCCGTCCTCAAGCGCTGGGAGGACGCCCTCCGCGAGGGTGTCACCGGCCTGGGCGCGGACACCCCGGCGGGCCGCCGGCTGGCGGAGACGCTGGCCTTCTTCGAGTTCGTGGAGAAGGAGGTCGAGGCGATGATGGGGCGCTGGCGGACGTATCGGGAGGAGCGGTTCGGGGCAGGGTAGCCGATCCGCTACGCCGAGTGGTGGCTGGTCCGTCTCAAGGGGAGGGCGCATCATGACAGTCATGGCAGAGCGACCGATGACAAGCGGCACCGGGCCCGACAACTTCGAGGAGCTGTTGGAGCTTCTCGACGACCTGACCGACAAGGTCCTGACGTACGGAAAGGCGGGCGTCCCCGTCTACCTGCTCCTCGACATGCAGGAGGAACAGGCCACGGTCTTCTCGATGCCCTCGGCCAAGGGGTACGAGTCCCGCGAGACCAAGCCGTTCGGCGAGAAGGTGTCGATCCCCCAGCCGTTCGACTGCGTGCTGGACACGACCGGCTTCAAGGCTCCCTGAGACGGGCGCTACCGCACCGGCACCGTCAGCCCCCAGGCCTCCTCCCGCACCTCCCACGTCCGCGTCCGCACCGGCCCCGACACCGCTCCGTCCGCCCGGTAGCGGAAGTGCGCGCCCGACACGGTCACCGTGCGGGCCTCCGCGACCAGCGGGGCCGCCTCCGACGCCGTACGGACCTCCACCCGGGCCGTCCCGGAGGCGCCGGGCGCGACCGAGACACCCTCCACCGGCTGCCCCAGGTCGACGAGCGTCTCCCCGTCGACCTCCACCCGCAGCCGCGTCGGCCCCGCCCCGGGGGCCGGGGCGGCCCTGGACGGCCGGGCGGGCGCCAGGGTGTGTATGAGGGACCGGCAGGTCCGCATCCAGGGACGCCCCGCCCCCTCGGCCTCCTCCCGCGCCCGTGTGACGCCCCCGAGCGGCGGGATCCGCAGCGCGCCGAGCACCACCCCGTCGCTGTCGTCCACCAGCAGGTCCATCCGCCGCTCCGCCCCGTCCAGCACCGCCCGCGCCGCCGCCACCGCACCCGCCGGCACCCCCAGCGACCGGGCGAGGGAGACCGCGCCCCCCACCGGCACCAGCGACAGCGCGCAGTCGGCCAGCTCCCGCTGCCGGTGCAGCAGCGCCACCGCCCGCACCAGGGCCCGGTCGTCGCCCACCACCACCGGCCGCCGCGACCCGCGCCGCGCCAGTGCCCGCGCGAACTCCTCCGGACCGTCCGGCAGACACACCTTCGTGCCCGCCGCACCCGCGCCGATCACGTCCTTCGCGATCCGGACGGACTCGCCGTCCGCCCGTCGGGCGACCGGATCGATGACCACCAGGAGCTGATCGGACGTCGCGGAAAAGGTCCTGGAAGTCGCCACCTCGGCCATGCCTCGCTTCCTCGGGTAGCATCTTTGTGCAAGAGCCCCTTGCGCTATTGCGCCAGGGGCTTCGTCTATTCCGGGGCATCCGGTCCGACGGTTGGCGGCCAACGACGGCCGCGGTGTACGTGGCGGAAACCCACCGCGTACGCCCTCGACCATGGACATGCCCCGCCCGGAAGGGGTGTACGCGCGTGCCCGCACTTGTGCTGCTCGGTGCTCAGTGGGGTGACGAAGGCAAGGGAAAGGCGACGGACCTGCTCGGTGGTTCCGTCGACTATGTGGTGCGCTACCAGGGCGGCAACAACGCCGGCCACACGGTAGTCGTGGGTGATCAGAAGTACGCCCTCCACCTGCTCCCTTCCGGGATTCTCTCCCCCGGCTGCACGCCGGTCATCGGCAACGGCGTCGTCGTCGACCCGTCGGTCCTGTTCTCCGAGCTGAGCGGGCTGAACGAGCGAGGCGTCGACACGTCGAAGCTCCTGATCAGCGGAAACGCTCACATCATCACGCCGTACAACGTGACGGTGGACAAGGTGACCGAGCGCTTCCTCGGCAAGCGCAAGATCGGCACCACGGGCCGGGGCATCGGCCCGACCTACGCCGACAAGATCAACCGTGTCGGTATCCGCGTCCAGGACCTGTACGACGAGTCGATCCTCACCCAGAAGGTCGAGGCGGCCCTCGACGTCAAGAACCAGATGCTCACCAAGTTCTACAACCGGCGCGCGATCGCCGTCGACCAGGTGGTCGAGGAGCTGCTGGGCTACGCGGACAAGCTCGCCCCGTACGTCGCCGACACGGTGCTGGTGCTGAACCAGGCGCTGGAACAGGACAAGGTGGTCCTCTTCGAGGGCGGCCAGGGCACGCTGCTCGACATCGACCACGGCACGTACCCCTTCGTCACCTCGTCGAACCCGACCGCGGGCGGCGCCTGCACGGGCGCCGGCGTGGGCCCGACGAAGATCAGCCGGGTCATCGGCATCCTCAAGGCGTACACGACCCGCGTCGGCGCGGGACCGTTCCCGACGGAGCTGTTCGACGAGGACGGCGAGGCGCTGCGCCGCATCGGCGGCGAGCGCGGTGTCACCACCGGCCGCGACCGCCGCTGCGGCTGGTTCGACGCGGTGATCGCCCGCTACGCCACCCGCGTCAACGGCCTCACCGACTTCTTCCTCACCAAGCTCGACGTCCTCACCGGCTGGGAGCGGATCCCGGTCTGCGTGGCGTACGAGATCGACGGCAAGCGCGTCGAGGAACTGCCTTACTCGCAGACGGACTTCCACCACGCGAAGCCGGTCTACGAGATGCTGCCGGGCTGGTCCGAGGACATCAGCAAGGCGAAGTCCTTCTCCGACCTCCCGAAGAACGCCCAGTCCTACGTCAAGGCCCTGGAGGAGATGTCCGGCGCCCCGATCTCCGCGATCGGCGTGGGCCCGGGCCGTACCGAGACGATCGAGATCAACTCGTTCCTCTGAGTTCTCCTTCCGGAGGGCCCGGAGATCCGATGGGATGGCCGGTGCGGTGACCCCGGACCGGCCGTCCCGCTCGGGGGAGGCACCCCCTGTGTCCGTCGTGAGGGAAGCGGGATGCTGCTGAGATTCCGGTGGCCAACGTCCGGTCCCTGCGCGACGAGCAGGAACTGTCGTTCGTCGCGCCCGAGGACGACGAGAACGAGCGGGCCACCGCGCGCGAGACGGAACTCTCCGACGGCCGGCGGCTCCCCGTCCACACCGTCCCCGGCGTCTTCGGCGCCAACGCCTCCGGCAAGTCGAACCTGATCGCCGCGCTGCGGAACATGCGCCGCTGCGTACTGCGCTCGTACGCCGACTGGACCTCGTACGACGGCATCCCCCGCGACGAGTTCGCCCTCGACCCCAAGGCCGCCGACGAGACGTCCCTGTACGAGGCGGACTTCGTCCTCGCGGACGGGGTGCGCTGGACGTACGGATTCGAGCTCGGGCAGCGCAGGGTGGAGGCCGAGTGGCTGTACGCCTACCCCAAGGGCGCACAGCTCGTCTTCACCGCCCACGATCTTTCTCTTCTGCGGACCCCGGGCGGGGGTCGGCTGCTGCATCCGGGCCAGATCTGGCTCACCGAGAAGGACGACCGCGGAGCCACGAGCCTGACCTCGGTCGCCGACTGGGATCCGACGGCGGAGGAGGACCTGATGTCGTCCTACCTCGCCGGGTCCTTCGGGGCCGTACCGAAGGTGTCGGAGGGCCAGGCCGGCCGACGGCCGCTGCGTACGGGGCCGGCTCGGTAGACACCGCCACCCTCATCGTGCCGGAGAACAAGCGACCCGACTGTCGCAAGCCTGTGGTGGGCGGCGGAGGAGTTCACCGGCCGTAGAGGCGGATCTTCCGCGTGTGGGCGGCACGCCGATCAGGGGGTGTCGCCCACACGGCCGCAGACCACTCGTACCCCTTCGTCTTCCTGATGCCTGCGGGTACCGTCGACAACACAGCGAATGTCCACCGACCAGGAGCATGCCGTGACCGCCCTGCCCGCGGAACCACAGGCCGACGAGCCGCTCATCCCCATGCCCGCGCTCACGCCCGGGGCGCTGCGGACCGCCGTCGAGACCCTGACGCCGAGCCGGATGCCGACGTTCGTGGGCGATCTCGTCAGTGCTACTACGCGCGCCCAGGAGCTCCAGTCGTTCGCGCCGCTGCGTACGTTCGTCCGTACCTGGGGTGTCTTCGTGGCGATCCAGCGCTATCCCTCGCGGGCTGCCCGCCTACGCCATCTGGAAGAGCTCGTGAGCGCTGGGGTGGAGGACCCGGTCGACGCCATGGGCGAAATCAGGAAGATCTATGTGGATGCCGAGGCAGAGGCCGGGCTGTGAGCGACTGGAAATGGGACTACAACCCGAGCGAGGAGCACCTGACCGGTGGCCTTCCCGTCGGTGTGATCGCAGAGGTGGAGCGGATCGCCACTGAGTTGGCCGCGCTTGGACGTGACGCCGAGCTGGCGGGCAGCAGGCCGGAGGACAGGCCCGGGGGGTTGAGGAACTTCCCACTGTTCGGTGGACGTGGTTTCCTCCAGTTCCTCGCCGTTCCTGGGCACGAGTGCGTCTACATCTGCAACATCGTGTGGTTCGGATAAACGTGAGCAGCGCGCAGCTCATGGAAGGACCAACCGATCTCATGAGGTTCCCATGCAGCTGGCCGCGAGACGGCTGCGCGTTGACTGCTCGATCGCCGGGGACCCGGCAGGCGTCCGTAGGGCCCTCGCGGCGAACCGTTCTTCACCCAGCTGAACGCCCAGGTGGAGATGTGCCCCGTCATGAACGCGGAGGACCTCCGGAAGGGACTCCCGCGGCTGGGCCGATCCCTGCCGTCAGCTGAAGACGATCATCGACCCCTGCGCCAGGCTCCGGGTCGCCGCCGCGTGCAGGCCCAGCCAGACGTGGCGTTCGCGGGCGAAGGGGCTGGGGTCGTAAGGGGCGGGGACGGCCGGCTCCTCCAGCTCGGTCGGGCCGCGCGGGGGTTCGGGTGCGGCCGGGGGGTTCGCCGGGTCGATGCCGATGGACGGGGCGACCAGCTCCAGCTCCCGCAGCAGCGCGTGGGAGGAGCCCAGGGGGCCGCCGCCCGCGAGGAGTTCGTCGTTGGCGAGGGGGTGCGGGAAGTCGACGGGGACGTACGCGCCCGCGTGGTCGTAGTGCCAGACCAGGTGGGACTGCTGGGCCGTCGCCTCGAACATCTCCAGCAACTGCTCGTAGTCACCGCCCAGTTCGTCCACCGGGGTGACCGGCAGCCCGCACACCTGGAGCAGGTGCGCCCGCCGCAGGAAGTGCAGCGCGTCGTAGTCGAAACCCGCGACCGGGGCCACCTCGCCGGTCAGCCCCGGCATGTACTGGTACACCGGCACCGGTGGCAGGCCGGCCTCGGCGAGCACCGCGTTGTACTGCGCGAGTTCCTCGGCGAACGGGTTGTCGGGCGTGTGGCACAACACGTCGACGAGCGGTACCAGCCACAGGTCACAGGCCAAAGAGGGCTCCTCACACAGCGCGGTCGTCGGGATGGTCGTCGTGGTCAGGGAAGCGTATCGGCGCCCGGCGCGGGCTGCTCCCCCCGTACCGGCCCTTGTGCGGGTCCCTTACCCATCCCGCCGCCCGTCAGCCCCTCCACGAGGGAGAGCGCGTGCGTGTCGTACGACTCGACGACCGCGCGGGCCTCATCGATGTCACGGCGCGACAGCGCGTCGACCAGATCGGTGTGCGCGGCCCACAGGTGTCCGCGCAGATCGGGCAGCCGCCGCAGACGCTGCACCACACACACCCAGGTCCGCACGCGCAGCCGGTGCAGGAAGTCGGTGAGGTACGGGTTGCCGAACAGGGACCCGAGTTCGCGCCAGAAGCGCAGGTCGTAGCCGATGAGGACGGTGACCTCGCCGGCGAGGGCCGCGCGCTGCGCCTCCTCGCCGCGTCTGCGCACCCCGGCGAGGGCGGCGGCGACCCGGGGCTCGTCCGGCCGGAGGTGGACCATGTGGCCGTCGGCCAGCGCGTGGAACATCCCGTCGGTCACCAGGGTGCGGGCCTCGATCATGCCCCGGAAGTCGTCGGCGGAGTACTCGTGCACCCGGAAACCCCGGTGCTGGTCGGCGTCGAGCAGCCCCTGCGCCGACAGGTCGACCAGCGCCTCCCGGACGGGGGTCGCGGACACGCCGTACTGGTCGGCGATCTCCTTGACGGTGAACTCCTGCCCCGGCTGGAGCCGGCCGGCCAGCACCTCGTCACGGAGCGCGTCCGCGATCTGCTGCCGCAGGGTGCTGCGGGTCACGGCGCCGCCGCTGAAGCCGGGCATGGTCGGGGCGTCTCCCTCGTCGCGTTCGAGTGGCGTGCACACAGGATGTCCACGGGCACGCCACCTTACGCGTTCGGACGGGCCCCGGAGTGTTCGAAGGGGTGCGAGGGGGGACCCCCTCGCACCCGCTCGCACCGGCCTCCCGGAGTGGTCACTCCACGTAGCCGTCCGCCACCGACAGGGCCGCGTCCAGCGCCGCGAGACCCTCCTTCAGCTCCGCCTCGCTCGCGTTGCACGGCGGCACCACATGCGTGCGGTTCATGTTCACGAAGGGCCAGATCCCGGCCTCCTTCGCGGCGGCGGCGAAGGCCGCCATCGGGGCGTTCGCCTCACCGGCCGCGTTGTACGGCACCAGCGGCTCGCGGGTCTCCCGGTCGCGCACCAGCTCCAGCGCCCAGAACATGCCGGTCCCGCGCACCTCGCCCACGCTCGGGTGCCGCTCCGCCAGCTCCCGCAGCCCCGGCCCGACGACGGACGCGCCGAGGGCCGCCGCGTTCTCGACGACGCCCTCCTCCGCCATCACGTCGATCGTCGCGACGGCGGCGGCGCAGGCCAGCGGGTGTCCCGAGTACGTCAGGCCACCCGGGTACGGCCGCTTCCCGAACGTCTCCGCGATCGCCCCGGAGATCGCGACCCCGCCCAGCGGCACGTACCCGGAGTTCACGCCCTTCGCGAAGGTCATCAGGTCCGGGACGACGTCGTACAGGTCCGCCGCGAACCACTTCCCGGTCCGCCCGAACCCGGCCATGACCTCGTCGAGGACGAAGACGATCCCGTACTTGTCGCAGATCTCGCGCACCCCGGCGAGATAGCCGGCGGGCGGCGGCATGATGCCCGCCGTCCCCGGGATCGTCTCCAGGACGACCGCGGCGACGGTCGACGGCCCCTCGAAGGCGATCGTCGTCTCCAGGTGCTCCAGCGCCCGCGCGCACTCCTGCTCCTCGGTCTCCGCGTAGAAGCGGGAGCGGTACAGGAACGGCGCCCAGAAGTGCACGACCCCGGCCGTGCCGCTGTCGGAGGCCCAGCGGCGCGGGTCACCGGTGACGTTGACCGCCTGCTGGGTGCCGCCGTGGTACGAGCGGTACGCGGAGAGCACCTTGGGGCGGCCGGTGTGCAGCCGCGCCATGCGCAGGGCGTGCTCCACGGCGTCGGCGCCGCCGTTGGTGAAGAAGATCCTGTCCAGGTCGCCCGGGGTCCGCTCGGCGATCAGCCGCGCCGCCTCCGAGCGCGCCTCGACGGCGAACGCGGGCGCGAACGTCGTCATCCGCGCCGCCTGCTCCTGGATCGCGGCGACGACCTTCGGGTGCTGGTAGCCGATGTTGGTGTAGACGAGGCCGCTGGTGAAGTCGAGGTAGCGCCGGCCGTCGTAGTCCCAGAAGTACGACCCCTCCGCCCCGGCGACGGCGAGCGGGTCGATGAGCTCCTGCGCGGACCAGGAGTGGAAGACGTGCGCACGGTCGGCGGCCTTGACGGCGGCCCCGACCTCGGGGTTCGGCTGAGGGGTCATGTGGCCGAGGGTAGGCCGGGGCCGTGGGGCCGCGACATCGGCGGCCTGTCTGCGGTGGGGGACTTTCCGCGACAGGGTGTCGACAGGAGTGATTGACAGGAAGCTGTCGTAATGACAATATACTGTCATCTGCTGGCGTACCCACAAGGGAGCGGTCATGACCCGCAGGCCCGTGCACCTCGCCCTCTACGACACCTTCGCCGACTGGGAGACCGGTCACGCCACCGCGCATCTCGCGCGCGCCGGCTACGAGGTGCGTACGGTCACCCCGGCCGGGGAGCCCGTCACCGGCATCGGCGGACTCCGCGTCCTGTCCGACCTCGCGCTCGACGAACTGCGGCCCGAGGACAGCGCGCTGCTGATCCTCCCCGGCGCCGACCGCTGGGACGAGGGCGACGACCTCGCCCCCTTCGCCCGCACCGCCCGCGCCTTCCTCGACGCCGGTGTGCCCGTCGCCGCGATCTGCGGCGCCACCGCCGGACTCGCCCGCGAAGGGCTGCTCGACGAGCGCGCGCACACCAGCGCCGTCTCCTTCTACCTCGCCGCGACCGGCTACGCGGGCGGCGACCGGTACGTCGAGGCCGACGCGGTCACCGACGGCAACCTCGTCACCGCCGGGCCGACCGAGCCCGTCGCCTTCGCCCGCGAGATCCTCCGGCTGCTCGGCGTCCACGACGACACGGTGACCGACGCCTGGTACCGGCTGTTCCACGACTCGGACCCCGAGGCGTACGCCGTGTACACGAAGGCCACGGCCCGGTGAGCGAGGAACGTCAGGACCTGCTCAGCAGGGGCGCGCTCGGCACCTTCCGGCTGAACGGCCAGTTCCTCGCGGTCGCCGAGGAGCTGGCCCGGCCCGCCGGGCTCACCGCCGCCTGGTGGCAGGTGCTCGGCGCGGTCCTCGGCGAGCCGCTGCCGGTCTCCGGGATCGCCAGGGCCATGGGCATCACCCGGCAGAGCGTGCAGCGCGTCGCCGACCTGCTGGTGGAGCGCGGACTCGCCGAGTACCGGCCCAACCCGGCCCACCGCCGCGCCAAACTCCTCGCCCCCACGGAGCGGGGCCACACGGCGATCAGCCGCATCGACCCCGGCCACGCGGCCTTCGCACGGCGGCTGGCGGAGGCGTACGGAGCGGCGTACGGGGAGGCGGAACTCGCCCGTGCGGTGGAGGCGCTGGAACGCCTGTCCACGGTGCTGGACACACTCGGACCGCCTGTTACGGAACCGTAGACATCGCCCAGCTCACCGGGTACCGGCCCCGCACTATCCTCGGGATGTTGCTCATCGGGGGGAGGCGGCGTGGCGATGGACAAGCTCGGGCCCGGGGATCCACCGGGAATCGGGGCGTACCGGCTGCTGGCCCGGCTCGGGGCCGGCGGCATGGGACAGGTCTACCTCGCCCGCTCCGACCGGGGACGCACCGTCGCCGTCAAGCTGATCCGCCGGGAACTGGCCCAGCAGGAGGAGTTCCGGGCGCGCTTCCGCCAGGAGGTGCACGCCGCGCGGCAGGTCGGCGGCGACTGGACGGCCCCGGTGCTCGACGCGGACACCGAGGCGCCCGTGCCGTGGGTGGCCACCGGGTACGTGGCCGGGCCCAGCCTCCAGCAGGTGGTCGGGCACGACCACGGGGCGCTGCCCGAGCGTTCGGTACGCATCCTCGCCGCCGGTCTCGCGCACGCGCTGAAGGACATCCACGCCGCGGGGATCATCCACCGGGACCTCAAGCCGTCCAACGTGCTCGTCACCATCGACGGTCCGCGCGTCATCGACTTCGGGATCGCGCGGGCGCTGGAGACGGTGACCGACGGCGGGCTCACCCGCACCGGCGCGCTCGTCGGCTCGCCCGGCTTCATGGCACCCGAGCAGGTGCGCGGCGACCGCGTCACGCCCGCCTGCGACGTGTTCTGCCTCGGCTCGGTGCTCGCCTACGCCGCCACCGGCACGTTCCCGTTCGGCACCGCCGCCAGCGGTGTGCACGCGCTGATGTTCCGCATCGCCCAGGAGGAACCCGACCTGGCCGGCGTGCCCGAGGGGATCGCCGACCTCGTACGCGACTGCCTGAAGAAGGACCCGGCGGCCCGGCCCACCCTCGACCGGGTGCTGGAACGCACCGGCGCGGAGGACACCGTGACCGGCGGCCGCTCCCGCGACCCCTGGCTGCCGAGCGCCCTGGTGGCCCAACTCGGCCGCCACGCGGTCCGCCTCCTGGACGCGGAGGACCCGGAAACCCCGGCGCCTCCCGCACCGGCGGGCACGCCTCCCGCTGTCCGGCCGCCGGTACCGCCAGGGCCGGCCGGTCCGGGCGGGGCGGCCACCCCCGGTACGCCGCCCGCCGGGCATCCGGGTGGCCACGCCGCCGCTTCGGCACCGGCGGCGTGGCCCTCCACGCCACCCGGACCGGCCGGATCCGGCGCACCCGCGCCAGGAGGTCCCGCCGAGCACGCCCGTGCCGCCGACGACTCCGTCGGGCCGCCCGTGGCCGGTGCGGCCTCCCTGCCCCCGCCCGGGCAGCCGGGGGCCGACCATCTGCCCACCCTCGTGGCCGGTCAGGGCGCCCCCGCCCAGCCCTCGTCCCCGGGCCCGTACGGGCACCCCCAGCAGCCCGCGTACGGCTACCCCTACAACGGGCCCGTCGTCGGCCACACCCCGCCCTACGGGCCGCCGCCGTACGGGCCGGTGTCCGAGCCGCGTCGGGACAACCGTTCCACCGTGCTGCTCGTGGTGATCGCGCTGGTCGTCGCACTCGCCGCCGGTGGCACCGTGTACGCGCTGATGAGCGGCGGCGCCGCCGACAACCGTGCCGGTGGCGACCCCACCGCGCCCCCGTCGCCCAGCGGCACGTCGCGGAGTTCCGCCCCCACCACCCCCGACGACACCCGGCCGCCCAGCACCTCCGCCCCCGCGGACGGCACCGTTCCCGCCGACTACCTGGGCAGTTGGTCCACCACCATCGACAACGCGAGCGGTGAGCACACCCGCCGGCTGACCATCCGGCAGGGCGAGGCCGGTGACACGGTCATGTCCCTCGTCGCCGACGGGCCCACCGGCGACGGCACCTACCACTGCGTCTTCGAGGCCCGGCTCACCGCCGGCTCCGGCGACCGGCTGGAGCTCGGCCCGTCCTCCGTGACGGTCGGGCAGCCGAGCGGCGCCTGCACCCCGGGCTCCGCCAGCGAGGTCACCCTGCTTCCCGGCGGCTCCCTCCAGCGCGTGACCACCGGCAACGGCGAACAGCTCACCTACACGCGGGATTGAAACCCCGTACCGCACACGGTCGTCGAACGTCCGTCGAACTCCCGAGAACGGAGACCGCCGACCGCTTCGTACGGCCGTGCGGTGACTGCCCGGTCGGATGTGCGGGCAGCGGCGGGGGCGGCACGGTGGAGTGGCTGAGAGCGGAGAACCTGGTGGCCGTGGTGACGGGACGTGCCGTGACGTGACGTGCCGGTTCAGCGCGGCTCGGGCGGACGCTGCCGCGGCATGTTGGGGCGGGCCGGCCCCTGCGGGGCCGGGAAGCGGCCGTACGGGAGGGAGCCCTCCGGGCGTCCCGCGCCCGCCGTCTGGATGCCCAGCGGCGCGCCACCCGTGCGGAACTCCACCATCCAGTCGGCCGTCTCGACCCGCACCAGCTCGGTGACGTCCTCCGAGAACCGCCGCAGCACCGACAGGCAGCGCTCGGCCGCCTCGCTCGCCGTACCGTCCGCCGGGCCGAGCACCTCGCGCACGCACTCCGACGCCCAGTCGAACTGGAACGCCTGCAACCGCCGCTGCACGGCCTGCGCGGTCGCCACGTCCCGCATCCAGCCGGACGTCATCCCGAAGAACCGGTCCCCGGCCACACAGGCCACCCCGAGCAGCAGCGCCAGATAACCCCAGGGCGCGGCCCCGTCGGCCACCCCGGTCAGATCGAGCAGCGGCAGCGCCGCCCCGGTCAGCGCGCCCCCGGCCGTCCCGGCCCGCAGCGCCCACGCGCACCGCCGCTTCCACATCCGGTCCGCGAGGTACCAGGCGGCCGTGTCCAGCGCGCCGCGCTCCACCCACCGGTACAGCTCGTCCAGCCGGGCCGCCGGCTCGCCCCAGTCCCCGAGCGGGAACTCCCGCCCCTCCAGGTCGTCCGGCCAGGGCCCGGCCGCCCCTTCGCCCCGCCCGTCCTGAGGCCGACCCTCGGGCTGCATCTCCGGCTGACCCACCCGGTATCTCCCTACTGACCCCTGCTGATTCCGCGTACTGTCCGTCCGTGAAGTGTGACGCCAGGTGCTCACGCGCCTGACCCTTCCTACCGCCCAATGGGTGGCGGCGCCGGGGGTTCGGGCTCTTTTTCGTCCGGAAGATGGCCGTGATCAGGTATAGGGCCCCCACCGTGACTCACTCGAAAGAGTGTCGGGGCAGCGGCCCCCGCGACCACGTAGGCTCGTGCCGAACGGTAAAACCCTTACCGACGGACCGACCAAGGAGCCGAATCGTGATCCCCGGTGGTGGCCAGCCGAACATGCAGCAGCTGCTCCAGCAGGCCCAGAAGATGCAGCAGGACCTGGCCCGGGCCCAGGAGGAGCTGGCGAGGACCGAGGTCGACGGACAGTCGGGAGGCGGCCTGGTGAAGGCCACCGTCACCGGCTCCGGCGAGCTGCGCGGCCTCGTCATCGACCCGAAGGCGGTGGACCCGGAGGACACCGAGACCCTCGCCGACCTGATCGTCGCGGCGGTCCAGGCGGCCAACGAGAACGCCCAGGCCCTCCAGCAGCAGAAGCTCGGCCCGCTGGCCCAGGGGCTGGGCGGCGGCGGTCTCCCCGGCCTCCCCTTCTGACTTCTCGAATCGACCCCTCGAACCTTTCGGAGACGGCCCGCGGGCCTTTACCGTACGTACTGAAGGAACACCAGGAAGGGACGGCAGTCCGTTGTACGAAGGCGTGGTCCAGGACCTCATCGACGAACTGGGGCGGCTGCCCGGCGTCGGTCCCAAGAGCGCGCAGCGGATCGCCTTCCACATCCTCCAGGCGGAACCGACGGACGTGCGGCGTCTGGCGCACGCGCTGATGGAGGTCAAGGCGAAGGTCCGCTTCTGCGCGACCTGTGGGAACGTCGCGCAGGAGGAGCAGTGCAACATCTGCCGCGACACCCGCCGCGACCCGGCCGTCATCTGCGTCGTGGAGGAGCCGAAGGACGTCGTGGCGATCGAGCGCACCCGTGAGTTCCGGGGCCGCTACCACGTCCTCGGCGGCGCGATCAGCCCGATCGACGGGGTCGGCCCGGACGACCTGCGGATACGAGAACTTCTCGCGCGGTTGGCCGACGGTACGGTCACGGAGCTGATCCTGGCCACGGACCCGAATCTGGAAGGCGAGGCGACGGCGACGTACCTCGCCCGCATGATCAAGCCCATGGGCCTGAAGGTCACCCGCCTGGCCAGCGGCCTCCCGGTGGGTGGCGACCTGGAATACGCGGACGAGGTGACCCTCGGCCGCGCCTTCGAGGGGAGACGACTCCTAGATGTCTGACGCCACGCTGCACGCGACGGAACAGAACCCCGACGACTTCGCCGTCCAGATCGCCGACCAGATCGAGAGCTTCCTGGTCGCCGTCACGGAGGTCGCGAAGGGCGACGAGCCGGACTCGGCGGTCCCCTTCCTCCTCCTGGAGGTCTCCCAGCTCCTCCTGGCCGGCGGCCGCCTGGGCGCGCACGAGGACATCGTCCCCGACGAGCGCTACGAGCCCGACCCGGGCCCGGAGGCCGACGTGGACGAACTCCGCGAGAACCTGGCCCGCATGCTCGACCCGATCGACGTCTACTCGGAGGTCTTCGACCCCTACGAGCCGCGCCGGGCCCCGGTCCCGGCCCGCATCTCCGACGACCTCACCGACGTCATCACCGACCTCCGCCACGGCATGGTCCACTACAGGGCCGGCCGCACCACGGAGGCCCTGTGGTGGTGGCAGTTCTCCTACTTCTCCAACTGGGGCTCCACCGCGTCCGCGGCGTTGCGCGCCCTGCAGTCGGTGGTCGCCCACGTCCGCCTGAACCAGCCCCTCGCCGAACTCGACGGCCTCGACACCGACCAGGGCATGGGCGACGACACCCTGGAGTTCGAGGCGGGCAAGGTCATGGCCGAGGAGATCGGCACCCCGCTGGGCGTCCGCCCGGTCACGTGATCAGAAAAAGCGTGAGCACATAGCAGGTGAATGTCCATTAATTGCTCAAATGAACGCTTGATGGACAGTATCGGCCAGTGTGTTCACGCTTTTTTGGGAGGGGTGCCCCTGCTAGCGTCCGCCGCGTGAACGACAGCGTGTACGTGGGCAACGCGGGCAGGGACGCGGCGCTGGACCGGGGCTGGCTCCTCGGGCACTTCAAGGACGCCGGGGATCCTCGCCACAGCGAGGCGGTGGAGATCAAGTGGGGCGTCCACCCACGTGGCGACGAGCGAACGCAGTGGGTGAGCGGCGAGGAACGCACAGCCCTCCTGGTCCTCGTCAGCGGCCGTTTCCGAGTCGAACTCCCCGGCCGCAGCGTCCTTCTGGAAGAACAGGGCGACTACGTCGTATGGGGACACGGAACCGACCACTCCTGGTTCGCGGAGGAGGAGTCGGTGGTACTGACCGTCCGCTGGCCGTCCGTACCCGGCTACGTGGTGGCGGAGGGCGGAGAGGCGTGATGAGCCGGTACAGCGGCTGGGCCGACGTCAAGCGTCGGATCCGCGAGAGCCGGCCCGAGGTGCCCGACACCGAGTGGGAATCCCGCAAGCGGGCCGCTCGTACGGCGACGGAGGTCTACGTGGCGGGACACCACCTGCGTGAGATCCGTGAGGAGCAGGGGCTGACACAGGCCCAGGCGGCCGCGTCGGTGGGGATCTCCCAGGCGAGGGCCTCCCAGATCGAACGGGGAGAGATCCACAACCTGGAGACCATGCGTGCGTACGCGGAGGCGCTCGGGGCCAGGATCACTGTGACGATCGAGTACGGCGACCGTACGGCGGGTGAGGCCTGACCGGTGTGCGGAGCAACCCGAGCAACGCCTCGGACGTGACGTGGGGCGCGATGGGCGTCGGTTCGCTGTACCAGCGCAGCGGCCAGGTGTTGCCGTCCAGGGCGGAGACGCCGACGTAGCCGACGACGTGCGGCCGGTGACGGAGGCGGTCGTTCATACAGGACGGTGAATCGCACTCGTCGCGGTCACGCGGTGATGCCGTACGGTCTACGCTCGGTGGCCACCGTGGAGACTCGCGCCGTGGTGTACCAGTCGGAGGTGGGTGTCGTGCCGGTCCCGAACAACAATTCCCAGCCACCCGCGGCCTGGTGCTACAGCGGGAACCAGCTGAAGCGCTGGCGCACCATGGCCAACGTCAGCCGTGAGGCGCTGGCCGCCGCGGCCAACTACGCCCCGGAGACCATCGCGTCCATGGAGCGCGGCGTGCGGATGCCGTCGCCCAGGGTGCTCGACGTGGCGGACGAACTGTGCGGCGCACAGGGGATGCTGAGTGCGGCGAAGGAGTACGTGCGCAGGGAGCGGTACTCCACGCGGGCGGTGGACTTCATCGAGCGGGAGCGGGAGGCTACGAGCCTCTGGACGTACGAAGTCACTCTGATCCCAGGCCTGTTGCAGACCCAGGCGTACGCGCGGGCGCTCATCGACAACCGGATCCCGCCGCTGGACGAGGAGACGGTGGAGGAGCGGGTGGCGGCCCGGATGGAACGGCAGGCCATCCTCACGGAGCGCAAGCCGCCGGTCGGGCTGAGCTTCGTCCTCTACGAGGCCGTCCTGCGCGGCTCGTTGGTGGACGCGGAGCAGCTCGAGCGGTTGCTGGAGGTTTCCCGGCTGCGCAATGTCGTGGTGCAGGTGCTGCCCTTCGAGCGGGCGTTCGCGAATGCGCTGGAGGGTCCCATGGTGCTGGTGGAGGGGCACGATCACGAGCGATTCGCCTTCACGGAGGGCGCGTTCGTCAGCGAGCTTTCGGCCGAACCAGGGGTTGTCAGCCGTGTGACCGAGCGGCTTAGCATGATCCGCACGCGGGCCCTCGACCCCGACGAGTCGGTCCGCCTCATCGAGCGGATGGTGAATCAGCCGTGAGCGACCAGCTGAAGTGGTTCAAGTCGAGTCACAGCGACAGCGAGGGCGGCAACTGCGTCGAGGTCGCACTGGCGTGGTTCAAGTCGAGTCACAGCGACAGCGAGGGCGGCGCCTGCGTCGAGGTCGCCCACTGCGGTGCCGTCCACGTCCGCGACTCCAAGAACCTCGCGGGCCCCGAACTCCGTATCGCCGCGCCTGCCTGGTCGGCGTTCGTTTCCGCAGTTCAGCCCGGAGCTTGAGCTTCGGGCTCCGAGCTCTTCCCCTGGGTTTCCTGGTGTGGTTGAAATATCCAACCAACCAAGCCTGAACGTGAGTTGAGTCGGCGTACCTCGTAAGAGTGACGATCCGTGATCGGCTTGCTTCGCTGTGTCACGCGGCTCTAGGTTCGCGGCAAACGACCAGCACATGAGTCGGCCCCGGCGGTGCACCAACACCGATCCGGGGCCTGACCTACGTATCGAGGGACCTCGATACCCTAGAAATCGAGGAGCCCCGACCGTGGCTTGCGCCCACCCTAGTCCCGCCCTCCCCTCCCCGTCCCACCCCATGGCCAATACGGGGTACGGAAAGCGTCACGCAGGTGACGAGGACCCGCACGCCGACCCGGACTTCGCACATCTGCTCCCGCGTGACGCCGAGATCGCCGTCTTCGTCGACCACCTCGAAGAGGGACACGCGATGGGCCACAAGGCCATCGCCGCCGTGCACCCCCGCTACGGCCAGCAGGCCGTCCGTGTCTCGCTGGGCCGCATCGTGGTCGCCGGGCATCTGCGCTGGATCAGGGAGCACATCACCGTCGAGGACAACTCGATGCGGTGGGTGACCCGCACGTACTGGTCGCGTACCCGCAGGTCGGCCGAGTGGTGGGAGAACTTCGCACGGGAGCGCCACGGCAAGGACGTGACCGAGCACTACTTCCCCGGGCTGACGCGGGTCGAGGAGGAGGCCGACACGGAAGTCGTGGCGGAAGCCGAGCAGGCGGCGGCGGAAGCGGCTGCGGAGAGCGAGCGGGAAGAGCCCGTCGCCGAGCAGCCCAGCGCCGCGTACCAAGCCCTCGCCGAGGCCGGTGCGGTCGATGGCCGTATGCCGTTGTCCGACGGCGACTGCCGTTCCCTCGAACCCCTCGCCGCCCAGTGGCTGGCCCATGGCGCGAGCCCGCAGGACATCACGAAGGCACTGACCGACGGGCTGCCGCCCGCCGTCGACAACCCGGGCGGACTCGCCCGCAACCGATTGGAGAGGAAAATGCCTCCGAAGAAGGTGAAGGTCCGGCAGAAGGCCGGCCGTCGGGCACAGGTGACCCGCGTGCTCATGGTCTGCGGGCTGTGCGACGCGGACGAGCGGACGACGGAGATCGCGCACGGCCTGTGCCGGGAGTGCATGGCCGAGATCGAGGCGGAAGGGCCGGTGGTCTTCTACGGGGCTGTGCCTGACACGTTCCTCCCCGGCCCCCGGGGGAGCGGCGGCCTCGAGGGCGCCGACGAGGTCGTCGATGTCACCGAACGCGTCGACGCCCTCCGCCGCGCGGCGGGACTGACCTCGCCGAAGGGACGGAACAGGTGACAGTCCCCGGCGGCGGTGGCCTGCCCATGTCTCTCGGCGGGGACCTGACCGAGCGCCTGAAGGCGTACGCCGAGTCCTGTCGGCGGCCGGTCGAAGCCGTGGTCGCGGTGGAGGAATACCCCGACGCGCGTCCGGATCACCAGCAGCCGCGTGCCGCCGGGCTCACGGCCATGCGGGAGTACGAGGCGGAGCACGGGCCCTTCACCGAAGAGGAGACCGCGGAGGCCGACGCGCGGATCGACCGGCTCTTCCGTCCCGCGGACGACGAGCACGAAGGTCCTCGGACGGCCGGCCGGAGAGGAGGGACGAATGAGCGTGCGGGAGGTACCGGTCGGGGCACCATGGTGTCGAGGAGGCGACGCCATGACCCCCACGACCGAACACCGGCCGCAGATGTCCGTCGAGGAGTTCGAGGAGCTGGAACGCCATGCTCCCGAGACCGTGCGGCTGGAGTTCATCAACGGGAAGGTCCAGGTCAAGGCGGTGACGGATGGTAACCACGACCAGATCGTGGCCTGGTTGCAGAGGCTGTGCATGCAGCACCGCCCGGAGCTGTGGCTTTACGGGGACCGGGGCATGAAGGTCGAGACCTACCGCAAGGGCAGGGCTCGCCCCGACGGGGTTCTGGCTCCCTTCGGATTCGCGAAGGGGCACGGGGACTGGTCGGAGACGGAGGGCGTGCTCATGGCCGTGGAGGTCACGTCGCACGATTCCGACACCCACCGGCGCGACCGAGTCGAGAAGCCCGACGGTTACGCCGCCGCAGGCATCCCCGTGTACCTCCTCATCGACCGGGACGACCGCTCGGTCGTCGTGTTCAACCAGCCGGAGGACGGCCGCTACCGTCACCAGGAGAAACTCCCCTTCGGTGCCGCCGTGAAGCTCCCCGACCCCGTGAACATCACCCTCGACACCGAACCACTCAAGGACCTCGTCGACTGAGCCCGCGTGTGACGCGGGGCACTTTCCCGAGTGGGCCGCGCCGGGATGGGCATGAGCCCCCTGCACGGGCGCCGGGGAGTCTCACCATGCGATATCGCGGAGGGGTTTTTCGGGCGCTCGATAGACTGAACCGACCGCAGCGCACACATATGTGTGCGGACTGTGGAAAACGACGGACTGAGCGAGGAGCGCACGTGGGCCTTGTCGTGCAGAAGTACGGAGGCTCCTCCGTAGCCGATGCCGAAGGCATCAAGCGCGTCGCCAAGAGGATCGTGGAAGCCAAGAAGAACGGCCACCAGGTGGTCGCCGTGGTTTCCGCGATGGGCGACACGACGGACGAGCTGATCGATCTCGCCGAGCAGGTTTCCCCGATCCCTGCCGGGCGCGAGCTCGACATGCTGCTGACCGCCGGAGAGCGGATCTCCATGGCCCTGCTGGCCATGGCGATCAAAAACCTGGGCCACAACGCCCAGAGCTTCACCGGCAGCCAGGCAGGTGTCATCACCGACTCGGTCCACAACAAAGCCCGCATCATCGATGTCACGCCGGGCCGGATCAAGGCCTCGGTGGACGAGGGCAACATCGCCATCGTCGCCGGTTTCCAGGGCGTCAGCCAGGACACCAAGGACATCACCACGCTCGGCCGCGGCGGCTCCGACACCACCGCCGTCGCCCTCGCCGCCGCGCTCGACGCCGAGGTGTGCGAGATCTACACGGACGTCGACGGTGTGTTCACCGCCGACCCGCGCGTGGTGACGAAGGCCCGGAAGATCGACTGGATCGCGTTCGAGGACATGCTCGAACTGGCGGCCTCCGGGTCCAAGGTGCTGCTCCACCGCTGTGTGGAGTACGCCCGCCGGTACAACATCCCGATCCACGTCCGTTCGTCCTTCAGCGGACTGCAGGGCACGTGGGTCAGCAGTGAGCCGATGAAGCAAGGGGACAAGCAGGTGGAGCAGGCTCTCATCTCCGGTGTCGCGCACGACACCTCCGAGGCCAAGGTCACGGTCGTCGGTGTGCCGGACAAGCCCGGCGAGGCCGCCTCGATCTTCCGCACGATCGCCGATGCCGAGATCAACATCGACATGGTCGTGCAGAACGTGTCCGCCGCGTCCACGGGCCTGACGGACATCTCCTTCACCCTGCCGAAGACCGAGGGCCGCAAGGCCATCGACGCGCTGGAGAAGAACAAGGGCGCCATCGGCTTCGACTCCCTGCGCTACGACGACCAGATCGGCAAGATCTCCCTGGTCGGCGCCGGTATGAAGACCAACCCGGGCGTCACCGCCGATTTCTTCACGGCGCTCAGCGACGCCGGCGTGAACATCGAGCTGATCTCGACCTCCGAGATCCGCATCTCGGTCGTCACCCGCAAGGACGACGTGCCGGAGGCCGTCCGCGCCGTGCACTCGGCGTTCGGTCTCGACTCCGACAGCGACGAGGCCGTGGTCTACGGAGGCACCGGCCGCTGATGGCCGGTACCGAGGGACCCGGACGTTCCGGGCGGCCGACGCTCGCGGTCGTGGGAGCGACCGGGGCCGTCGGCACGGTCATGCTCCAGATCCTGTCCCAGCGGGCGGACGTCTGGGGCGAGATCAGACTCGTCGCCTCCCCGCGCTCGGCCGGCCGCAAGCTGGCCGTGCGCGGGGAGGAGACCGAGGTCGTGGCGCTCACCGAGGAGGCCTTCGACGGGGTCGACGTCGCGATGTTCGACGTACCCGACGAGGTCGCCGAGCGGTGGGCGCCCCTCGCCGCCGCGCGGGGCGCGGTGGTGGTCGACAACTCGGGCGCGTTCCGGATGGACCCGGACGTGCCCCTCGTCGTCCCCGAGGTCAACCCGCACGCCGTGCGGAGGCGCCCGCGCGGGATCGTCGCCAACCCGAACTGCACCACCCTGTCGATGATCGTCGCGCTGGGCGCGCTGCACGCCGAGTTCGGGCTGCGCGAGCTGGTGGTCTCCTCGTACCAGGCGGTCAGCGGCGCCGGACACGCGGGCGTACGCACCCTGCGCGAGCAGCTCTCCCTGGTGGCCGGCACGGAGCTGGGGACCCACCCCGGTGACGTACGGCGGGCCGTGGGGGACAACACCGGGCCGTTCCCGGAGCCGGTCGCGCTGAACGTCGTACCGTGGGCCGGGTCGCTGCGCGAGGACGGCTGGTCCTCGGAGGAGATGAAGGTCCGGGACGAGTCCCGCAAGATCCTCGGCCTGCCCTCCCTGCCCGTGGCGGTCACCTGCGTACGCGTCCCGGTGGTCACCACGCACTCCCTCACCGTGCACGCCCGCTTCGAGGGCGAGGTCACCGTCGACAAGGCGCGCGAGATCCTCGCCACGGCGCCCGGCGTGGTCCTGTTCGACAACCCGGCGGCGGGGGAGTTCCCCACCCCCGCCGACGTCGTCGGCACCGATCCGACCTGGGTCGGGCGGGTACGGCGGGCCCTGGACGACCCCACCGCGCTGGAGCTCTTCGTGTGCGGGGACAACCTGCGCAAGGGGGCGGCGCTGAACACCACCCAGATCGCCGAACTCGTGGCGGTTGAACGGTAAAAAGTTCTGGATCGCACAGCATTCGTTTGTAGGATCTGTGTAAGCCCTGTGAGCCGGATTCCCGGCTGGACGCCTCTTGATCAGGCCGTTTCGGCGGCGGAGGATTGAGCAGGGCCTGTACGGGGCTTGCACGAGGATTCACCTCCCCGTTCTCCGCAACCGCGCGGAGGGCGGGGAGCGTCTTTGCGGTCACCCTTACCGGGGGGCGTGGGGGCGCTGCTCTCCGGACGTGGGGACGTCCGGAGCCGGGCGCGGGGACGTCCGTTCATATGGAATACAGGGGAAGAGCGGGACGCATGAGGGCATTTGATGCGCTGTCGGTGGTGCTGCCCGACGCGGGCGGGCGGCCGGCCACACCGGCCGCCGCAAAAGTGACGCCCGGCACGTACAACCCTTACGAGGGGAAGCGTGTCCAACTGGCGTGGCTGAGGTACTCGACTTCACAGCGCCGCGCGGCACGGCCCTACGGCCGCCCCGTCAGGCTCACCGACCCCGCATGCCCGGTGCGTCCGGCGGCGGCATGCCGGTGATCGCGCCCATGCCCGCAGCGCGCCCCGCCCGCATACCAGGACAGCGTGACGGCACCGACGACGTCGTGGCGGCCGGCACCACCGTCGACCATCTCACCGAGACCTACCGCGCGCACTACCGCTCGCTGCTGGGTCTCGCGGCACTCCTCCTCGACGACACCGCCTCCTGCGAGGACGTCGTGCAGGAGGCGTTCATCCGCGTCCACTCCGCCCGCAAACGCGTCCGGGACCCGGAGAAGACCCTGGCCTATCTGCGCCAGACGGTCGTCAACCTGTCCCGTTCCGCGCTGCGCCGCCGCATCCTCGGCCTCAAGCTGCTCTCCAAGCCCATGCCCGACATGGCGAGCGCGGAGGAGGGCGCCTACGACCAGCTGGAGCGCGACTCGCTGATCAAGGCGATGAAGGGGCTCCAGCGCCGCCAGCGCGAGGTGCTGGTGCTGCGCTACTTCGCGGACATGACGGAGGCGCAGGTCGCCGAGACCCTCGGCATCTCGCTGGGCTCGGTGAAGGCGTACGGCTCACGCGGTATCGCGGCGCTGCGGCTGGCCATGGAGGCGCCGGCATGAGCGAGGGCAAGGACGCGCGGCGCGAGGAGCGCGGGCCGGAGGGCTCGCGTCCGTCCGGGGCCGCGCGGGAGTCCGGGGGCGTGCCCGCGCCCGGGGACGTAAGGGAAACCGGCGACGGGAACGAGCCGGAGCACACGCACGCTGGGAACGGAACTGTGAACGACGGCCTGGACGAACAGGGCTCCGAGGGGCTCGACGCGGACGAGCTGGCACTGCGCACCCTGCTGCACCGGGCGGTGCGGGAGGTGGAGCCGGGCGACGGCACCCTGGACTATCTGCGCCGGGCCGTCCCCGCCCGCCGGGCCCGCAAGCGCCAGGCCCTCGTCGGCGTGGCCGCCGCCGCCCTCTTCCTCGGCACCGCCGTCCCCGCCCTCGTCCACGTCTCCGGCGTCACCGGCTCCGACGCCGACCCCTCCGCCGTCGGTCATGCCGCGCAGGCGCAGGGCGGCACCGGTCAGGGCGAGGACCCGGAGGGCGGGGAGAGCACCACGGGCGGCGCCTCGGACCAGGTCGAGGGGACCGGCAAGGGCGACAAGAAGGAACAGGACGAGGGCGGCGCGAGCACCGGCTCCGGTACGGGGGCGACGGAGGGCGCCGACCCCTCGGCCGACGTCGCCGCCGGGGTGCCCGTCTGCACCGCCGCCCAGCTCGGCCCGGCGACCGCGTCCAGCACCGCCCCCGAGTCCACGGGCGCGGTCTACGGCTCCTTCCGGGTCGTCAACGTCTCCACCGCGAGCTGTACCGTCGAGGGCGCCGGGAGCGTGACCCCGGCTCCGCAGGGCGCGGCCGACGCCACCAAGGTGACCTCGGCGCGGCATGTGGCGGGGGACGCGGCGGCCGGACTGCCCGATCCCTCCCTGGAGGTCGTGGAGCTGGTGCTCAAGCCGGGTGCGGCGTACGAGGTGAAGTTCGCCTGGGTGCCCTCCGAGACCTGCGCGGCTCCGGGCGACAGCACGGGCGGCAGCACCGGCGGCCCCTCGCCCGACCCGACACCGACCGGCGCCCCGACCACGACGACCGGCGCGTCCACGGGCACCGACAGCGGCATGGTCACCCAGCTGGTCGGGGAGGACGGCACGGGAGACGGCAGCGTGGCGGTGACGTACACGCCGCCCACGGGCTCGGGTTCGGCCACCACGACGGTGAGCAACGCGTGCGCGGGCACGGTGTACTTCACGGGGCTGCTGTCGGCGGTGTGATCCTGTGGCGGGGGCGGGCCTCCGGGCCCCGGTCCGTTGCCGGCTGTCGGCCCGGTGTCAGACCGCTGACGGACTCGGCCGCTCCGGTTCCCGCTTCCCGTCCTCGTTGTCCCCGTCCGGGACCAGGCCCAGTTCCGCGTCGCGGACGAACTCCAGCTCGCGGCGGAACAGACGGAACCACATGAAGATCACGAAGCCCACGAAGGCGAACCACTCGGCGGTGTAGCCGAGGTTCTGGAACGCCTTCAGGTCAAGGCCGGTGCCGCTCGGGGCGGTCGCCGGCACCGCCTTCATGCCGGAGTCGCCGCGGTTGAGCGTGAGCCAGGCGTCGTGCACGTCGTACTCCACGAGGTTCACCAGCGACGCCGAGCTGATCGCCGCCGTCTGCCCCTCGGGCAGGCCGCCGCGGGCGCTGACGCCGTTGCTGCCCGGTGTCTCGGACGCCTGGAGCGCGCCGGTGACGGTGACCTCGCCGGTGGGCGCCGCGGGCGTCCTCGCCGGGTCGGGGGTGCCGGGCAGCCAGCCCCGGACGACGGGCAGCGCCCGGCCGGTGTCGGTGCGCAGCAGGGTCAGGACGTAGTAGCCGTCCTTGTCGTCCAGCTTGCGGTCGGGCACGAGCAGCTGGGTGTCGTACCGGCCGCTCACCGTGGCCTGCTTGCCGGAGGTGGCCTTGGTCACGGGCAGCAGGTCGTCCAGCGGCCTGGCCGCCTCCCGCTTGTCCGTGGCGATGCGCGCCTCGGCGTCGCGGTGGTTGTCCACCCTGTCCTCGAACCGGCCCAGCTGCCAGGACCCCATGAAGACGCAGAAGGGGATGGAGAGCAGCAGGAAGACGTTGATCCCCCACCAGCGGGGCGTCAGCAGAAACCGGTACACGCCTTCAACGGTACGGGCCCGCGGGTGGTTCCCGGTCCGCGGGGTCGCCGTGCGGCGGGCGGTCCCGACGAGAGGCCGGTGAAGGATCGGGAAGAAGTTGTCCACAGGCTGGGGGCCTCGGCGGCGCGATGTCCTCCCGGACGGGCAGTATGGGGTCATGACTGAGAGCAACGGGTCCGACGGGCCGGGCCGGGCGGACCACCAGACCGAGCGAGTGGAACAGGGCGCGGGCATGCCCGACTGGGAGAAGCGCTTCCGGGCGCCCCGGGTGTCCCTGCCCGACTGGGCGGAGGACGCCCCCGACCGCTCCCTGTTCGTGTCGAACGCGACGGGGACGTACGAGCTGTACGCCTGGGACCGGGCGACGGGCGAGCAGCGGCAGGTGACGGACCGGCCCAACGGCACGACGGACGGCGTGCTCTCGCCGGACGGCGAGTGGATCTGGTGGTTCGACGACAAGGACGGCGACGAGTTCGGCGTGTGGCGCCGGCAGCGGTTCGCGGGCGGCGAGGACGAGCTCGCGGCACCGGGCCTGGATCCTTCGTACCCCGCCGGTCTCGCGCTGGGCCGGGACGGCCGTACGGCGGTCGTGGGCCGTTCCACGGACGAGGACGGTACGACGATCCACCTGGCCCGTACGGGAGAGGGGCCCGTGGAGATCTACCGGCACCGTGAGTCGGCGGGCGTCGGGGACCTCTCCCACGACGGTTCGCTGATCGCCGTGGAGCACACCGAGCACGGTGACGCGATGCACTCCGCGCTGCGGGTGCTGCGGCCCGACGGTACGACGGTCGCCGAGCTCGACGACACCGAGGGCGGCACCCGGGAGCTGGGCCTGGAGGTGCTGGGCTTCGCGCCGGTGGCGGGCGACACCCGGCTGCTCATCGGGCACCAGCGGCGCGGACGCTGGGAGCCGCTGGTGTGGGACGTGGCGACGGGGGAGGAGACCGACCTCGCGCTGGAGCTGCCCGGTGACGTGAGCGCCGAGTGGTGTCCGGACGGTACGGGGCTGCTCGTCGTGCACGGCTTCGAGGCCCGTGGCGAGCTGTTCCGCTACGACCTGGCCGGGCGCCGGCTGGTGGAGATCCCCACCCCGCGCGGCGCGGTCTCGGGTGCGACGGCCCGGCCCGACGGCAGCGTGGAGTACCTGTGGTCGTCGGCGGCCCAGCCGCCGGCGGTGCGGTCCACGGCGGGCGGAGTGGTCCTCGACCCGCCCGGGATGAAGTCGCCGGGGTCGGTCCCGGTGGAGGACGTGTGGGTGGAGGGGCCCGGCGGCCGTATCCACGCGCTCGTCCAGAAGCCGGCCGGCGCGACCGGTCCGCTCCCGACCGTCTTCGACATCCACGGCGGCCCCACCTGGCACGACAGCGACTCCTTCGCGGCCGGCCCGGCCGCCTGGGTCGACCACGGCTACGCGGTGGTCCGCGTCAACTACCGGGGCTCCACGGGGTACGGCCGCGCCTGGACCGACGCGCTGAAGCACCGGGTGGGCCTGATCGAGCTGGAGGACATCGCGGCGGTGCGGGAGTGGGCGGTCGCCTCCGGTCTCGCCGACCCGGCCCGGCTGATCCTCACCGGCGGCTCCTGGGGCGGCTACCTCACCCTGCTCGGCCTCGGTACGCAGCCCGACGCGTGGGCGCTGGGCATCGCGGCGGTACCGGTCGCCGACTACGTCACGGCGTACCACGACGAGATGGAAGCGCTGAAGGCGATGGACCGCACGCTGCTCGGCGGCACCCCGGAGGAGGTCCCCGACCGCTTCGAGGCGTCCTCGCCCCTCACCTACGTCGACCGGGTCAAGGCCCCGGTCTACATCTCGGCGGGCGTCAACGACCCCCGCTGCCCCATCCAGCAGATCGAGAACTACGTCAAGCGCCTGGAATCCCGCGACGCCGTCCACGAGGTCTACCGCTACGACGCGGGCCACGGCTCCCTGGTGGTCGACGAACGCATCAAACAGGTCCGCCTGGAACTCGCCTTCGCAGCCCGACACCTGCCCGCATAGCTGCGGCCTGCTGCCTCGCCCCCGTAGCTGCGGGCAGTCGCACGGCCGGGGGGTGTTCGCGCAACCCGGCGCTTGCG
>NZ_JBITCL010000035.1:2311-47712 GCF_044453165.1 Streptomyces sp. NPDC051740 | reverse complement strand
CCCCCCCCCCCCCCCCCCCCCCCCCCCCCCCCCCCCCCCCCCCCCCCCCCCCCCCCCCCCCCCCCCCCCCCCCCCCCCCCCCCCCCCCCCCCCCCACCCCCCAAATTGTTGCTGAGATTGTCAACAAAAGTGTTGACACTCAATGAGCGGGGTCCTTAGCGTCGCCCCATCACACGTCCCCTCCAGGGAAACTCCTCCTGGACGAGAGGAAAACAACGATGTCCTCCTCCTCCGCGCTGTCCGCCCGCGGCAGCAGACTGGCCCTGCTGGTCGTCGGCCTGTGCTGGCTCGCCGTCCTCTTCGACGGCCTGGACATGTTCATCTACGGCTCGGTCCTGCCCCACATGCTCGAGGAGAAGGCCCTCGGCATCACCTCGGCCCAGGCCGGCGACCTCGGCAGCTACGCCACCTTCGGCATGCTCGTCGGCGCGCTGACCGCGGGGACGGTCGCCGACCGCATCGGCCGCAAGAAGCTGATGGTCTCCTGCGTCGCGCTCTTCTCGCTGGCCTCCGGCCTCTGCGCGGTCTCGAACGGCGTCGCCGTCTTCGGCCTCGGCCGGACCCTGGCCGGCCTCGGCCTCGGCGGCCTGCTCCCCACCGCGATCAGCATGGTCTCCGACTACGCCCCGCGCGCTCGCGCCGCCCTCACCATCGGCCTGCTGATGACCGCCCACCACGCCGGCGGCATCCTCTCCGCCTACGTGGCCCTGTGGATCGTCGAGCCGCTCGGCTGGCGCGCCGCCTTCTGGGTCTGTGTGGTCCCGCTGCTCTTCGTCCCCGTGCTCGCCCGGTTCCTGCCCGAGTCGCTGAGCTTCCTCGTCGCCCGCGGCCGAGTGGAGGAGGCCCGCGCGCTGGCCACCCGCTACGACGCCGAGCTGCCCGCCGCCAAGGACCGGACCGCCGCCGGCGCCCCCTGGGCCAACCTGCTCAACCTGTTCCGCGGCGGCGAGTGGGTCCAGACCCTGCTGTACTGGCTGGCCTCCTTCGGCGGCCTGCTCCTCGTCTACGGCGTCGCCACCTGGCTGCCCACCCTGATGCGCAGCGAGGGCTACGAACTCGGCTCCGCGCTCACCTTCGTCGTCCTGTTCAACCTCGGCGGCATCGTGGGCATGCTGGTCGCCGGCCGGGCCTCCGACCGCTTCGGCGCCCCGCGCATCTCGGCGATCTGGTTCGCGCTGACCGCCTGCGGCGTCTTCCTGCTCAGCGTCCACATGCCGCTGACGCTGACCTTCGTGGTCGTCTTCCTCACCGGCGTGTTCCTCAACAGCGCCCAGACGATGATCTACGCGACCGTGTCCATCGGCTCCGCCCCCGCCAACCGCGCCACGGCGGTCGGCTGGACCTCCGGCATGGGCCGCTTCGGCGCGGTCTTCGGACCGTGGCTGGGCGGCCAGCTGCTCGCCGCGGACAAGGGCGACTGGGGCTTCACGGCCTTCGCCATGGCCGGCACGGCGTCGATGGTCTTCATCGGGATCGCCGCGCTGCGGACCGCGCGGTCGGAGCGGCGGGACGGCGAGCCGCGGCAACTGGTCGCCACCGGCTGAGCCCGGCTCCCGCCGCGCAGTTCCCCGCGTCCGCGGGGAACTGCGCGCGGCTGTTTCGGGGGTTGCTCAGTCGTGGCCCATCCGGTCCGCGTCCGACAGGTGCTCCACCGTCAGGCCCGTCTCCGTTCCGTCGCCGGGATGCCCAACATGGGCTACACCGGCGTCAAGGGCGCCGCCGTCGCCACCAGCCCCCTCGCCATCGCCGTACCGGCCGCCGGCCACGCGCCACTCCTGCTCGACATGGCCACCGCCACCATCGCGCTGGGCAAGATCCGCCAGGCCAGGGCGAACGGCACCCGGCTGCCGGAGAACGCCGCCGCCACCGAGGACGGCACCCCCACCACCGACCCCGCGGCGGCGGTCATGCCGCTGCCGCTCGGCGGCGCCAAGGGCTCCGGCATGTCCCTCGCCTTCGAACTGCTCACCAGCGTGCTGGTCGGCGCGCCGATCTTCTCGTCCTTCCACTCCGACGACCCGGCCGGCCGCGAACACCGCCAGAACGCCCTGCTCATCGCCCTGGACCCGGCCGCCTTCGGCGGCGGCACGGCGGACTTCACCGCGGCCGTGGACGGCACACTGACCACGCTGAAGGGCCTGCCGGTGGCCGACGGGGCCGACGGGGTGTACTACCCCGGTGAGCGCAGCGCGGCCGTCGCCGCCGAGCGGGGCGAACGGGGCATCCCGGTGGCCCCGAAGGTGTGGCGCGAGCTGAACGAGCGCGCCGCCGCGCTGGAGGTCACGCCCCCGTCCCCCGCCGTACGGGGCTGACATCCCCGCCGTCCCGATGAGGTACTGTTGACCTGCGTGATCACGCGGTTCACCGCGCGAAACGCATCGGGACGTGGCGCAGCTTGGTAGCGCACTTGACTGGGGGTCAAGGGGTCGCAGGTTCAAATCCTGTCGTCCCGACGGAAGTCGGAAGGGAGCCGTACCGGAATCATCCGGTACGGCTCCCTTCGTCGCGCGTGGGCCGGGGGCCGTCGGTCACCCTCCCCCGAAGGCGACCGACGTCCCCCGGCCGCTCCCCCGGCGCCGGAAATGGCTCTGGTGTGCGCGGTCGGTGCCGTCACCAGCACATGACCGCCGTCTCGCCCGGACCCCACGCGGAGTACAGGCGGACCCGGACGTAATAGCGGCGGCCCTTGACCAGCCGGGCCGTGACGGCCGCGTTGTGCGCGGTCCCCCCGTCGTCGTGGCCGGCGAGGAAACGGGGCTCCCCGTCCCGCTCCTCGAAGAGCACGACGACCCGGTCGGCCTCGCCGAAGGTGCCCACCGTGTAGTCGCGGGTCTCCGGCGGATCGATACGGAAGTCCGCCTGCTCACCGGGGCCCAGACCCAGCGGCACCGAACGGAACGGCACCAGTGGCGGTGGCAGCGGCGGATCGGCCGGCGGATACCGGCGGAGCACGAACTCCTTGTCGGCGGGGGAGAGGGTGCCGGGCGGATGCACACCCCTGTGGTACTGCTCCGGCTCCAGGACCAGCCCCGGCGGCAACGCGTACTGCATGATCGACTGCGGATCCCAGACGGAGCCGTTGACCTCGTCCGGGCCGAGCCTGCGCAGGATGTTGTGGTACGTCCTGTCCCGGCTCCAGTGGTTCGGCGGGCCCGCCAGCTCGGCGTACACGGCCTCGTCGTCCCAGTGGATACCGGCGTACGGGCTCTGGTGCTCGTGCAGCATTCCCAGCGCGTGCCCGATCTGGTGCAGGGCGGTGGCGCGTTCACCCGGTGCGGTCAGGTCCCAGCCGAAGTTCATGGTGCGCTCGTGCACACCGACCCGGAGCGCGTCCCGGCCCACGGCCGACCAGGAGCCGTCACCGAGCTGGAACCCGATGCGCAGCTCCGCCTCGGTGCGGTCGCGGACCTCGGTGAACGTCAGGCCCGGCCCGAGCCCCCGCCACTCCTCGAAGCACTCGCGCACCACCTCCCGCTGCTCCTCGGCCCCGCCCCACGGAACCCACCGGGTCCGCCCGGTCCCGGGCACGGCGATCTCCGACCCCGCGGTGTCGTCGCCGAAGAAGCAGTAGTGCAGCACGGTGCCGTCGACCCACAGCCGCCGCCCGCCGATCAGCGCGCCGAGCCGCTCGGCGGCCAGGCCCGGCGGATACGCGGGAGCCGGCTGCGGCGGCAGCGAGCAGTGGCGGACGGTCATGGATCACAGGCTGCCGTGCCGCCGCCCCGGGCGCCTGAGTCGGGGTCTGCTCAAGTGGCCCTGTATCAGGCTTGAGTATCCGTGCTCCTGTTCTCGTGATGACCTTGCGACGCGATGCCACCGGTCCGTACGAGAAGGACGCGACGACACTGCGGGCGCCCTGGCCGTTCACCGGCCGGGAGGACGAACTCGACCTGGTACGGCGCTCGCTGACCGGCGCGGGGCGCGGACTCGTGGTGACCGGACCGGCGGGACGGGGCAAGACCCGGCTCGTCACCGAGGCGGTACGGGGCACCGACTGCGCCCGTGTCACCGGGACGCCGGGAACCCGGCACCTGCCCTTCGCCGCCTTCGCCCCGCTGCTGCCCGAGCCCGCCACCCTGCACCACGCGCTGCGCCGACTGTCCGGCGTGCGCACGCTGTTCGTCGACGACGCCCATCTGCTCGACGACGCCTCCGCCGCCCTGGTCCACCAGCTCACCGTGCACGGACGCACCCGGCTGCTGATCGTCGTCACCGACGGCGAGCCGGTGCCCGCCGCCGTGTCCCGGCTGTGGACCGGGGAGCTGCTGCCCCGGCTCGCCCTGCCGCCGCTGCCCCGGGAGGACACCGCGCGGCTGCTCGCGGCGGACGCGGATTCCGCCCCCGAGCCGCTCACCGCGAACCGGCTGCACCGGCTGTGCGACGGGGATCTGCGGCTGCTGCGCGACCTGTCGGACGCGGTACGCGAACACGGCCGGCCCACCGGCTCCCCGGGCACCTGGGAAGGGCGGGGCCCGCTGCCCCTGACCCCGGCCGTACGCGAACGCACCGCCCACCTCCTGGACCGCGCCCGCCCCGAGGAGCGCGAGACGCTCGACCGCCTCGCCTTCGCCGAACCCCTCCCGCTCGACGGCGACGGCGACGGCCTCGACCTCACCGTCCTGGAACGCCTGGAGACCGCGGGCCTGGTCCACGTGGACGGCCACGGCGGTGTCCGCCTCGCCCACCCCCTGCACGGCCCGGTCCTGCGGGCCGCCGCCGGCCGGCTGCGCGCCCGCCGGCTCGCCCGCACACCCGAGGAGTGCGCCCCCGCCCTGGCCGCCGAGTCGACGGAACTGACCCGGCGGATCGAACAGGCCGACGTGACGGCGGACCCGGCGCCCGTCGGGGACTGGCTCGTGGGCGAGGGGACGCCGGTCCCGGCCGGGTACGCGGCCCTGCGCGCCCGGTACGCGCGGCTGCGCGGCGCACTGCGGGAGGCGGCCGCATGGGCACGCGAGGGCCTGCGCACCGCCCCCGCCGACCCGTCCTGCCGCACCGAACTCACCCTCGCGGAAGGGACCCCCGAGGCGTACGGCGACCCCTGCGACGCCGTACGCCTCGGCAACCCCGCGCGTGCCGCCGGCCGGCTCACCGGCGTCTTCGCCGACCACGCCGACGCCCTCGCGCGGGCCGACGGGCCCGCGCTGGACCGGGTGGGCGAGGAGTTCGAGCGGCGGGGCTTCCTGCTGTTCGCCGCGGAGGCGCACGCGCAGGCCGTCTCCGCCCACCGGGAACCGCACGCCGCCCGCACCGCGCGTACGCGTGCGGTCGCTCTCGCCCGCCGCTGCGAGGACGCCCGCACGCCGGCGCTCGCGGGCCTTGCTCTCGGTGAACTCACCGCCCGTCAGCGGCAGATCGTCGCGCTGGCCGCGGAAGGGCTGAGCAACCGGCAGATCGCGGAACGCCTCACCCTTTCCGTCCGCACGGTGGGGAATCACCTGTACGGGGCGTACACCCGGCTGGGCGCGACCGTGCCCCGCCGGACCGCCTGACGGCTCGGGGATCATGTTTCGTCGGCGGCTGCGGGTGGTTCGTGGTTGCTCGCGCCCACGCGGCGGAGCCGCATATCGACACAGTCCCGCGCCCCTTTCCGGTCGGTCCAGTGGACCCACCTCAAGGGGCGCGGGGAACTACGCGACCAGCCCCGACCCACCCGCAGCCGCCCACGGCGGACTCACGCCGCCCCGAAGGCGCTGAAGGCCCACCCCGTGGCCTGGTGCAACGCGTCGGCCGGAAGCCCGGCACGTGCGTCGCGCAAGGCCTCCGCCAAGGAGAGCCCCGTACCCAGGGCTTCATGGAGGGCCACCATGAGGGGGACGACCGCCGCGTCGTTGACGGGCGCGCTGCACGCCACCACCCCCGCCGTGCCCAGCGGCAGCAGCGCCGTCACCAGGCCGAGGAGTTCGTCCGCGCCCACCGTGGCGAACCGCGCGGTGTCGCAGCAGGACAGGATGATGCGGTACGGGCTGCGGTCCAGCCGTTCGAAGTCGTGCACGATCAGCGGCCCGTCGGCCATCCGCAGGGACGAGAACAGCGGTCCGTCCGCGCGGAACGCGCCGTGCGCGGCGATGTGCGCCAGCCCCGCCCCGTCCAGCTCCCGCAGCACGCGCGGCACCGTCGCGTCGTCGTACTCCAGGACGGTCGCGCCGCCGTACCGGCCGGCCAGCTCGGACACCTCCGCGCCGCCCGTCGCGAGACCCGGACCGCGCACCAGCACCTGGCGGCCTCCGGGCGGCGGCGCCGTCTCCTTCGCGCGCAGCCAGCTGCTCGCCGACGGCGACACGCTCAGCACCCGCTCCCGCAGCGAGGGCAGCAGCGCCCACGGCACCCGGTGCAGCCGCCCCGGCGGCACGATCACCACCGGCCCGTCACCGAGGTGCGCCGCGGCCGGACCCAGCAGCAGCTCCTCCAGTCGGCGGCCGGCGGCCTCCACCACCGGCAGCCGCGCCTGTGCCCCGGGGTGCGCCAGCCGCCGCAGCCCCGCCTGTACGTGCTCGGCCTCGGTCTCCGCCGCCGCCAGCGGCCCCGCCTCGAACCGCCGCACCCTGCCCCGTCCGCACAGCAGCACCTGCACCCGCCCGTCGAGCACGGCGAGTTCCACCAGCTGTCCGTCGTCGTTGTCGCCCAGCCGTGCCAGCAGCCGGCCGACGTCGAAGCGGTCACCGCCGTCGGGGGCCTCGCCGCGCATGTGCAGCGTCCGGGAGCGGATCTCCCGCTCCAGGCGCCGCTGTTCCCGCTCCAGCGCCGGCACGGGCCTGCCCTCCATGCGGGCCTCCTCCGCGCGGGCGGCGATCTCCCGGTAGGCGGTCATGCCGCTGAGCAGCGCCGGGTCGGCCGGCGGCCGGGTGGGCGGCGTGGACAGCGCGGTGGCCCGCCAGCGTTCGCTCCACACCAGCAGCCGCCGCGGCCCGCCCGAGACCAGGCTGGCCTTCTGGGCGAGGGCGGCCAGCTCCGCGCCCTGCGCGGTGGCGCGGGCCCGCAGCTCCGAGGCGCCCAGCGTCATCCGGTGGTCGTCGAGCACGTCGAGACCGCGCCGGCAGGCCTCCAGCACGCCCCGCGGGGAACCGGCGGCCTGCGCGCGCAGCGCCTGCGCCGCCCAGCCCGTCATCCGCGCGAGCGGCGGCCCGCCGTGTCTGCTCCGCGCGGCGACCGCCAGATGCCGCTCCGCGTCCGCCGTCCAGCCCAGGTCCAGCGCGATCCGGCCCGCGAGCAGCGACGCCTCCGGGGCGGCCGGGGCGCCGAGCGCGGCCAGCCGCTCCGCCACCGCCGCCGCGTCCGCGACCAGCCGGCCCGAACCGCGTCCGGCCGCGTGCCGGGCCCCGATCAGCACCAGCCGCGCGTGCGTCTCCCACCAGGTGCGCCGCTGCCCCGCGAACAGCCGCACCGCGAGCGCCGCGCGGGCGATCGCCGTCTGCGGCTCGCCGGCCAGCCGGGCCGCCCGCGCGGCGGCCAGCAGCAGCTCCGCCTTGCGGGTGGACTGCCCGCCGATCCCGTCCAGCGCCCGGAGCGCCGCGTCCGCCTCGGCCAGCGCCTCCGCGGCGAGACCGGCCGCCATCAGCACCTCGCAGCGCCGGATGTCCAGCATGAACGTCGGCGTGCCGAGCTTGGCGTACCGCTCCTCCGCCTCGTCGAGCAGCCGCAGCGCCGCCGGGACGTCGCCCGCGCGGAACGCGGCCAGCCCCCGGCTCTCCACCGCGTCCGCCTTGTCGTGCTCCTGGCCGGTGGTGTCCCACAGTGCCTCGGCCGCCGTGAAGTCGGCGTTCGCCCGCTCCACCGAACCCAGCGCCAGGTGCACCGTCGCCCGCAGCGTCAGCGCCCGCGCCGTCCAGATCACGTCCTCCGCCTGCCGCAGTACGGGAATGGCCCGCCGTACGTCCTCCAGGGCCTCCTTGTGATGGCCCAGCACCCACCACGAGTACGCCCGGCGGAACAGCACCCGCGCGCGGGTGTGTCCGGTGCCGCGCTCGACACCGCGCCCCAGCGCGTCCATGCCCTGCCGGGTGCGCCCCGCGTGCACCAGTGCGACCCCCAGCGTGGCGAGGACGTCCGCCTCCCGCTCGGCCGAGTCCGCGCGCGCCGCCCAGGACCGGGCCCGCCGCAGATGGGTCAGGGCCAGCCGCATGTCGCCGAAGTCCCGCTGCCAGATGCCGATCACCTGATGGGCGACGGAGGCGTGCAGGGGCGGTGGACGGTCACCCAGCACCTCTTCCGCCCTCGCCAGCGCCTCACCCGGGGCGGCGAACACCATCGGCAGCAGTTCCAGCACCGTGTCGCTTCCCGCTGTCACCCCACGATGGTAGTGGTCCGTCATCACGCCTCACAGGTGTGACGTTGTATCAAACGTCCGCCCGGGGGCTCTTCATCACGACAGCTCCGCGGCACCGGCCGCCGTCGCACCAGTGGAGGACACGCCATGGCACCACAGCGATTCCGCGAGCAGTTCGCACAGATCCAGCGCTCGATGCCCGATGTCCCCCTGGCGGTGGGACCGGACGACGCGGGCGAGTTCCTCTACGAGAAGGGCGTCGTCCTCGCCCGTGACGGAGAAGAGGCCCGCGTCGTCGAGGACACCGTGCGACAGCACTTCACCGCCTTCGCCGGCCTCACCCCGGACCATGTGCGCCGGGCGAGCCCGCAGACCAACCGCTCCGGCATCACCCGTATCCAGGTCGCCGACCCGGGCCGGGGCGACGGCAGCGGCGACCCGGCGGTCGCGGGGGCGCTGCGCGCGCTGTCGGCGACCGAGGGCCGTGCCGGACGCCGGCTGATCAGCCGCAACCACGTGGTGTCGATCGCGGTCAACGCCTGCCCCGGTGACGAGCCCGTGCCCGTGGCGCCCGGCGGGCAGCCCAACCCGGCCGCCGCCGAGGCCGCCCACGACCCGGACACCGCCGTCGGCGTGCTCGTCGTCGACACCGGCCTCATGCACGACCACGGCTCCTACCCGCTGCTCGCCCACACCCGGGGCGACGCCCAGGTCGAGGAGTGCGACGGCGACGGGATCCTCCGGCAGTACTGCGGGCACGGCACGTTCATCGCCGGACTCGTCGCCGCCGTCGCCCCCAACACCGACATCACCGTCCGCGGCACGCTCAACGACGCCGGCGCGATCCTGGAGTCCGAGTTCGGCGAGAAGCTCTTCGAGGCCGTCGACCGGGACGGCTGGCCCGACGTCATCAGCCTCTCCGCCGGCACCTCCAACGGCCGTACCGACGGACTCCTCGGCGTCGACGCCTTCATGCGGGAACTGCGCGAGCGGCCCACGCTGCTGGTCGCCGCCGCCGGCAACAACGGCAGCGCCACGCCCTTCTGGCCCGCCGCCTACGCGGATCTGCCCGGCTACGAGAACGCCGTGCTGTCCGTCGGCGCGCTGCGCGGGGACGGCGAGTTCGGCGCCTGCTTCAGCAACCACGGCGGCTGGGTGAAGGCCTACGCGCCCGGTGAGCGTCTCGTCAGCGCCCTCACCGGCTTCACCACGCCCGTCCCGTACGTGTACCAGCACTCCAGCTACGACGCCTGCCGCTACGGTTTCACGTACGCCTGCACGTGCCACCACCCTCGCCACACCGGCGTACTGAGCGAGGACGAGGGCTCCGGAAAGCCGGACCAGGTGATGTTCGAGGGGCTCGCCCAGTGGAGCGGGACCTCGTTCGCCACCCCCGTCGCCGTCGGCATGGTCGCCGCCCACATGACCGCACAGGCGGAGACCGATCCGCGCAAGGCCCGCCGGCAACTGCTCGACGCCAACACCGAGTACGCGGAAGTGCGCGGGGCGCACGTCCCGGCGCTCCTTCCGCCCACCTGGCGCCCCGTGCAGGTCTCACCACCCTCGGCCCGGGCATGAGGAGCGGAGTTCTCCCTTCCGCGGCGTACGATGACGTGCCGTACACGAGGGGTGGGACCGTGGAGCGTACTGAAGTCGGCGCGTTGGTCCGGTCCGCTGTCGACGGCGACGCGGCGGCCTGGAAGGCGATCGTGGAAGGGCTGGGCCCACTGGTGTGGTCCGTGGTGCGCGCGCACCGGCTCTCCGACGCCGACGCGCACGAGGTCTACCAGACCGTGTGGTTCCGTTTCGCCCAGCATCTGGGGCGGATCCGGGAGCCCGACAAGACGGGTTCCTGGCTGGCCAGTACCGCGCGGCACGAGTGCCTGAAGGTGCACAGGAACGCGCGCCGGCTGATGCTGACGGACGATCCGCAGCTGCTGGACCGGGTCAGCGAGGACGGTGCGCCGGAGCAGTCGCTGCTGGAGGCGGAGGAGGCGGCGGCGCAGAGCGAACGCGTACGGCGGCTGTGGCAGGAGTTCGAGGAACTGGGCGAGCGGTGCAGGCAGTTGCTGCGCGTGCTGATCGCCTCGCCGCCGCCCAGTTATCAGGAGGTGTCCGCCGCGCTCGACATCGCGGTGGGCAGCATCGGGCCGCTGCGCCAGCGCTGTCTGCGCCGGCTGCGGGCCCGGCTCGAGGCACGGGGGGCGACGTGAGCGACGACATGAACGACGATGTGAACGAGGACTTCGACAGTGGGCTGCTGGAGGAGGAACTCCGGCAGGCGGCAGCCGTCCTGGACCCGCTGCCCCCTGCCCTGCTGCAGATCGCCGTGGACGCCTACGCGCTGCACGACCTCGACGCCCGCGTGGCCGAGCTGACCTTCGACTCGCTGGTCGACGCCATCCCGGTCAGGGGCGCGACGGACGTGCCGCGCATGCTCACCTTCACCGCCGGTGAGGTGACGCTGGACGTCGAGGTGACCGCGGAGGGCCTGATGGGCCAGGTGCTGCCGCCCCGGCCGGCCCGCGTCGAGGTACTCGGCGGTCCGCAGCCCGCCACCCCGCTCACCACCGACGACCTGGGCCGCTTCACCAGCGCCACCCCACCCTCCGGCCCCTTCGCCCTGCGCCTGCGCACCGACGACGACGTGGTCGTCACGGAGTGGCTCCGCGCCTGACCCCTCCGGGCGGGCGGTCGAGGGGGGTCTCCCCGGCTCCCGGCCGTTCGAGGGCGCTGCGCGGCGGACCGGCGGCTGCTGTGCCGGGCCCGGTTCTTCGCCCCCGCCGCCCCTTCCCTCCCCCACTATCGGCTTCGCTCGAGCGGGAGGTACCCCCATCCTCCCCGGGGGCGCCGCCCCCGGACCCCCGCTCCTCGAACGCCGGAGGGGCCGGTAGGTGCCGGAGGCGGTGATGCGCCGGAGTCAGTGGGAGGCCGCGTCGATCAGGGTGGCCAGCGCCGAGGCGAGCCCGCGCAGGCCCTGCCCGGCGGGACCGCCCGGTTCGGTCATGTAGGTGTCCCGGCGGATCTCCACCATCAGGGCGGACACCTCCGCCCGCTTGCCGTAGAACTCCAGCGGTACGTACGTCCCGGCGAACGGGCTGTCCAGCCCCGTCTCCCCGCACGGCGCGAACGCCTCCCGGGCGGCGGCGAGCAGACCGGGCGGGGTGTGGAAGGAGTCGGTGCCCAGGCAGACCTCCGGCCGTGGCCCGTCGCCGTGCAGCTCGTAGGGCAGCGGCGCGCCCGGATACGAGTGCACGTCGATGACCACGGCCCGCCCGGTCGCCGCGAGCCGGTCGGCGACGGCCTCCGTCATCGCCCGCGCGTACGGATGGAAGTACCGCTCGATCAGCGGCTCGGCGTCGAACCCGTCGGGCCGCAGCACGTCCTTGTGCGTGGTCCGCGTGTAGACCGCGCCCATGCCGACGGCCAGCATCTCCTCCCGCTCGTCCGGGAACCGCTCGGGGTCGACGACCAGCCGCGAGAGCCGGTTCACGAACCGCCACGGCATGACCCCGGCCGCCCGCGCCGCCGCCTCGGCGATCGACGCGGTGTGCGAGTCGGTGATGTGGTCGAGCTCCCGCTCCAGCCCGGCGTCGTCCAGCACGATCCCGGAACGCACGTCCCCCGGTATCTCCCGCGAGGAATGCGGCACATGCAGGATCACGGGGGAGTCCGGATCACCGGAAAGGAACGCGAAGGACGACGACACATCGGTCATGCGGCTGCTCCAAAGGCATTGTCAGTGGTTCACGGCATGATCAACCGTGCCATACGGCACTGACAACGCCCGCCGCCGAAGGACCGAGGACCACGATGCCGATCAGCAACGAGCAGGTGACCGCCCACCCGTTCCTGCACGCCCTGTACCGGGACGCCTACTACCCCGACCACGTCGTGGACCGCGGCCGGGCCGTCCTGCTCGCCCTCTGCGAGCGCGTCGAGAAGGACCGCCCCGCCGGCCTCACCGCGCTCTACGCGCTGACCCACGCCGCCACCGAGGAGTTCAACGACCTGCAGGCCGCCTTCGAGGAGGCGGGCAGCGAGATCGAGACGGTGGCCCGGGAGGAGATAGCCGGGGAGTTCCGGTTCGTCGCCCGGGCGTACGGTTTCGCGGACGCCGACGCCGAGGAGCTGATCGCCCCGCGCGACTGGTGAACCGCCACACGGCGGACACGGCTCCGCCCCGGCCGGGCGCATGGCCGGCCGGGGCGGATCACCAAGGGGCCGCTCGCGTCAGCTCAGGGACGCCAGGGCCTCGTTCCACGTGGTGGACGGGCGCATGACCTCGGCCGCCCTGGCCGGGTCGGGCTGGTAGTAGCCGCCGATCTCGGCCGGCTTGCCCTGCGCGGCGATCAGCTCGTCGACGATCTTCTGCTCGTTCGCGGCGAGCGTCTCGGCGAGCGGCGCGAACGCCTTCGCCAGGTCCGCGTCGTCGCTCTGCGCGGCCAGCTCCTGCGCCCAGTACAGGGACAGGAAGAAGTGGCTGCCGCGGTTGTCGATGCCGCCGACGCGACGGGTCGGGGACTTGTCCTCGTTGAGGAAGGTCGCCGTGGCGCGGTCGAGGGTGTCGGCGAGGACCTTGGCCCGGCTGTTGCCCGTGACCGAGGCGTACTGCTCCAGGGACGGCACCAGCGCGAAGAACTCACCGAGGGAGTCCCAGCGCAGGTAGTTCTCCTTGACCAGCTGCTGCACGTGCTTCGGCGCGGAGCCGCCGGCACCCGTCTCGAACAGGCCGCCGCCCGCCATCAGCGGGACGACCGACAGCATCTTGGCGCTGGTGCCCAGCTCCAGGATCGGGAACAGGTCGGTGAGGTAGTCGCGCAGCACGTTGCCGGTCACCGAGATGGTGTTCTCACCGCGGCGGATGCGCTCCACCGACAGCTTGGTCGC
The DNA here is from genome assembly GCF_044453165.1 of Streptomyces sp. NPDC051740. NCBI lineage: Bacteria > Bacillati > Actinomycetota > Actinomycetes > Kitasatosporales > Streptomycetaceae > Streptomyces > Streptomyces sp. NPDC051740. The sequence continues at coordinate 34,556 of NZ_JBITCL010000035.1, read as the reverse complement.
CTCCACCGGGGACAGGACGCGGATGTCCAGGCCCTCGGTGTCGTGCTCCGGCAGGTACTGCTCGACCTTGGCGATCAGGTTGGCGTCGTGGGCGCGGGTGGCGTCCAGCCAGAACACCGCCGGGTCGCCGGTGGCGCGGGCGCGGGAGACGGCCAGCTTCACCCAGTCGCGGATCGGCGCGTCCTTGGTCTGGCAGGCGCGGAAGATGTCACCGGCGGAGACCGTCTGCTCGAGGACCGCGTCGCCGTTGCCGTCGACCAGGCGGACCGTGCCCGTGACGGGGATCTCGAAGGTCTTGTCGTGGCTGCCGTACTCCTCGGCCTTCTGCGCCATCAGACCGACGTTCGGCACCGAGCCCATGGTGGACGGGTCGTAGGCGCCGTTGGCGCGGCAGTCCTCGATCACGGCCTGGTAGACGCCGGCGTAGCTGGAGTCCGGGAGCACCGCGAGGGTGTCGGCCTCCTGGCCGTCGGGGCCCCACATGTGGCCGGAGGTGCGGATCATGGCCGGCATGGAGGCGTCGACGATGACGTCCGAGGGGACGTGCAGGTTGGTGATGCCCTTGTCGGAGTCGACCATCGCCAGCTGAGGGCCCTCGGCGAGCTCGGCGTCGAAGGACGCCTTGATCTCGGCGCCCCCGGGCAGGGACTCCAGGCCCTTGTAGATGCCGCCGAGACCGTCGTTCGGGGTGAGGCCGGCCGCGGCGAGCTTGTCGCCGTACCGCGCGAACGTCTTCGGGAAGAAGGCGCGCACCACGTGGCCGAAGACGATCGGGTCGGAGACCTTCATCATCGTGGCCTTCAGGTGCACGGAGAACAGCACGCCCTCCTGCTTGGCGCGGGCGACCTGCGCGGTCAGGAACTCGCGCAGCGCGGCGACGCGCATCACGGAGGCGTCGACGACCTCGTCCTTCTTCACCGGCACGGACTCGCGCAGCACGGTGGTGGTGCCGTCGTCGCCCTTGAGCTCGATGCGCAGCGCGCCGTCCTCGGCGATGACGACCGACTTCTCGGTGGAGCGGAAGTCGTCCGCGTCCATGGTGGCGACGTTGGTCCTGGACTCGGCGGTCCAGGCGCCCATGCGGTGCGGGTGGTTCTTGGCGTAGTTCTTCACCGAGGCGGGGGCGCGGCGGTCGGAGTTGCCCTCGCGCAGCACCGGGTTGACGGCCGAGCCCTTGACCTTGTCGTAGCGGGCGCGGATCTCCCGCTCCTCGTCGGTCTTCGGGTCGTCCGGGTAGGCCGGCAGCGCGTAGCCCTGGCCCTGCAGCTCGGCGATCGCGGCCTTGAGCTGCGGGATCGACGCCGAGATGTTCGGCAGCTTGATGATGTTGGCCGCCGGCGTCTTGGCCAGCTCACCGAGCTCCGAGAGGGCGTCCGGGATGCGCTGGTCCTCGGCCAGGTACTCCGGGAACAACGCGATGATGCGCCCGGCCAGCGAGATGTCACGCGTCTCCACGGCGACACCCGCCTGCGAGGCGTACGCCTGGACCACCGGCAGGAAGGAATACGTTGCCAGGGCCGGGGCCTCGTCAGTGTGCGTATAGATGATGGTCGAGTCAGTCACCGGGTGCTCCGCTCCACGTCTGCAACATTGCTCGACATCAAGATATCTCGTGATCGACCGGGGCTCGACAGGGGTCCGCGCCGAGTTCCGGCCGACCTCCCGCCACGGTCGTGCCGGCGTGGCGGGAGATCACCCGGGCGGTGTGCTCAGATCGGCCGGGTGGCGGTCATGTCGTCCGGCACGGCGTCCGTGTCGCGCTGCTGGGGGAAGACCACGGAGCCCTGCTGGAGCGCCACCGTCCGCGCCGGCGACGGGATGCGGATGCCCTCCTCGCGGTAGCGGCGGTGCAGGCGCTTGATGAACTCGTGCTTGATCCGGTACTGGTCGCTGAACTCGCCGACGCCCAGGATGACGGTGAAGCCGATACGGGAGTCCCCGAAGGTGTGGAACCGCACCGCCGGCTCGTGCTCCGGCACCGCGCCGGTGATCTCCGTCATCACCTCGGCGACGACCTCCTTCGTCACCTGCTCCACCTGCTCCAGGTCACTGTCGTACGACACCCCGGCCTGCACCAGGATGGTCAGCCGCTGCTCGGGACGCATGAAGTTGGTCATGTTCGTCTTGGCGAGCTGCGCGTTCGGGATGACCACCAGGTTGTTGGACAGGTTGCGGACGGTCGTCTGGCGCCAGTTGATGTCCTCGACGTAGCCCTCCTCGCCGCTGCTCAGCTGGATGTAGTCCCCGGGCTGCACGGTCTTGGAGGCGAGGATGTGGATGCCCGCGAACAGGTTGGCGAGCGTGTCCTGGAGCGCCAGCGCGACCGCCAGACCGCCGACGCCGAGGGCGGTGAGCAGCGGGGCGATCGAGATGCCCAGCGTCTGCAGCCCCACCAGGAAACCGATCGCCAGGACCAGGATCCGGGTGATGTTCATGAAGATGGTCGCCGACCCTGCGACCCCGGAGCGGGACTGGGTGACCGAGCGCACCAGCCCCGCCACCACCCGGGCCGCCGAGATGGTCGCGGCGAAGATGACCATCAGCGTCAGCGCCTGGTTGACGTTGTGCTGCACGGTCCGGGTCAGCGGCAGCGCCGCCGCCGCGGAGGCCGCACCGCCCGCGATCGCCGCCCACGGCGCGATCATGCGCAGCGCGTCCACGAGGACGTCGTCCCCGCGCCAGCGGGTGCGGTCCGCGTGCCGGCCGAGCCAGCGCAGCAGCATCCGCAGCAGGAACGCCGCCAGCAGGCCGGCCGCGAGGGCGATGCCGGCGTACACCAGGTCGTGCCCGGTGAGCGCGCGGGTCACCGCTCACCCCCGGCGAACGCCCCGGCCGACGGCCGTATGTGAAGTCGTGTCACGTGTCGTCACCTGCTTGGTTTCTACGGGATGTACGCCGCGCCGACCGTCCCTGACCGGCGGTCGGCGCGATCGCTCATCCTGCCGTATCCCGCAGGGCAGTTCGTACCGCCCCCGGCCTTCACCCCGCTGGTCAGATCACCTTCAGCCGCACCAGCACGCCCAGTGTCAACGCCCCCGGCAGCAGCGGCAGCCACACCGTGACGACCCGGAAGGCCAGCACCACCGCCGTGGCCGGCGCGGCGGCCCCGCCCACCGCCACCAGCGCCACGACCAGCGCCGCCTCCACCGAGCCGATCCCGCCGGGAGTCGGCACCAGCGCCACCGCGACCGTCGCCGCCAGATACGCCACCGCCATGTGCGCCGGCGGCACCGACAGCCCGAACGCCAGGCCCACCAGCACCAGTACGGTCGCCTGCAGCGCGGGGAAGGCCAGCGCCCCGCCCCACAGCGCCAGCGCCCGGGAGGGCAGGGCGTGCACCGACCGTGCCTCGCCCAGCGCCGTCCGCAGGAACACGCCCACCGCCCGCCGCAGCCGTCGTACGGCCACCAGCGCGCCCGCCGCGACGGCCACCGCCGCGCCGACCGCGAGCAGCAGCGGACCGAACGCCCCCTCGGGCAGCAGGGAACCGAACCGCAGCGCGCCGGGGAACGCCACGAGCAGGGCCGCCAGCAGCCCCACCCGGCCCACGGACTCCGCCAGCAGATACAGTGCCAGCGCGGCCGAGGAGCGGGCCGGCGGCAGCCCGCACACCGTCATGAACCGCAGATTGACCGCGCTCGCCCCCAGCCCCGTCGGCAGCAGATGGTTCGCCGCGCCTGCCGCGAACTGCGTGGCCAGCAACCGCCGCCGGGGCAGCCGTTCGAGCACCGCGCCCTGCCGGGTGCACGCCGCCGCCACCCAGGTCAGACAGGTCACGCCCGCCGCGGCCAGCAGCCAGGGCCACCGGGCGGTCGCCAGCTGGGCGAACCCCCCGGCCAGCACCGACCGGTGCCGCACCGCGACCACGGTCACGAGCAGCAGCGGCAGCACACACAGGACCCGGCGGATCGTCCCCGTCACGGCCACCGAGGATGCCCGCCGGGCACCAACGGCGGGTTGCGGCGGCCCGGACGCCCGCTGACGGCCGGGCAGCGGGAGCGGGCCGTCCTTGACCTCAATCATGCTCGAGGTCCTACCTTCGTCCACATGAGCATGGAGACCACAGCGTGGACACAGCTGCGCAGCGTCATGACCGCCGAGGACGGGCACCGCCCCCTCACCAGGGCGACGCTGCGCCGCGTCGGCGCCTTCGCCCGCCCGCACCGCCGCCGTCTGATCCTGTTCGTGCTCCTCGGCACGGCGACCGCGGCGCTCGCCGTCGCCACCCCCGTACTGGCCGGGCGCGTCATGGACACCATCGTCTCCGCCGGCGACGAGGCCACGGTGGTCCGGCTGGCCCTGCTCATCGCGCTGATCGCGGTCGTGGAGGCGGTCCTCGGCGTACTCGGCCGCAGACTCTCGGCGGCCCTCGGCGAGGAACTCATCCTCGACCTGCGGACAGCGGTCTTCGACCACGTACAGCGGATGCCGGTCGCGTTCTTCACACGCACCCGTACGGGAGCGCTCGTCTCCCGTCTCAACAACGACGTCATCGGCGCCCAGCGCGCCTTCAGCAACACCCTGTCGACCGTGGTCGGCAACCTGGTCACCCTGGTCCTCGCCCTCGCCGTGATGCTCACCCTGTCCTGGCAGATCACCCTGCTCGCGCTGGTCCTGCTGCCGGTGTTCGTGGTCCCGGCCCGCCGCATGGGCCGCCGTATGGCCGGGATGCAGCGCGAGGCAGCCGCCCTGAACGCGGCCATGGGCACCCGGATGACCGAGCGGTTCTCCGCACCCGGCGCCACCCTGGTCAAGCTGTTCGGACGCCCCGAGGAGGAGTCGGAGGAGTTCGCGGTCCGCGCCCGCCGGGTGCGGGACATCGGCGTGCGTACGGCCACGGCGCAGACGGTGTTCATCACCGCGCTGACCCTCGTCTCCGCCCTCGCCCTCGCCCTGGTCTACGGCCTCGGCGGCCGGCTCGCCCTCGCCGGAACCCTGGAACCCGGCGCCGTCGTGGCGCTGGCCCTGCTGCTCACCCGGCTCTACGCACCGCTCACCTCGCTGGCCGGGGCACGGGTGGAGGTGATGAGCGCGCTGGTCAGCTTCGAGCGGGTCTTCGAGGTCCTGGACCTGGAGCCGCTCGTCCGGGAGAAGCCGGACGCCCGCGAGGTGCCCGACGGCCCGGTCGCCGTCGAGTTCGACGACGTCCGCTTCGGCTACCCGTCCGCCGACAAGGTCTCCCTGGCCTCCCTGGAGGAGGTCGCCACCCTCGATCCGCGCGGCGGTGACGTGGTCCTGCACGGCATCTCCTTCCGCGCCGAACCCGGGCAGACCGTCGCCCTCGTCGGCTCCTCCGGCGCGGGCAAGTCGACCGTCGCCCAGCTCCTGCCACGGCTGTACGACGTCGACTCAGGCACCGTACGCGTGGGCGGCGTCGACGTCCGCGACCTGACCGCCGCCTCCCTGCGCGCCACTCTCGGGATGGTTACCCAGGACGGTCACCTCTTCCACGACACGGTGCGCGCCAACCTGCTCCTGGCCCGGCCGGACGCGGGCGAGCCCGACCTGTGGGACGCCCTGCGCCGGGCCCGCCTCGACGATCTCGTACGGTCCCTGCCCGACGGCCTGGACACGGTGGTCGGCGAACGCGGCTACCGCCTCTCCGGCGGCGAGCGCCAGCGCATGACCATCGCCCGGCTGCTGCTGGCCCGCCAGCGCGTCGTCATCCTCGACGAGGCCACCGCCCACCTGGACAACACCTCCGAGGCGGCCGTGCAGGAGGCGCTCACGGAGGCGCTGGAGGGCAGGACGGCGGTGGTGATCGCCCACCGGCTGTCCACCGTCCGCGCCGCCGACCTCATCCTGGTCGTCGAGGCCGGCCGGATCGTGGAACGCGGCACGCACGAGCGGTTGCTGGCCGCCGGCGGCCGCTACGCCGAGCTGTACCGCACCCAGTTCGAACAGCGGCCGGGGGAGGCGGTGGTGGCGTAGCGGCGCTGCCGGGCGGAAGGGGCGGGCCGCCTCCGGGTGGGGCCCGCCCCTGCCGCCTGCTTCCACCTGTTCCTACCGTGCCCGCGCGGCGGCCTCGGTCCGCTCCGGGCGCTCCGCGGCGCTGGTCCTCGCCCGCCCGGAACCACTCCGGCCACGCCCCCGGCCGCCCTTGCCGTCACCGGCGTACGCGTCGAGCACGACGGCGAGCGGCGATGCGGTCAGGACCGACGAGTACGTGCCCACGAGCATGCCGATCAGCAGCGCGAGCGCGAAGTCGGTGAGCGAGTCACCGCCCAGCAGGGCCAGCGCGGCCAGGATGAAGATCACACCGATACCGGTGTTGACCGTACGGGGCACCGTCTGCAGGATCGCCCGGTTGGTGACCTGCGCCAAGGGTGCCTTGCCGTCCTTGCGCCACAGCTCGCGGATCCGGTCGAACACCACGACGGAGTCGTTCACCGAGTAACCGATCACGGTGAGCAGCGCGGCCAGGAACACACCGTCGACCGGCTTGCCCAGCCAGGCGAAGACACCGGTCAGGATGACCACGTCGTGCGCCAGGGCGGCCACCGCCCCCGTACCGAACATCCAGCGGAACCGGAACGCCAGGTACAGCAGCTGGGCGCCGAGCGCCAGACCGAGCGCGATCAGCGCGTTGCGCCGCAGCTCGTCGCCGAGGCTCGGGCCGATCAGCTCGTCGCGGACCTTCTCCGCCCCGCCGCCGACCTCCGCGACGGCGTCGGCCACCTCGACCGCCTCCGCGTTGGTCAGCTCCTCGGTGCGCACCGTCAGCTTGTCGTCCCCGGAGGACTGCACGACCGCCTGGGGGAAGCCGGCGTCGGCCAGGGCCGCGCGGGCCCGGTCCGGGTCGACGGTCTCACCGGTGGAGTACTCGATGAGCCGGCCGCCGGTGAACTCCACACCGAAGTCCAGCCCGCGCACCACGATGCCCGCGCCGGCGACGGCGAGCACCACGGCGGACACCGCCAGCCAGCGGCGCGGGCGCCGCATGAGCTGCGGGTCGCGGCGGGTCAGGTACGTACGGACCCGGCCGATGGAGGCCAGACCGGTGACCTTCGGACGCCGGTGCACCCAGCGGCGGGCCACGGCGAACTCCGCGAGCACCCGGGTGATCACCAGGGCACTGATCATGGACGCGAGGACACCGATGCCCAGCGTGACACCGAAGCCCTTCACCGGACCGGACGCGAGCAGGAACAGCAGCGCCGCCGCGATCAGCGTGGTGACGTTGGAGTCCGCGATGGCGCTGAACGCGCCCTTGAAACCGGCGGTCAGCGCCGAGCGGCCGCTGGGCCGGTTGCGCTTGCCGTACTCCTCCCGGGCCCGTTCGAAGACCAGCACGTTGGCGTCCACGGCCATACCGATGGCCAGCACGAAACCGGCGAGACCGGGCAGGGTGAGGGTGGCGCCGAGGGCCGCCAGACCGGCGTAGGAGATCAGGCCGTAGCAGAGCAGGGCCAGGGTGGCCAGGACGCCCATCAGCCGGTAGACGACGATGATGAAGAGCGCGGTCAGCGCGGTGCCGGCGACGGCCGCCCAGGCGCTGGCCTCGATGGCCTCGGCGCCCAGCGTCGGGCCCACGGTCCGCTGCTCGACCGTCTCGACCGGCACCGGCAGGGCGCCGCCCTTGACCAGCAGGGCGAGCTCCTTGGCCTCGTCGCCGGTGAAGGAACCGGTGATCTGGGTGGACCCGCCGGTGATGCCCGCGCCGCAGGCGACGGACGGGTCGACCTGCGGCGAGGAGATGACCTTGTCGTCCAGCACGATCGCGACCCGGCGCTGCGGGTCGCCCGCCGGGTGGCAGGCGGCCTCGCCGGTCAGCTTCGCCCAGCCCTCGCCGTCCTCGAAGTCCACGGTGACGTGCCAGCCGGCGCCGCCCTGCGGGTCGAAGAGGCCCTCGGCGTCCTTCACGTCCTGGCCGGTGAGCGACGCGGCGGCCAGCCGCAGCCGTTCACCGGACTGCTCGTCGGGCAGGACGCGCTCGCCCTCCGCCCGGTCCTTCCCGGACCCGGTGGCGGTGCCGAGCACCGGGTGGACGGAGAGCTGCGCGGTGCGGCCGAGGACGTCGGCGGCCTTGCGCGGATCCTGCACGCCGGGCAGCTCGACGATGATCCGGTTCTCCCCGGAGCGGACGATGCCCGGTTCGGCGACGCCGAGCGCGTCGACCCGGCCGCGCAGCACCTCCAGGGTGCGGTCGGTGGCCTCGGCGTCGGCCTCCACGGTCTCGGTGGAACGGGTCTCCAGCACGATCTGGGTGCCGCCCCGCAGATCCAGGCCCAGACGGACCGGGACGGTGACGGCGACGAACACGGACAGGGCGATCACGGCGAGCGCGAACAACGCCCTGACGCGGGCGGGACGTTTCACAGATGCCTCCAGCAGGCACGCGGAAAAGAGGAAGGGGGAGTCTCAGGTGCTGGAGGCCGTGGGCGGGGCGCGCCCCAGGTCCGACGGCATGTGCGCGGCGGCGGGCGGCGCGTGCCCGGCCGCCGGCGAGGGCCGGGCCGGCCGGGGCGGGACCGGCGGCGTGTGCGCCGCGGTGAAGAGCAGATGACCGGCGGGCACCGTCCGCTCACCGGTGTCCCGCTCCGGCCGGGTGAACAGGGTGCGGGCGCCGACGTAGGCGTCGTCGCCGTACGGACGGGTGTCGGACTGGTACGCCGGGGCGGCGGAGGAAGCGGTGGCGGGGGCGGGTTCCGTGCCGTGGGCGAACCCGAGGGCCAGCAGCACGGCCGCGAACACGGCGAGGGCCGCCGCGGCGGCCCGGGACGGAAGGGCGGAGCGTCTCCGCCGGCCGGCGGTCAAGGCTCGACGAGCCCGGCGCGGATCGCGTAACGGGTCAGTTCGAGGCGGTCCCGCAGTCCCAGCTTGTGCAGCAGGTTCTCGCGGTGCCGCTGGACCGTCTTGACGCTGATGAACAGCAGCTCGGCGATCTCCTTCGACGAATGGCCCTCGGCGACGAGCTTGAGCACCTCCTCCTCGCGTGGGGTCAGCAACTGCTCCGGCGCCTCCTCGCCGTGCCGGACCCGGTCGAGGTAGTTGCGGATCAGGGCGGTCACCGCCCCCGGGTACAGGAACGGCTCGTCCCGCATCGCGGCCCGGCAGGCGGCGACCAGATCCCGGTCCGCGACGGACTTCAGCACATAACCGCCGGCCCCGGCCTTGAGCGCCTGGAACAGGTACTGCTCGTTGTCGTGCATCGTCAGCATCAGGATGCGCAGCCCCGGCTTCAGCGCGCTCAGCTCGCGGGCGGCCTGCAGGCCGGTCAGCCGCGGCATGGCGATGTCCAGGACGGCCAGGTCGACGTCGTGGGTGCGGGCCATGGCGATCGCCTCCGCGCCGTCACCCGCCTCGGCGACCACTTCCAGGTCCGGCTCCCGGTCGAGGATGAGCCGCACACCGCGCCGCACCAGCGCGTGGTCGTCGGCGAGCAGGATCCGGATCGTGGGGTCCGTCCGGCGGTCGCCGTGGGTGTCGTGGGTGTCCTGGTGGTTCATGACTGCTTCCTGACGGTGGGCACGGTCAGCCGGACCCGGGTACCGGCCGGTGTCGCGGAGGTCTCGCCGGGGCCGGAGATGTCCAGTCCGGCCCCGATCAGCAGGGCCCGCTCCCGCATCCCGCGGAGCCCGGCGCCCTCGCGGGCGGCACCGATGCCGCGGCCGTCGTCGCCCACCTCCAGGACGACGCACCCGTCGGCGGCGCGCAGGCTCACCTCCACGCACCGCGCCTCGGCGTGCCGCGCGGCGTTGGTCAGGCTCTCCTGCGCCACCCGGTAGATCACCAGCTCCGCCTCGTGGTCGAGAGCGGGCAGATCGGAGTCGAAGCGGCGCAGCACGCGCAGCCCGGTGTGCGTGGCGAACTCGGTGGCCAGCGAGGTGACCGCGCTGACCAGGCCCAGATCGTCCAGGACGCCCGGACGCAGCCGGCGCACCAGCCGGCGGACCTCGTCGAGGCTCTCCCGGGTGATCTCCTGCGCCTGCTGGAGCTCACCGCGCAGCGGCTGGGACGCCTCGTCGGCCGCCCGCTTCAGGGCCAGCAGCACGGCGGTCATGCTCTGTCCGACCTCGTCGTGCAGCTCCTGGGCGATACGGCGCCGCTCGCCCTCCTGGGCGAGGATGGCGCGGGCGCTGCTCGCGACGCGTTCCCCCTCCAGCCGCTCCAGCATCGAATTGAACGTGCTGACCAGTTCGGCGACCTCGCCGCCACCGCGCACGGGCAGCCGCTGACCGGGGTGCAGCAGGTCCACGGTGGTCATCAGCCGCGTCACCCGGTCCAGCGGGGCGAGGCCGATGCGCAGCAGGGCAGCGTTGGCGACGAGCATGACGCCGAGGCCGCCCACCAGGATCACCGCCTCGGTCAGCAGCACCGGGACGGACACGGTCACCGGAGCCCACAGCAGCAGCGCGGTGGCACTGCCCAGCACCACCGCGTTGAGCCCGAAGATCCGCCAGTACAGGGACACGGAGGTCACGCCTTCCTCTTTCTCGTCTGCCTCTACTGTCGGTCACCGTGCCGTCCTGTGCGGCTGCGGCCCCCTTGTCCCGGCGGACACCGGCCAGCCTGCACCAGGAGCGGCCCCCCGGTCGATGGGCCCCGCGACCCATTTCCGCCGGCCCGACCGACCCGCACCGGGCGGGGTGGGTCCTCGGACCCCGCTCGGATGGGTACCGCGCCCGATGGGCGCCGGGACGGAAACGGGCGAGGCTGGAGACATCATCCGTACGTCACATCCGTACGTCACCGTCCCCGAGGAGGACCGTCCGTGTCGCTCGACCTGCCCCGCACCGAGACCCGTACCGCCCACCCGGCCGCCGACGAGGTCCGCCGGCGCCTCGAACACGCCCGTACGACCCGGCTCGCGCAGCTCAAGGCCCTCGACGAAACGGGGCAGAGTCCCGGCGACCACCTGATGTCCAACCAGAGGGACGCCATCCGACGTGTCCTGAAGGAGATCGAGGAGGCCTTCGCGCGCGTCGACGACGGCACCTACGGCACCTGCCTGGGCTGTTCCAAGGCCGTACCGCCGGAGCGGCTGGAGATCCTCCCGCACACCCGGTACTGCGTCGCCTGCCAGGGTCGCGCCTGACCCCGACCGTCCCTCCTCCTCTCCCGCTCTGCCCAAGGGGTGCAGTGGTGACCCACCAGACCATCGGCGAGCGCGACACGGTCCTCGACGACGAGGACCTCGCCGCGCTGCGCGAGAACCTGCACGAGCAGCGGCTGTTCCGCCAGGAGCAGCTACGGCAGTTCGCCGTCCACTCCTCGAACCGTGCCGACGACCGCCGCCAGACGGACGCTGCCCGGATCGAGGTGGGCGTCAAGCTCGCGGCGTCCGCCCGCATGGTGCTCGCCGACGTCGAGGCGGCGCTCGCCCGGATGGACTCCGGGCAGTACGGCACCTGCCACCTGTGCCGCCGCGCCGTCGAACGCCACCGCCTGCTGATCGTCCCCCAGGCCCGCTACTGCGGGCGCTGCCAGCAGGTGAGGGAGGCCGGCCGGTGACCGTGATCCGGCGTCCCCTCCCGGCACCGGTACGGCACCGGCACTGGCCGCTGTGCCGGCGCTGCTCAGGCATCGCTCTCGACCTGGGCAGCGCCCGCACACGCGCGTGGATCGCCGGACGGGGCATGGTCCTCGACGTGCCCACCGTGACCTTCCCGGGCACCGGCGCGATCCACCCCATCCAGCGCGGCACCATCGTCGACACCCCCGGCACGGCGCGGATGCTGGAGCGGCTGCTCGGGCACCGGCTGCCCCGGATCGGCCGCCCGCTGGTCGTCGTCACGGCACCGGTCCTGGACGGGCTCGCCTTCCGGACCGCCGCCCGCACGGCCGTCGAGATCCTCCGCCCGCGCGCCGTACTGACCGTCCCCGGCGCCCGCGCGGTGGCCCTGGCGGCGGGCGCCGACCACGTCCGGCCGCTGCTCGTCGTGGACATCGGCGCCCACCTCACCGAGGTGGTGCTGCTCGTGGACGGGGCGGTCACCGACGCCCGCCGCACCGCGCTGGGCACCGCCGACCTGGCCGACGGCACGTCACCCGGCGACATCACCGCGGCGGTGGTCGACATGGTGACCGCGATGCTGCGGCAGGACCGCACCGGGCTGACCCGTGCCGCCCTGCGCCGGGGCGTCCTGCTGGCCGGCGGCGGCGCGCTGCGCCCCGACATCACCCGCGACCTCCCCGCCGGCCTCGGCTGCGCGGTCCGGCTGGTCCCGTCGCCGCACACCGCCGCGGTCCGGGGCGCCGCCGGCCTCCTCGCCTCGGCGCACCACCACCCCTCGGCCACCGGAACCGTCTGACCGGTCCGACCGCCCGCGCCCCGCCACCGGAAGGAGTCCTGACGTGGCCGGCGAGATGCCTCCGGCGCAGCCGCCCCCGGGCCCGCCCCCGCGCCCCCTGCTGTGGCGCTGGCGGCACAACCCCCTGCGCCGCCGCACCGACACGCTCCACGCCTGGCTCGGCCTCGGGGCGCTGATCGCCGTACTGGCCGTGGCACCCGTGGCCGCCGTCCTCGCCGGCGACGCCGCCCGCCGGCATTACGAGGAGACCGCCCGCCACCAGAACCAGACCCGGTACGAGACGGAGGCGACCCTCGTCCACGATGCTCCGCGCCACCCCGAACCGGGCTCGGACGAGGAGAGGAAGACCCGCTACCCGGTCGAGGTCCGCGTGGTCACCCGCGAGGGACGGACCCGCACCATCCGGACGGAGGTCCGGCCGGGGCTGACCGCCGGCAACACCGTACGCGTCTGGGTCACCGCCGACGGCGAGGCGACGGACCGGCCGCTCACCGACGAGGAGGTCCGCAGCCGCACCATGGGCTGGGCCCTCCTCGCCGCCATCGGCGTCGCCCTCACCGGCGCCGCCGCCCACGCCCTGACCGGCCTGACCCTGCGCCGCCGCAACCTCGCCGACTGGGACACGGCCTGGGCGGAGACGGCCCCGCGCTGGACGACACCCACGTGAGGAGTGGTCACCGGGGCCCGGCCGTGAGGGCCTCGCCCCGGCACCCCCTCGTGAGCCCGCGACCGGCAGGTGACATCGCCGGTCGCGTTCGTAAGAGCGAAACTTTCGTTTACTCCACATCAGAGTTCGACGTATCTCCGACGCATGGTGCAAGGCCCCTGAATTCGACCGGTTCAGTACATCCACTGAGCTGGTGTTACGTGAATTCTTCGCCGTTTTTGATCAAGCGAAGATTTCGAAACATTCACCGAAACTGTTGACGGTTGACGCGTGCAGACCAACACTGTCCGGCATCGAACCCCCCACCGAGCCGCACAGGAGGCGCACCACATGCACGTGTCCGCACATCCGAAGGGCCGCAGACGCGGCCGCCTGCTGCTCGGCGTCAGGAGCGCCTGGACCATCGCGCTGGCCGCCGTCACCGCACTGCTCCTGACCGCCACCACCGCCACCGCCGTCACCACGAACCAGACCGGCACCAACAACGGCTGGTGGTACTCGTTCTGGACCGACTCCCAGGGGACCGTCTCCATGGACCTGGGCTCCGGCGGCAACTACAGCACCCGGTGGAGCAACACCGGCAACTTCGTGGCCGGCAAGGGCTGGAGCACCGGCGGCCGCAAGACCGTCAGCTACTCGGGCTCCTTCAACCCGTCCGGCAACGCGTACCTCACGCTTTACGGATGGACCACCGGCCCGCTCGTCGAGTACTACATCGTCGACAACTGGGGCACCTACCGGCCCACCGGCGAGTACAAGGGCACCGTCACCAGCGACGGCGGCACGTACGACATCTACAGGACGACCCGGTACAACGCTCCCTCCATCGAGGGCACCAGGACCTTCGACCAGTACTGGAGCGTGAGGCAGTCCAAGCGCACCGGCGGCACCATCACCAGCGGCAACCACTTCGACGCCTGGGCGAGCAAGGGCATGAACCTGGGCAGCCACAACTACATGATCATGGCCACCGAGGGCTACCAGAGCAGCGGCAGCTCCAACATCACCGTGAGTGAGGGCAGTTCCGGTGGTGGCGGTGGTGGCGGTGGTGGCGGTGGTGGCGGTGGCTGCAACGCGACCCTGTCCGCCGGCGAGAAGTGGGGCGACCGCTACAACCTCAACGTCTCGGTGAGCGGCTCCAGCGACTGGACCGTCACGATGCGGGTCCCGTCCCCGGCGAAGGTCTCCTCGACCTGGAACGTCAGCGCGTCCTACCCCGACAGCCAGACCCTCGTCGCCAAGTCCAACGGCAGCGGCGGCAACTGGGGCGCGACGATCATGGCCAACGGCAACTGGAACTGGCCGACGGTCTCCTGCAGCGCAGGCTGACCCCCCCCACGAGGAGGACCACCGCAGATGACCACCGGAAAAGTCACCCGGTCCCTGGTGTCGGGACTGGCCGTCGCCGCGCTGACCCTGGCCGGCACCGCCACCGCGACCCTCGACGCCGCACCGGCGCACGCCGCCGCCTGCAACGGCTACGTCGGGCTCACCTTCGACGACGGCCCGTCGACCGGCAGCACCACGAACCTGCTCAACGCGCTCAGGCAGAACGGGCTGCGGGCCACGATGTTCAACCAGGGCCAGTACGCCGCCGCCAACCCCTCCCTGGTCAAGGCCCAGGTCGACGCCGGCATGTGGGTCGCCAACCACAGCTACACCCACCCCCACATGACCCAGCTGAGCCAGTCCCAGATGGACTCGGAGATCGCCCGCACCCAGCAGGCGATCGCCGGCGCCGGCGGCGGCACACCGAAGCTGTTCCGTCCGCCGTACGGCGAGACCAACTCGACGCTGCGCGCGGTCGAGGCCAAGTACGGTCTGACCGAGATCCTCTGGGACGTCGACTCGCAGGACTGGAACAACGCGAGCACCGACGCCATCGTGCAGGCCGCCTCCCGGCTCACCAACGGCCAGGTCATCCTGATGCACGACTGGCCGGCCAACACCATCGCCGCGATCCCGCGCATCGCGCAGAACCTGGCCTCCCGGGGCCTGTGCGCCGGCATGATCTCCCCGCAGACCGGCCGCGCCGTCGCCCCCGACGGCTCCGGCGGCGGGGGAGGAGGCGGTGGTGGCGGCACCGCCTGCACCGCGACCCTGTCCGCGGGCAGCAGCTGGGGCGACCGCTACAACCTCAACGTCTCGGTGAGCGGCTCCAGCGACTGGACCGTCACGATGCGGGTCCCGTCCCCGGCGAAGGTCTCCTCGACCTGGAACGTCAGCGCGTCCTACCCCGACAGCCAGACCCTCGTCGCCAAGCCCAACGGCAGCGGCGACAACTGGGGGGTGACGATCATGACCAACGGCAACTGGAACTGGCCGACGGTCTCCTGCAGCACGGGCTGAGCGAAGGGTGAGCCGTGGCACGCGTCGTGCCGCGGCTCACCCGTGCCCGGTCACAGATGGTCGCGGAACCAGCCGGCGGCGAGTTCGGCGACCTGCTCCAGCGCGCCGGGTTCGGGAAAGAGGTGGGTCGCACCGGGCACCACGTGGACGCGGTGCGGCGCGGACAGCCGGCCGGCGGCCTCACGGTTGAGGCCGAGCACCGTCTCGTCGTCGCCGCCCACCACGAGCAGCACCGGGCACGCGACCAGACCGAGCGCGTCGCCCGCCAGGTCCGGGCGCCCGCCCCGCGACACGACCGCCGACACCCGCTCGGGGCGTTCGGCGGCGGCCACCAGCGCCGCCGCCGCTCCCGTACTGGCCCCGAACAGGCCCACGGGAAGGTCCACGCCGTCCGGGCGCCGCTCCAGCCAGTCGACGGCATGCGCCAACCGCCGGGCCAGCAGGCCGATGTCGAAGCGGTGCCGCCCCGTCGCGTCGTCCTCGCGCTCCTCCTCCGGGGTCAGCAGATCCAGCAGCAGCGT
Organism: Streptomyces sp. NPDC051740; assembly: GCF_044453165.1. Lineage (NCBI taxonomy): Bacteria > Bacillati > Actinomycetota > Actinomycetes > Kitasatosporales > Streptomycetaceae > Streptomyces > Streptomyces sp. NPDC051740. The sequence goes on along the minus strand of NZ_JBITCL010000035.1, from coordinate 18,765 downwards.
GCCGAACCCCGCCCCCCGCAACGCGGTGGCGACCGCCCGGTTGCGGGGGCTGAACCGTGAGCTGCCGCTGCCGTGCGCGAACAGCACCACGGCGCGCGCCCCGGCGGGGATCACGAGGTCCCCGGCCAGGGCCGCCGCGCCCGAGGGGACCGTCACGGACTCGGAGACCATGCCCGGTCACCTCCTCAGTCGGTGTCGTCGGTGGCACGTCCGACGGGCAGCAGGCCGCCGATGTCCCTGGGCAGCGCGGCGACCAGCTTCTCCGTCAGCTCCGGAGTGAGGGCCGCGTCGAGCACTTCCAGTACGGCGGCGGCCTCGCGCACGGCCGCGTCCTCGTCCGTCTCCGCGCGGCCGGCGATCCGTCCGGCGAACGTCGTCAGGTCGAAGCGCTCGCCCGAGGTGGTCTGCCGCATGGGCGCGGCCAGGGTCGGCGGCAGCTGGGCGGCCACATGGCCCGCCAGCCCGGACGGCAGCCGCTCGGCCAGCGTACTCAGCACGGCCCGGGTCGCCCGCTCGGACGTTCCCCGGTCCGGCAACCGAGTGAGAGCCTGCACTTTTCCGATGAACTCGTCGTGCTGCATGAGGCGCTGTCCTTCCTCATGGTGCGGTGGTCGGCGGTCGGGCAACGGGCGAGTACCCGGAACGGGTCCGCACCAACGAACGCCGGTTCGCCACCTGGGACGGCGGCCACCCGGCCGGCGTGCACGTGACGGAGGAGGTGCCCGGCGTGCGTGACCCCCGTACCGGTCCCACCCGCGAGCCGGTCTCCCGGGCCCGCTCCGGAACGATCGGCCGCCGCTCCCCGCGGACCGGCACCGAACCGGTCACCGCGCGCAGCCCGCTGCGGCCGCGCCTGCTGCTCGCCGCGGTCTTCCTGCCCCTCTTCCTCGCGGGCACCGCGCTGTTCGGCACCCGGGCCGCGCGGTCCGACGCCGGCGACAGCCCCGGCCGGGGCCCGCCGGCCCCGCTCGCCGTCGTCTGCGGCGTGCTCGCGCTGACGGCCCTCCTGGACCTGGCGGTCGTACCGCGCCGGCTGCGCCGGGGACGGGGCGCCGCCCACTGACCGGCTCCCGGTGACGCCCCGCGGTGTCGTGTACACCGGTGGTGGGCGCACCGGACCGGTCCCGCGTCCCAGGTCCGGGGACGAGGAAGACCCGGCCGTCCGCGCCGCGAGGGGCACGTCACCGGCCGGCGACGTGCCGACCGGAGAGGCGGTCGTAAGTGACCGGGGCGCGGGAAGGCCGCGCGGGCGGCCCGTCCCGCGGCCCCACCCCGGGAGAGGCACTGATGCGGCTCACCCGCGCCGTCTGCCGCGGTCAGCGGTCCAGTTCGTCCTCCACCGGCGGTTTCGGCACGTCACGCAGGTGCTGGGACTGTCCCCGCCTGCCGCCCGCACGGGCCTGCTCCGCCTGCTGCGCGGGGCTCAGGCCGAGGTCGGAATCGGGGTCCACGCGCACCGACCGGGCCACCTCCTCACGATTGGCGTACTGCTCGGCGGGAATGCCGCGCAACGCCTTGACCACGTCCGGCGCGGCACCCGACCGACTGGCCGCCTGGACCAGGTCGTCCTTGCCGGCCGGGAAATCGACGTCCTTGATGGCGCTCACCACGTCCCGGGCGCTCGTCCTGTGGGCCATGGCTCCTTCTCCCTCGTCGCGGTACTGGAACCACCCGGGTAACCGCCATCGCCCGTCCCTCACCTCCGCGGAAGCCCCGCTACGACGACTCCCGCACCACCAGCTCCGTGGGCAGCGTCCGCTGCTGCCGGGGCCCGCCCTGCTGGGTGATGCCGGTGAGGATCCGGGCCATGGTGCGGCCGATCTCCTCCACCGGCTGGCGCACGGTCGTCAGCGGCGGGGCGGTGTGGCGGGCGAGGACGGAGTCCTCGTAGCCGACGACGGCGACGTCGTCGGGGACCCGCAGTCCCCGACGACGCAATTCGGCCAGGGCGCCGACCGCCATGAGGTCGGAGGCGGCGAAGACGGCGTCCAGGTCCGGGGCGCGTTCAAGTAGCGAACGCATGGCCCGGCAGGCGCCCTCCTCCGTGAAGTCGCCCTCCTCGACCAGGAGTTCGTCCGCCGGCACCCCCGCCTCCCGGTGCGCGGTGTGCCAGCCGGCGAGCCGGCTGCGGCCGACGTCCATGTCCAGCGGGCCGGTGATCGTGGCGATCCGGGTCCGGCCGCGGTGCAGCAGGTGGCGTACCGCCGCGGTGGCGCCCCCGGCGTTGTCGGAGTCGACGTAGCTCAGCCGTTCGCCCGCGTCGCGGCGGCCGGCCAGCACGGTCGGCAGGCCCATCTCCTCCAGCATGCCCGGCAGCCGGTCGTCGGCGTGCACGGAGACCAGCAGGACGCCGTCCACGCGGTGCGTCGCCACCGTCTCGGTGAGCCGGTCCCGTTCGGCCTGGTCGCGGACGAGCATGAGCTGCAGCTGGGTCCGGCTCTCCGCGAGGGCGCCGCTGACACCGCGGATCAGCGCGGCGAAGAACGGTTCCGAACCGAGCCGGCTCTCCGACTCCGGGATCACCAGGGCCACCGCGTTGGTGCGGTTGGTCACCAGGCCGCGGGCGACCGAGTTGGGAACGTAGTTCAGCTCCTTGATCGCGGCCAGGACCCTCGCACGGGCGTCGGCACTGACCAGGTCCGAGCCGTTGACGACGCGGGAGACCGTGGTGCGGCCCACGCCTGCGCGGGCCGCGACCGTTTTGATGGTCGGACGGCGGTTGCCGCTCATGTGCTCCCCCCTGGACGGCCGCGACGGCGATGCCTGCCGCGGAGTTGACCTGCGGCAATTCTTGCAGACGCCGCCGTCGGCCCAGCACCTCCCGGGGGCGGGACGGCGGACGCGGGACCCGGTACGGGAGGACGAGTTGGTTTCAAGTTATTGACAGACCTATCCGCTAGCCATGAGTCTTCGTTGCGCGATGGGAACGTGCCCACCCCGCAATGGGCACGTGCCCAACCCAGGATGGGTACGTTCCCATCCCTATCAGAGCCGCTGTAGTCATCGCAGAACTCGTCACCTCGGTGTGTCAGCGCCGTCGCTAGGAGGAGATCCATGGGCACTTACGGTTCATCGCGCAGGAAGGCGGTGGCGTCGGCCGCGGCCGTCGGCGCGCTGGCACTCGTCGTCGGCTGCGGCGGCAGCGACGACTCGGTCACCGGCGGTGGCAAGAAGGACGGCAAGGTCACCATCACCATGGGCCTGTTCGGCGTGATGGGCCTCAAGGAGACCGGCCTCCTCGAGCAGTACGAGAAGGAGAACCCCGAGGTCGACATCAAGGCCGAGGTCGCCGGTGACGAGCAGACGTACTACCCCGCGCTGCAGACCAGGCTCGCCGCCGGTAAGGGCCTGAAGGACATCCAGGGCATCGAGATCGGCCGGGCCAAGGAGATCACCGAGACCCAGGCGGACAAGTTCGCGGACTTCGCCGGCATGGCGGGCACCGACCACTTCCTGCCCTGGAAGCAGTCCCAGATCAGCACCGCGGACGGCAAGGTGCTGGGCCTGGGCACCGACATCGGCCCGATGGCCGTCTGTTACCGCAAGGACTACTTCGAGCAGGCCGGCCTGCCCACCGACCGCGAGGAGGTCGGCAAGCTGTGGGAGGGCGACTGGAAGAAGTACGTCGAGGTCGGCCGCACCTTCAAGAAGGACTTCAAGGGCGACAAGGTCGCGTTCACGGACTCGGCCAGCGGCCTGTTCAACGCCATGGTCTACGGCTACCCCGAGCAGTACTACGACGAGAAGGGCGAGCTGATCTACGACAAGAACCCGGCCGTCAAGGAGGCCTGGGCCCTGTCCGCCGATGCCGCAGAGGAGGGCCTGACCGCCAAGCTCCGGCAGTTCCAGCCGGGTTGGGACCCGGGCCTGGCCAACGGCACGTTCGCGACCGCCGTGTGCCCGGCCTGGATGCTCAGCCACATCAGCGAGAAGGCCGGTGAGGCCAACAAGGGCAAGTGGGACGTCGCCAGGGCGCCCAAGGGCGCCAACTGGGGCGGCTCCTTCCTCGGTGTGATCGAGCAGAGCCCGGTGAAGGAGGAGGCCAAGAAGCTCGTCGCCTGGCTGACCGCGCCGGAGCAGCAGGCCCACATCTTCAAGGAGATCGGCAACATCCCGTCCTCCGAGAAGGCGCTCCAGGCCGACGAGGTGAAGAACGCCAAGTCGGAGTACTTCGACAACGCGCCGATCGGCCAGATCTTCGGTGCCGCCGCGCAGGAGATCCCGGACAAGCAGGTCCTCGGCCGCAAGGACGGCACGATCAAGGACACCTTCTCCCAGGGCCTTGCCCTGGTCGAGCAGGGCACCGCGCGCGACAAGGCGTGGAAGACCACCACGGAGCGCATCGAGAAGGCCGTCGGCTGACCGACGCCTCCCGCGGCCGCCCGGGCCCGTCGGGCCCTGTCGTCGGACTCCCGCCCGCCTCACGACGCCGTGCACGCTCCCCGGAGAGGCACCCCCACCCGCCGCGCCGGGCCCTGACCCGAGTACGTCCGGTACAGGGTCCGGGGCCCGGCACTCCCCGGCCGGGGAGTGCCCCGGAGCACGCACCTGACGCCGCCAGGCCCGCCCCACGGGCGGCCGACGGAAGCCCGACGACGGCCCCGGCATCCGCCGACGGGCCCGGGCCCCGCCTCACACATCCGCATCCAGGAAGGAAAAGTCCGGTGGCCACCTCCACCACCAAGGCCCTGACCGGCGAGGAGCCGCCGGCCCCGCCCGGCACCACGGGCGACGGCAGGACCGCCCGCCGGCGCGGCGCATGGCTGCACCGGCTGGACGTCAAGGGCGCCCCGTACGCGTTCGTCGCGCCGTTCTTCGTCGTCTTCGCCGCGTTCAGCTTCTACCCCCTCGTCTACACCTCGTGGATCTCCCTGCACGACGTGGAGCTGGCCACCCTCGACGTCATGGAGTGGGTGGCGTTCGACAACTACGTCGAACTCTGGGGCGACTCGCAGTTCTGGAACGCGCTGCGGAACACCGTCACCATCGGCGTCATCTCCACGGTGCCGCAGCTGATGATGGCGCTCGGCCTGGCGCACCTGCTCAACTACCGGATGCGCGCCTCGCTGTTCTTCCGCGTCGCCTCGCTGGTCCCGTACGCCACCTCGGTCGCCGCCGCCGCGCTCGTCTTCACCATGATCTTCGAGCGTGACTTCGGCATGATCAACTGGGCGCTCGGCTCGGTCGGCATCGACCCGGTGGACTGGGAGGCCGACAAGTGGCCCGCCCAGGTGGCGATCTCCACCATCGTCATCTGGCGCTGGACCGGCTACAACGCGCTGCTCTACCTGGCCGCCATGCAGGCCATCCCGGCCGAACGGTACGAGGCGGCGTCCATCGACGGGGCGTCCCGGTGGAAGCAGTTCACCCACGTCACCGTCCCCGGTATCCGCTCCACCATCGTCTTCACCATCGTGCTCTCCACCATCGGCGCCACCCAGCTGTTCGGCGAACCGCTGATCTTCGGCCAGGGCCCCAACGGCGTCACCGGCGGCGCCGACAACCAGTACCAGACGCTGGGCCTGCTGCTGTACGAGGAGGGCTGGAAGAACTACCAGATGGGCCGCTCGGCGACCGTCGCCTGGGCGATGTTCATACTGCTCGTCCTCGCCTTCGTGGCGCAGCGCCTGATCAAGCGCCTGCGCTCCCGTACGTCCTGACCTGGAGTCATCATGACCACCAACAGCCTCCCGGTCCGGACGGAGCCCCCGGTCCGGACCCCCGTAGAGAAGCCGGCCGGCCGCGGCGGCCGTCGCCGGCTGCTGCGCCAGGGCGCCGGCCGCCAGCACCACGCCGGGCCGCTCGCCTACGTCCTGCTCGTCGTCATGGCGGTACTGTCGATCTTCCCGCTGTACTGGACGATGGTGGCGGCCTCCACCGACAACACCCGGGTCAGCCAGACCCCGCCGCCGTTCCTGCCCGGCCCGAACCTGTTCAGCAACCTCGCCCGGGCCTGGGACGAGGCGGCGATGGGCAAGGCCATGGTCAACAGCCTGATCGTGGCCGGCGTGATCGCCCTGTCCACGGTGATGTTCGCGACGCTGGCCGGATTCGCCTTCGCCAAGCTGCGGTTCAAGGGCCGCAACGTCCTGCTGATGCTGGTCATCGGCACCATGATGGTGCCGCCGCAGCTCGGCGTCGTACCGCTGTTCATGATGATGTCCGAGCTGGGCTGGTCGCAGCAGCTGCCCGCCGTCATCTTCCCCACGCTGGTGAGCGCCGTCGGCGTGTTCTTCATGCGGCAGTACCTGTCCGAGGCGCTGCCCGACGAACTCGTCGAGGCCGGACGTGTGGACGGGGCGCACTCGCTGCGCATCTTCTGGAGCATCGTGCTGCCCGTGGCGCGGCCCGCGATGGCGGTCCTGTTCATGATCACGTTCGTGCACGCGTGGAACGACTTCTTCTGGCCGTTCGTGGTGCTCGACATGACCAACCCGACGGTCCCCGTCGCCCTCACCCAGCTCAGCGCGGGCTACGTCCGCGACCAGTCGCTGATCATGGCGGGCGCGCTGCTCGGCACGCTGCCGCTGCTGGCGATGTTCATCGTCTTCGGCCGCCAGATCGTCAGCGGCATCATGGCCGGCGCCGTCAAGGGCTGACCCGCACCCACCCTGCCAGGCCTTCGCCTGCCAGCTCCCCTCACACCGAAAGGACTTACGTGGTCACCGCACAGCAGACCGCGTCCGCCCCGGACGCCGCCCGCACCTTCCCCAAGGGCTTCCTCTGGGGCTCCGCCACCGCCTCCTACCAGATCGAGGGGGCCGCCGCCGAGGACGGCCGTACGCCGTCCATCTGGGACACCTACGCCCGCACCCCGGGCCGGGTCCGCAACGGCGACACCGGTGACATCGCCACCGACCACTACCACCGCTGGCGCGAGGACGTCGCCCTCATGGCCGAACTCGGCCTGGGGGCCTACCGGTTCTCCCTGGCCTGGCCCCGTATCCAGCCCACCGGCCGCGGCCCCGCCGTGCAGAAGGGCCTGGACTTCTACCGGCGCCTCGTCGACGACCTGCTGGACAAGGGCATCCAGCCCGTCGCCACCCTCTACCACTGGGACCTCCCGCAGGAGCTGGAGGACGCCGGCGGCTGGCCGGAGCGCGCCACGGCCGAGCGGTTCGCCGAGTACGCGGCCCTCGCCGCGGACGCCCTCGGCGACCGGGTGAAGACCTGGACGACGCTCAACGAGCCCTGGTGCAGCTCCTTCCTCGGCTACGGCTCCGGCGTGCACGCCCCCGGCCGCACCGACCCGGTCGCCGCGCTGCGCGCCGCCCACCACCTCAACCTGGGCCACGGCCTGGCCGTCCAGGCGCTGCGCGACCGCCTTCCCGCCGCCGCCCGGTGCTCGGTCACCCTCAACATCCACCACGTCCGCCCGCTCACCGGCAGCGACGCCGACGCCGACGCGGTCCGCCGGATCGACGCCCTCGCCAACCGGGTCTTCACCGGCCCGATGCTCCAGGGCGCCTACCCGGAGGACCTCCTCAAGGACACCGCGGCGCTCACCGACTGGTCCTTCGTCCGCGACGGCGACCTCGAACGGATCCACCAGCCGCTGGACTTCCTCGGCGTCAACTACTACTCGCCCACCGTCGTCTCCGAGGCCGACGGCAGCGGCACCCACAACTCGGACGGACACGGCAACAGCGCCCACAGCCCCTGGCCGGGCGCCGACAGGGTCGCCTTCCACCAGCCGCCCGGCGACACCACCGCCATGGGCTGGGCCGTCGACCCCACCGGCCTGTACGACCTGCTGCGCCGCCTGTCCTCCGACTTCCCGAAGCTGCCGCTGGTCATCACCGAGAACGGCGCGGCGTTCGACGACTACGCCGACCCCTCCGGGAACGTCAACGACCCCGCCCGGATCGACTACGTGCGCGGCCACCTGGCCGCCGTGCACCGGGCCATCGTCGACGGCTCGGACGTGCGCGGCTACTTCCTCTGGTCGCTGCTGGACAACTTCGAGTGGGCCCACGGCTACGGCAAGCGCTTCGGCGCCGTCTACGTGGACTACCCGACCGGCACCCGCATCCCCAAGGCCAGCGCCCGCTGGTACTCCGAGGTGGCCCGCACCGGCATCCTGCCCGGCGCCTGACCGGACGGGCGCGGTGGCGCACGCCGTGCCGATGCCCACTGCGCTGTGTACCGAGGGCCGAGTGGCCCCCCGGTGCGGCACGGCGGGCGGGCGGCACCCCGGCGACGGGGGAATCCGGTGGCGCCGCCGGAACGGGGGGACCGGTCCACGCACCGGTCCCCCCGGGGCGGGCCGGTCTCTCGGGCACTGTGCGGTACGCGGCCGGACGCGTCCTCCGCCGGGCGCGCGGACTTCCTCGACCCTCCGTGCACCGCGGCCGTGAACTGACCGGCACGGTGCTGCCCGGACGCCCACCCGCGGGGGAGAATGCGGCAGGGGATCACCTGCGGCGGGGGCGGAGGGCCATGGAGCGCGAGGACACGGCGGGGAAGAGCGGGCCGGCGGGCCCGGTGTCCGTCTCCGGCGACAGCGTCAGCGGACCGGACGGATTCGACCGGTGGGGCGAGATGGTCGGCAAGGCGGTCATGCCGGTGACGATGGCCAGTGAACACGCCGACCACTTCAGGGGCGAGGCGACCACACTGGAACTCGCGCACACCGAGGCGTCCGCCTTCTCCTTCTCGCCGATGTCGGCGTGGCGGACGCCCGACCACATCCGGAGGTCGGACCCGGAGAACTACTACCTCTGCCTGGTCCACGGCAGTCCGGTCGCCCTGGAGCAGCGCCGCAACAACGTCCTGCTCACCGCGGGGGAGATGGCGATCTTCGACACCTCGCAGCCCCTGTTCTGCGATTTCCAGGACCACGGCCGTCCCACCCGGGTGTCCCTGTTACGGCTGCCCAGAGCCGCCGTACCGCTGCCCGGTGACAGAACCGACGGGCTGGTGGCCACCCGGCTGCCCGCACAGGCCGGTTCGGGCGTGCTGCTCGCCTCCTTCCTGACCGGTCTGCGGGCGAACGCCGGGCAGTTCAACACGGCGGAGCTGCGACGCCTCGGCGCCATGGCGCTCGAAGTGGCCGCCACCTTCCTCGCCGCCCGTCTCGACCTCTCCCCGCCGCTGCCGGTCGAGAGCAGGCAGCAGGTGCTGCTGGCCCGGATCGACGCCTTCATCACGCACAACCTGTCCGACCCGGAGCTGAGTCCGGCGACGATAGCCGCGCACCACCACGTCTCCGTACGCCTCCTGCACGCCCTGTTCGAGGAGGAACCCGAGACGGTCGGCGCCACGATCCGCAGCCGCCGGCTGGAACGCACCCGCACCGACCTCGCCGACCCGCGACTGCGGCACCGGACGATCGGCGAGATCGCCCTCCACTGGGGCTTCCGCCACCCCGCCGACTTCAGCCGCGCCTTCCGGCGCGCCTACGGAATCTCCCCCAGCGACTTCCGGCACACGGCCTGACCGAAGGTTTCGCCGTAGACGGCCCGAAGAACAGCCCGGCATTCAGGCAGAACGGTGCTCCGGAGGCCTCCGAAACATTCGAACCCACCCGGCGCCCCTCACGCCTCCTTGGGCGGAGCCGTGCTCACCGGTCGCGCGAGGCGGTAGGCGGCACGTGCGGGCGCCGCGTCTCCTGCCGGGCCTCACACCGACGCGGCACCGCACGCCGGGCAGGCCGTCCTTCACGCCTCCTTGGGCGGAGCCGTGCTCACCGGTCGCGCGAGGCGGTAGGCGGCACGTGCGGGCGCCGCGTCTCCTGCCGGGCCTCACACCGACGCGGCACCGCACGCCGGGCAGGCCGTCCTTCACGCCTCCTTGGGCGGAGCCGTGCTCTGCCGTACCACCAGGTGCGTCGCCAGTTCTATGCGCTGGGCGGCCGTGCCGGGGTCGTCCGGGCGGAGCAGCATCCGGGCGGCCTCCTCGGCCATGTGCCGCAGCGGCTGGTGGACCGTGGTGAGCGGCGGGCTCGACCACTGCGCCAGCGGTACGTCGTCGTAGCCGACCACCGACAGCTCCTCCGGCACGCGCAGGCCCCTGACCCGGGCCGCCTCCAGCACACCGAGCGCCTGGAGGTCGCTGCCCGCGAAGACCGCCGTGGGCCGGTCGGGACCCTCCAGCAGGTCCATGGCGTGCTCGAAGCCGCCCTGCACATGGAAGTCGCCGAAGCGCATCAGCCGCGGGTCGGTCTCCAGACCCGCCATCGCCATGGCCGAGCGGTAGCCGTCGAGGCGCGCCAGTGAGCACAGCATGTCCTCGGGCCCGGTGATGATCGCGACCCGCTCGTGCCCCTGGTCGGTGAGATGGCGGGTGGCGGCGAGGCCGCCGGCCCAGTTCGCCGAGCCGACCGAGGGCACGTCCGGGTCGGGGTCGCCCGCCGGGTCGATGACGACGAAGGGGATGGCCGCCGCCCTGAGCTGGCGCTTGATGTGCTCCGGGAGGGTGGAGAAGACCAGCACGACGCCCAGCGGCCTGCGTTGCAGCACGCCCGGGAGCCACTCCGGCGCGGGGGTGTGCCGGGTGCCGCTCTCGGTGAGGACGACCGTCGCGCGGTTCTCCTTGGCGACGTTCTCCACGCCCCGGATCAGCTCCATCGCCCAGATGCTCTCCAGCTCGTGGAAGACGATCTCGACGAGCGGTGAGCGGGACGTCGACGAGGTGCGACGGCGGTAGCCGTGGGCGTCCAGCAGCCGTTCCACCTTGGCCCGGGTGGCGCGGGAGACATCCGATCGGCCGTTGAGGACCTTCGAAACTGTCGGCATCGAAACGCCTGCCTCTTTCGCTACCGCGGCCAGGGTGACTCTGCCGTTCGCCTCGTCGTCATCTTGCATAGGCGCAGGATACGGCACCATGCGTCGATAACGGTTTGGGCGAGTACTGAATCGACCGTTGACCGAAACACCGGTCTGACCTACTGTCCAGCGGCATGGACTTTCGGCGATGATGCCGAAACTTTCGAAAGGCGAACGATGAAGACACGTGCGCGCTTGCCCAGACTGGTCGCCTGCGGTGCGACGCTCACCCTCGCACTGAGCCTCTCGGCCTGCGGCGACGGGGACGGCGGGGCGTCGGCGGACGACGGCAAGATCCATGTCCTGGTCTACGGGGACGCCAGCAACAAGGTCGAGAAGCAGATCGTCGACACGTTCAACAAGACGTCCGACGTCAAGGTCGTCCTCGACACCATCCCCGGTGCGGACTACCAGCAGAAGCTGCAGACGATCATCAGTACCCCCCAGGCCCCGGACGTCTTCTTCAACTGGGGCGGCGGCAGCATCAAGCCGTTCGTCAAGGCCGACCTGCTGATGCCGCTCGACGACTTCATCAAGAAGAACCCGGACCTGGAGAACAAGTTCCTGCCGTCCGTCTTCAACAACGCCGTCGTCGACGGCAAGCCGTACGGCATCCCGATGCGCGGCACCCAGCCGGTCCTGCTCTTCCACAACAAGGCGGTCCTCGACAAGGCGGGCGTCAAGCCGCCGAAGACCTGGGACGAACTGCTCGACGCGGTCGGCAAGCTCAAGGACGAGGGCGTCACGCCGATCGCGCTCGGCGGCGGCGACGTCTGGCCGACGCAGATGTGGTTCCAGTACCTCTACGACCGCATCGCCGGACCGGAGCTGTTCGCGAAGGCCGTCGGGGGCGACAAGAGCGCCTGGGAGAGCGCGGACAGCAAGAAGGCCCTGAACATGATCAGGGAGCTCGTCGACGCCGGCGCCTTCGGCAAGAACTACGACTCCGTCAAGTACACCAACGGAGGCTCGGTCCAGCTGGTGGCCGCGGGCAAGGCCGGCTTCGAGCTGATGGGCTCCTGGTACTACTCCCAGCAGCTCACGGACCACAAGGACTTCGCCGAGAAGGACCTCGGCTACACCGCCTTCCCGGCCGTCGAGGGCGGAAAGGGCGACCCGAAGAACGTCGCCGGCAACACCAACAACTACTACTCGGTGATGAAGAAGACCAAGCACCCCGAGGCCGTCGCCGAGTTCCTGAAGCTCATGTACTCCGACGACTTCGTCAAGGCGCATCTGGAGATCGGCAACCTGCCGACCACGACCAACACCGACAAGTTCATCGAGACCGCGGGCTCCCCCGAGTACTCGCGCTTCCAGTACGACCTGGTCGCCGACGCCCCGTCGTTCCAGCTCTCCTGGGACCAGGCGTACCCGCAGAAGGCCAGCTCGGACATGCACAAGGCCGTCCAGCAGTTCTTCAACGGACAGCTCGACACGGACGGCTTCATCAAGGCCATGCAGGCCCTCCCCACCGAGTGACGAACGGCTCATGACGACAAAGACCACGAGCGCTCGGCCCGCCGCCGGACCCCGCAAGGGGGCCCGGCGGCGGCCGCCCGCCTCGACCGCAACGAAGGTGGGCCGCCCCGGCTTCGCCTGGGCGCTGCCCGCCGCAGTGTTCTTCACCCTCTTCGCGATCGTCCCGCTGATCATGGTGGCGGTGCTGTCCTTCATGAGCTGGGACGGGCTCAGCTCGCCCGAGTTCGTCGGCACGGACAACTGGTCGCGCCTGATGGACGACCCGGTGATGCTCAAGAGCATCTGGCTGACCCTGCTGCTGACCGTGCTCGGCGTGGTCCTCCAGACCCCGCTGAGCATCCTGCTCGGCGTCTGGGCCGCCGGCCACCAGCGCAACCGGGCCGTGCTGTCCGTCATCTACTTCATCCCGCTGCTGCTGTCGGCGACGGCCGTCTCCGTGCTGTGGCGGGCGCTGCTCGACCCGAACTTCGGCATCCCGGCCGAGGCCGGCTGGCTGTTCGGCGACGGCAACCTGTTCGGTGAACAGGCCACCGCCATCGGTGTGCTGGCGTTCGTCAGCACCTGGCAGTTCACCCCGTTCCACACCCTGATCTACCAGGGCGCCGCCCGCGCGATCCCGCAGGTGCTCTACCAGGCCGCGGAGATCGACGGGGCGGGACGCTACCGGCAGTTCTTCCACATCACGCTGCCGCAGCTGCGCAACTCGATGATCACCTCGATGATCCTGATGATCGTCGGCGGCCTGACCACCTTCGAGACGGTCCTCATCCTGACCCAGGGCGGCCCCGGCACCGACACCACCATCAGCGCCTACTACATGTACGACAAGGCGTTCAAGAGCTTCGACTACGGCACCGGCTCCGCGATCGCCCTGGCCCTGGTCGTCGCGTCCACGATCATCTCGCTGATCGTCGTCCGGGTCTCCGGCTACGACAAGATGCGCAGCTCCATGGAGGGTGTGTCATGAGGCGCCGACCGAACTACGTGGCCGGCGTCGGCTCGCTCTTCTGGCTCTTCCTGGTCGGCCTGCCGCTGTACGTGATGCTCGCCGCGACCCTGCGCACCCGCCAGGACTACGCCGAGAACGGCCCGGTCTCCTTCCCGGACAGCTTCACGCTGGACAACTACACGGGTGCCTTCGACTCGGGCTTCGGCCAGTACTTCCTCAACACGCTCGTCGTCACCGCCTGCGTGATCGGCATCGTGCTGCTGCTGGTCCCGCCGCTCGCCTACGCGATCGTCCGCAGCCGCGGCCGGACCACGTCGGCGGTCTTCCGGCTGTTCCTGCTCGGACTCGCCATCCCGGCCCAGGCCGTCATCGTGCCGATGTTCTACCTGATCAGCGAAGCCGGGCTGTACGACAACCTGCTGGGCGTCATCCTGCCCACGGCCGCGTTCTGCCTGCCGATGTCGGCGCTGATCCTCAGCGGCGCGATGCGCGACATCTCCCCGGAGCTGTACGAGGCCATGGCCATGGACGGCGCCACCCCGCGGCGCATGTTCTTCCAGCTCGTCCTGCCGCTGTCGAGGGGCGGACTGTCCACGATCGTGGTCTTCTCCGCGCTCCAGGCATGGAACGGCTTCCTGTTCCCGCTCGTCCTGACCCAGTCCGACTCCACCAAGGTGGTCACCCTGGGCCTGTACAACTTCCAGACCGCGCACGGCATCGACATCCCCGGTCTGCTGGGAGCCGTGGTGCTGTCCATGGTGCCCATCCTGCTCGTCTATCTGTTCGCCCGTCGCGCCCTGGTCCAGGGTCTGATGGGCGTCGGAGGAAAGTGACTGCCGACGTGGCCGTAGAGACCACCCCCGAAATCCCCCTCTGGAACGACCCCGCCCACCCCGTCGCCGCCAGGGTCGACGCGCTGATCGGCGCGATGACCCTCCAGGAGAAGATCGCCCAGCTGTACGGCGTGTGGGTCGGCGCGTCCGCCAACGGCGGCGAAGTGGCCCCGCACCAGCACGACATGGAGGAGGCCGTCGACCTCGACGCGCTCCTGCCCACCGGACTGGGCCAGCTCACCCGCCCCTTCGGCACCGCACCCGTCGACCCGGCGCTCGGCGCGCTCTCCCTGCTGCGCACCCAGTCCCGCATCACCTCGGCGGGCCGCTTCGGCATCCCCGCCGTCGCGCACGAGGAGTGCCTGGCCGGCTTCGCCGCCTGGGGTGCCACCGCCTACCCCGTCCCGCTCTCCTGGGGTGCCACCTTCGACCCGGACGTGGTGCGCCGGATGGCCGCCGCCATCGGCCGCGACATGCGGTCCGTCGGCATCCACCAGGGCCTCGCCCCCGTCCTCGACGTGGTCCGCGACGCCCGCTGGGGCCGCGTGGAGGAGACCATCGGCGAGGACCCGTACCTCGTCGGCACCATCGGCACCGCGTACGTCCAGGGCCTGGAGTCCGCCGGGATCGTCGCCACCCTCAAGCACTTCGCCGGCTACTCGGCCTCCCGCGCCGGACGCAACCTCGCCCCCGCCCCCATGGGCGCCCGCGAACGGGCCGACGTCCTGCTGCCGCCGTTCGAGATGGCGATCCGCGAGGGCGGGGCCCGCTCCGTGATGCACTCCTACACGGACACCGACGGCGTCCCCGCCGCGGCCGACGAGAGCCTGCTGACCGGACTGCTCCGCGACACCTGGGGCTTCGACGGCACCGTCGTCGCCGACTACTTCGGCATCGCCTTCCTCAAGACCCTGCACGGCATCGCCGCCGACTGGGCCGACGCCGCGGGCACCGCGCTGAAGGCCGGTGTCGACATCGAACTGCCCACCGTCAAGACGTTCGGCGCGCCGCTCACCGAGGCCGTCACCGCCGGCCGTGTCCCCGAGGCGCTCATCGACCGCGCCCTGCGCCGCGTCCTCGGCCAGAAGGCGATGCTCGGCCTGCTCGACCCGGACTGGAACCCGGTGCCGCCCGCGCTCGACGGCGTGGACCTCGACGACCCGGACGCCCTGCGCGGCACGATCGACCTGGACCGGCCCGAGAACCGGGAACTGGCCCGCGAGATCGCCGAGAAGGCGGTCGTCCTGCTCACCAACGACGGCACCCTGCCGCTCGCCGCGCCCCGCCGCATCGCCCTGGTCGGCCCCAACGCGGCCGAGGCCACCGCCGTACTGGGCTGCTACTCCTTCCCCCAGCACGTGGGCGTGCAGCACCCGGACGTCCCGGTCGGCATCGACCTGCCCACCCTGCGGGACACCCTGGCCGCCGAGTTCCCCGACGCGGAGATCACGGCCGTACGCGGCACCGGCGTCGACGACGGGGACCTCTCCGGCATCGGCGAGGCGGTGGACGCGGCCAGGGACGCGGACGTCGTCATCGCCGTCCTCGGCGACCGCGCGGGCCTGTTCGGCCGCGGCACCAGCGGCGAGGGCTGCGACGCGGAGTCCCTCGCCCTGCCCGGTGCCCAGCAGCAGCTGCTCGACGCGCTGCTCGACTCCGGCGGACCGGTGGTGACCGTCCTGCTCGCCGGCCGGCCGTACGCGCTCGGCCGCGCCGTCGCCGAGTCCGCGGCGATCGTGCAGTCCTTCTTCCCCGGAGTCGCGGGCACCCACGCCATCGCCGGCGTGCTCAGCGGCCGTACCAACCCCTCCGGACGGCTTCCGGTCAGCGTGCCGCGCGGCCCGGGCTCCCAGCCGACCACCTACCTCGGCGCCCGGCTCGCCCAGGTCAGCGAGGTGTCCAACATCGACCCGACCCCGGCGTTCGGCTTCGGCCACGGCCTGACGTACACGAGTTTCGCCTGGAGCGACCTCGCGGTGGACGCGCGGGAGGCGGGCACGGACGGCGAGTTCGGCCTCACCCTCACCGTCCGCAACACCGGCGGCCGTTCCGGCACCGAGGTCGTCCAGCTCTACCTGCACGACCCGGTCGCCTCCGTCGTCCAGCCGGTGCAGCGGCTCGTCGGCTACACCCGGGTGGAGCTGGAACCGGGGGAGTCCCGCCGGGTCCGCGTCACCGTCCCGGCCGACGTGGCGTCCTTCACCGGCCGCGACGGCCGCCGGGTCGTCGAACCCGGTGACCTGGAACTCCGCCTCGCCACGTCGAGCACCGACGCGCGTCTGACGGCGACGGTCACCCTGACCGGCCCCGAACGCCGGGTGGACCACACCCGCCGCTTCCACGCGGCCTTCACCCAGGAGGCGTGACCCGGACCCGCCCCGGAACCCGTTCGGCCCGGACCGCACACGCGGTCCGGGCCGAACG
>NZ_JBITCL010000035.1:0-2303 GCF_044453165.1 Streptomyces sp. NPDC051740 | reverse complement strand
CGCCGCCCCGGCCCCCCCCCCCCGCGCGCCCCCCCCCCCCCCCCCCCCCCCCGCCCGCCCCCCCCCCCCCCCCCCCCCCCCCCCCCCCCCACCGGGTTCCGGACAAGGACTGACCGGCCGTCCTCTCCCCGGAGGCAACGGCCCGCCCGGTTTCGCCCGGAGGGACACCCTGAAGCCGGAACCGGCCGTACGCGGTCCGGCCCGCACCGTCGGCGATGCCGATCCCGACCGAGTACGTCACGTTCCTTTCCCGGGTACCGGCCACCTCGATCCCGGTGCGCACGACCAGGCCTCCGTACTCCAGGACACGCGTCCGGCCTTCGGGGCGCACCGGAACCACAGGAGAGGGACGCGCTCACGGACTGCTCCGCCCCGCGCCCGGAGTCACCGGCCGCTGCGACGCGGGGCCCTGCCGGCGGCACCGTCCGTACCCCCGGCGGCCGGCACACACGCCGTCATCGGGCACAGTGCCCGGACCACGCCCGGTCCGGGCACCACGGCATCAGCCCTTACCGGGCGGAAGCCGCCACCTGCTTGCGCGCGGCGGAGACTTCCTTGCCGTGCTGCTCCTTGATGCCGGTCAGCCGGCTCTTGTTGTCGGTGATCTGCTTGTTCTGGATCGCGGTCTCCACACCGAACCAGATCTTCACCAGATCCGTCCGCTCCTTGCAGTCGATGTCGTCGACCGCCAGGGCGATGGACTCCTGCGTCGGCTTGCCGTCGATCGTGACACCCTGGTCCATCGCCTTGTACGGATCGGCGAGACCCGGGTGTCCCTTGCCGTCCATGCACGACGACCACGCGGCGATGGCCTTGACGACCTTGTCGTCCTTCATCGACTCCATCAGGCTGTCCCCGGCGAGCTCCGCCACCATGACCGGGTCGGCCTCCTGCACGCCGAGCCGGTCCTTGGACCAGCCGACGCAGCCGCCCGTCCTCAGCTTCTTCCCGTTGTACTCGGCCCGAGCGGGCTTGATGTCCTGGCCGGGGGAGGCGACCGGCCCCACCGCTCTGGCTCCCTCGGGGGCCTCGACCGGCTCGGGCTTGGTGTGGCCGGTCAGGACCTCGACCTCGACACCGGACAGCTCGCGCATGGGCTGGCGGGTGTGCTCCTGCAGCGCCGGGGGGAGCTCGTAGCCGTACTTCTCGGCCTCGGCCCGGTCGGTGAGGCCGTAACGGCGTTCGATGTTGGCGTCGTTGTCACTGGGAGGCGGGTTGGCGCCCGCCCGCGGCAGGGTCAGGTCGATGCCGTAGTCCTTCATGCAGGACTGCTGGAGGTCGTTGGCGGCCTGCTCGACGGTGACCTGGTCCTCGTAGGAGGCCATGTACGCCTCCAGCGGAAGGGTCAGATCCTTGGTCAGACCACGGGTGGGGACCTTCTTGGGCCAGTTCTCCTTGTTCACGATCGGCCTGTCGTCGGCCACGCTCTGCGCGGTCCCCGGAGTCGTGCCGGAGGAGCAGGCGCTGACCAGGAGAGCCGAAGCGGCCAGGGCTACGGCGGTGGCGGTCCGCTTGGTGTGCTTCACGGGGGTTCCTTCTCAGGCGAAGTGGGAGGACGCGTTGTTGTTCTTCAACGCGGAGATCAGGTCGGTGAGGTTGCAGTCCCCGTAGGGGCCGTTCTTCGCGAAGTACTGGGAGGTGCCGCCGTAACCGGAGTTGTAGTACACGCGGTAGTTGTCGTCCCGGGCGCAGTTCTGCACGGACGCCGCGTTGTTCTTCATGTACTGGCCGTTGCCGTTGCCGCCGTTGCCGAAGACGTACCGGTAGGTCGTCAGTGACGAGCCCTGGTACTGGCTCGTGCCCCAGTGGTCGGACACGTTGCTGTAGAACGTCGTGAACGCCGACTTGATGTAGCCGTCCTGGACGGCGATGTCCTTCGAGTTGTAGAACAGCCACAGATCGCCGTACGAGCAGGTGATCCACGGAACGTCACAGTTGTCCATGACGGTGTACTCCGCCGCGTGCGCCGGACCGGAGGTCGCCATCACGGCCGCCACGGCCGCGAAGGACGTGGCGAAGGCGGTCGCCTTCTTCTTGATGCGGATACTCCTCATCACATCTCCATCGATAGATCGTTCGTGCGATGATGATCTTCACATCGGGGTGGGTGACATGGCCATGCCTGTTGCATGATCGAAATTTATCCAGGCCCGTCAAGTCCGAAGGTACGTAAGGACCGTGGGGGGGGGGGGGGGGGGGGGGGGGGCGGCCCCCCCGGCGGGGGGGGGGGGGCGGGGCGGCCGCCCCCCCCCCCCCCCCCGGGGGGGGCGGCGGGGGGGGGGGCGGGGGCGGGGCCGGGGCCC
>NZ_JBITCL010000034.1:0-52096 GCF_044453165.1 Streptomyces sp. NPDC051740 | reverse complement strand
GCCATCCAGGCACCGACCGAACAAGTGAACCTGAAGCCACGTCAAACCTCCCTGACCAGCTAGTCAGCCACCCCCGCACAGCGGGGGAACCTCACAGGACGCTGCGGCCAGGTCGTACTCCAACGTCCAGTGGTCGGAAACGAAGGTGCGCACGTGGCCGCTGTCCTTTTCCTTCAGCGCTGCGACGTGATCGGCGATCTGCTGCCCGGTCATCTCCGCCGAGCACTTCAGCTGCTTGCGCATCTCCTCCGAAGTGCCAGCGGGCACCAGGTCCCGGTCCCGGATGCAAGCCACCGCGACCGGTATCTGCTCGCCCTCGCGCTGGAAGATCCGGCTGTAGCGGAAGAGACCGACGCCGCCGACATTGACGACGCTGACGCCGCATTCGCTGAACGACCGGCCGACAGCCTGTGCGAGGGCGGGCAAAACGATGGCTTCGGCGTCGCCTTCGACGATGGCGACGCTGCGGGCGAAGAACAGGTTGGCCTTGGTCACGTCGAGGAAGCGGGTGAGGAAGGCGTAGTCGCCCTCGTCGAGACAGGTCAGTCCCGGGGCCAGGCGGAAGGTCGATCCGCGGGCGACGAGTGTGAGGTGTTCGACCGGGATGGCCGAGGCCAGGTTGGGGCTGTGGGTGGTGAGGACGACCTGGACCGGCGGCGTCCGGGCCGTCTTGGCGGCCTCGGCACGATCCCGCAGGAGGTCCATGATGCGGGTCTGCAGCTGCGGGTGGAGGTGGGCTTCGGGTTCCTCGATCAGCAGCAGGGGTGCGAAGGCGCTGTTGCTGAGCAGCACCAGTTCGGCAGCCATGAACAGAGCGTTGTTGTAGCCCAGACCGTGCCGGGTCCACTCCCCCGTTCCCGCGAACAGCGTCAGCTCCAGCCGCTCCAGCGCACGGGCCAGGGTAGCGTCACCGGCGACGCCGATCTCGGCGCGCAGGACGTCGGAACCGATGGAGAACTTGTTCAGGTAGCCGGTGTTAATGTCGTTCCGGGCCGCGGCCACCGCCTCGTTGTCACCGATGTGGCGTTCCGCGCGGCGCAGGATGCCGACCAGGGTGGTGGCGCTGTCATCCTCCTTGTCGAAGTCGTCCGCGCCCTGGGCGCGCATGGCCGGGTAGCCAGCGAGGATCTGCGACAGCCGCGATCCCCGGCCGGAGCGCAGTTCGGCCTCGGCATCCCGCAACGGGCGCAGGTAGGTGGCCTTCAGCAGTTCGCGGGCGGCACCGTCCAGAGCGGGTCCCTGCCCGTCGCGTCCCGTGCGAGTGGTTACCGAGACCCTGTGGGGAGGCAGCGGCTCCATCAGCTCCGCTTTGACGGTGACATAGAGGGCGACGTTGCCGTCGTCGTCGGTGGTGAGCAGTTCCAGGAAGACCGCTTGTTCTTCTGTCGTCAGGTTCTTGAAGCCACAGGTGATCTTGAAGGTGCCTGCTCGGCCGCCCGGTCCGACGTGGAAGTCGTCGCGCGTGATGCGGTAGAAGTCAGCCGCGGTCGTCAGCAGGCAGAGGCGGATCGCATCGATGATGGCCGTCTTGCCGCTGTCGTTCTCGCCGACGAGGACGTTCGTGGCGGGACCGAAGTCCAGGCACAGACTGGCGTCGTTGTCACCGTCCTTCTGCGGCGCCGCGCCGAAGATCCGGAAGTTCTCCGCGTACAGGCAGGCAAGGTACAACGACGTCCCCCGAGCGGTGAGGCCCGAGCCCCGGATGGCCCAGGCGGCTGCAACCGCCTCAAGTGCCCTACTCGTGTGCGGTTCTGACGCATCATACGATTCCTCACAACACTTGGGCCTCATTAGGAGAATCCGCTCCCAAAGCTGGAAATAGACACCTCAGGTCGTCGACTCCAGCAGCAGGGCGAGATCGTCATTGCGGCACGGCCTGCAAGGAGGCGGTGCCCCTGCCGAAAAACTCATCCGTCCTGGTGAGGGCTGGTGTACGGGTGGTGTCGAGCGCGGGCGCTTGGGCGGGTGCTCCGGGCACCTGGTGAGTGCCCCGGCATGATGGCCGGTCGTGCTGCTTCGACTTGCCTATCTGGGTGTGGCGAACGTGTTCGCCCTGCGGCGGCTGCTGCCGGTGAGCAACCAGGACAAGGACGCGGAGATCCTCGCGCTGCGTCATCAGATCACCGTGCTGGAACGCCAGCTCGGCCGGGATCGGGTGCGGTTCGCCCCGAGTGACCGGGTGTTCCTGGCCGCGCTGCTGCGCCGGTTGCCGACGGAGGTGCTGCGCGGGGTGCGGCTGCTGGTGCGGCCGGACACGGTGCTGCGCCGGCACCGTGATCTTCTCGCGCGCCGCCATGCGGCCCGTTCCCGTCCGAAACGTTCGGGACGGCCGCGCACGGTGCGCTCGATCCGCGCTCTCATCCTGCGCCTGGCCCGCGAGAACCCGACCTGGGGCTACCGGCGCCTGCACGGTGAACTGCTCGTCCTCGGCGTGAAAGTGGCGGCGTCCACGGTCTGGGAGATCCTCAAGGACGCCGGGATCCCGCCGGCACCGAGCGGACGTCCAGTACCTGGGCGGACTTCCTGCGCTCCCAGGCCGATGCCCTGCTGGCGTGTGACTTCTTCGAGACCATCACTCTGTCCGGGACGCGGCTGTACGTGTTCGCGGTGATCGGGCACGCCGGCCGGCGCATCCGCGTCCTGGGCGCGACGGCGCACCCGACCGCCTCCTGGGTGGCGCAGGCCGCCAGGAACCTCGTCATGGATCTCCAGGACGCCGGCTGCCAGGCCCGCTACGTGATCAGGGACCGGGACGGGAAGTTCCCCGAACTGTTCGACACGATCCTCGCCGACGCGGGGATCGAGGCCGTGCTCAGTGGCATCCGGATCCCCCGCATGAACTCCATCATGGAGAGATGGGTGCAGACCTGCCGCCGTGAACTGCTGGACCGCACCCTGATCTGGAACCAGCGACATCTCCTCCACGCACTGCGGGAGTTCGAGCAGTTCTACAACGCGCACCGGCCGCACCAGGGCATCGCGAACACCTGCCCGCTGCACCCGCTCCCCGAACCGATCACCGATCACCGATCACCGATCACCGATCACCGATCCGGACGAAATCACCCGCCTCGACATACATCGAACCGACCGACTCGGCGGCCTCCTTCACGAGTACCAGCATGCTGCGCAACCAGGCCGGATGAGGTTTCCGGCAAGGGCAACGGCCCTGCGGGACTACGAGCAGCCAGCCGCCCTGCAACGACTCCTGTGCCCGCGAATTGGGAAGAGGCTTCCAGTCCACCCGGTAAAGCCAGCGCTGTACCTTCCGACGCTGCCGCTCACGCCGCCGCCACGACGACGACAAGGCCGGCAACACCGTGTGCAGAGCCTCTGCATCTGGCCCCAACTCCTCGGCCACAACCGCCGAGTTCTCGCGCTTGACCGCATCCCAGAAGGCGACGTCTGCCTCACCATCAACGCCACCCGCATGGGCCACGAGGTCGCCGGCGTGGAAGGTCTCTACTCGCACGTTACCCCTGCAAACCAGGTGGCTGCACTTCGCGGCCAGCGAGGGAGAGCACTGGAAGGTGCCATCTCCCACTGCTCTCGCATTCGATCTTGAAAAGTGGTGGAAAACAGCAGGTCAAATCCGCCCAGTCAAAGTCGTCATAAGTTCGTTCATGAAGTTCATCTCGACCAAGAGCTTCATGCCCTTCGTCTGGTACCGCCTCGCGCTCGGCGTCGTCATCATCGTGCTGGTCGCCACGGGCGCCCTCAGCCCGCACGCGGCGGAGTCGGCGGGCTGAGCCCCGGCGGGGAACACGCCTCCCCGGCGGGAACGTGACTCGGGCACGTGACCGAAGACATACGGTGCGCGTAGCCGTCCGGTAGCGCACTGTCAGTCCCTGGCCCTAGGCTTGTCCGCATGTCCCCCGATTTAGTGACCCCTGGTTCCGCGCGGTCCGCAGCCGAGGTCAACGAGCAGATCCGCGCGCTGTGGCTGCGCGCGGGCGGGTCCTTGTCCGCCCAGGAGCGCGAGCAGTACGAACTGCTGGTGGTCGAGTGGGCGGCGGCGATCCGCGGCCGGGTCGTCAAGGCGGCCTGACCCTCCCCCGCGCCGCGGCTCAGCGCCCGCCCGCCACTCTCAGCACCGTCCCCGTGGTGTACGAGGCCTCCGGCGACATCAGCCACGCCACGGCCGCCGCGATCTCCTCGGCCCGTCCCGCCCGCCGCAGCGGGATGCTCCCGGCCATCTCCCGGGCACGGTCCGGGGCTCCCATGGCGGCATGCATCTCCGTGTCGATCGCGCCCGGCGCGACCGCGTTGACCCGGATGCCGTCCGGGCCGAGCTCCTTGGACAGGCCGAGGGCCAGGGTGTCGACGGCGGCCTTCGTCGCCGCGTAGTGCACGAACTCGCCGGGACTGCCCAGGGTGGCGGCCCCCGAGGAGATGTTCACGATCACACCCTCGCCCCGGGGCGTCATGAGCTGCGCCGCCCGCCGCGAGCACAGCAGCGTGCCGATGAGGTTGACGTCGACGACCCGCCGCAGGACGTCCGTCCCGACCTCGGTGAACCGCCCCAGCGGCCCCGTCACCGCCGCGTTGTTCACCAGCCCTGTCAGCGGCCCGAGCTCCCGCTCCGCCACCTCGAAGAGGCGGTCGACATCCGCCTCGACGGACGTGTCCGCGCGCACGGTCACGGCCCGCGCCCCGGCCGCCCGCACCCCCCGCGCCACGTCCTCGGCGGCCTCGGCGTCCCGGACGTAGTTCACCGCCACGTCGTGCCCCTCCGCCGCGAGCCGCAGACAGGTCGCGGCACCGATCCCCCGGCTGCCACCGGTGACCACCGTGACGAGACGCTTCATGAGTACCTCCAGGCGAAGAGCGCGAAGAGCGCGGGACGAAGATCCTCAGGCTCGCAGATGCGCGAGCACCTCGTCGTCGAGGGGGTAGGGGCGCTCCTCGGGCAGCAGCCCGGCCGCACGGTCGAGCTGCCCCTCCCCCACCAGGGCACGGATCCCGGCGGCGAGCGGTGTCACGTCCTCGATGCCCACGATCCACTCGTCCGCGTACCGCGCGGCCGCCTCCCCGGCGAGCCCCAGCTGGAGCGAGCGGTACGGCAACGGGTTGAGACGCAGATCCCGCTCCGGGTCCCACTGCACCCGCGCGGGCGCCTTCCGCAGCTCCCGCTTCCAGGTGCCGCCGTCACCGTGCAGGGCGGGCACGTAGTGCGACAGACACGCGTTCCGCAGCGCCCACACGAACCCCTCCCGGCTGATCTCCACGGCCAGCACGGTCTCCTGGCCCTCCTTCGTGCCCCACCCGCAGCGGTACATCATCCACAGGAACGACGGCTTGATCCATGTCATGCGCTCCCTGCTCCACGACGACGGGAAGCGGCCGTGGCCTGCCGCCGCGCGGCCTATTTCCGGGCGGTAGGCCTGGTAGACGGTGACGGTGGACTCGGTGTGGCGGGCGCGCACCTCGAATTTCGGGTGCTGTCCGGTCGGCTGATCGTTCACGGCGTACAGCCTCGGCCGCGCAACAGGGCGAAGGCCAGTGAATATCCGCGCACGCCCCCTTGGCTGCGCACGTGCCATGGCCAACACTGAGCCGATGACGCAGCGTGTGGAGCTCGCGACCGTGAGGGACCGGCTGGCCGTGGACGGGCTCGTCACCGAGTACGCGGTGGCCGTGGACGACGGCGACTGGGAGGCGTACCGGGGGCTGTTCACCCCGGACGGGCGGGCGGACTACCGCTCGGCCGGCGGCATCGAGGGCACCGCCCGGGTGGTGGCCGGATGGCTGGCGGACAGCCTCGGGGGCTTCCCCGTGCGGCAGCACCTGATCGTCAACCGGCGGGTGCGGTTCGGGGTCTGGGAGCAGGACACCGGCGACACGGCCCAGGTGCAGGCCGACTACGTCAATCCGATGGGCCGTACCGGGCAGGACGGCGCCTTCGCCGCTCTGGACCTCGTGCGCGGCGGCCGGTGCGCCTTCGCGATGCTGCGCACGGACGACGGCTGGCGGCTGAGCGAGGTGGTCGTACGGGAGAAGTGGCGCCGCCTGCCCGATCCGCGGACGGATCCTGTGACCGGCTGACCCCGGCATGCGCCGTCCCGGATCACCGAGGGGACGCACACTGGAGGCACCATGGGGTAGGGAGGGGCCTATGAAGACGCTCGGCCACTGGCTCACCTCCCCCTGGCGGCGCTCGACCGTCGCCGCGGTCGTGGGCGCCCTGCCCGTCCTGGCCTTTCCCGCCCCGTCCCTGTGGTGGTTCGCCTACGTCGCCCTGGTCCCGTGGGTGCTGCTGGCCCGTACCGCTCCTACGGGGAGACGGGCGGCCTGCGACGGCTGGTGGGGCGGGTTCGGCTTCATGCTGGCCATGCACCACTGGCTGCTGCCGAATCTGCACGTGTTCACGTTCGTCATCGCCGTCCTGCTGGGCGCGTTGTGGGCGCCGTGGGGGTGGCTGGTGCGGCGGCTGCTCGGCGGGGTGCCGTCGCGCGGGCGGGTCACGGCCGCGCTCGTCGTGGTGCCGTCGGGGTGGCTGACGATCGAACTCGTCCGCTCCTGGCAGGGGCTCGGTGGCCCCTGGGGCGTGCTCGGTGCGAGCCAGTGGCAGGTGGAGGCCGCGCTGCGGCTGGCGTCGGTCGGGGGGACCTGGCTGCTCAGTTTCCTGGTGGTGGCCCTGAACGTCGCCGTGGCCGTGCTGGTCGCGGTCCGGCGGGCCCGGGTGCCCGCCCTGGCCGGGCTCGTCGCCACGGCCGCCGCCGCTTCCGCCGCCTGGGTGTTCTCGCCCCGGCCCGGCACCGACGACCGGGTGCGGATCGCGCTCGTGCAGCCGGGTGTCGTCGCCGGACCCGACAGCGCGGACCGCCGCTTCGACCGCGAGGAACAGCTCACGCGCGAGCTCGCCGGGCAGGACGTCGGCCTGGTCGTCTGGGGCGAGAGCAGCGTCGGCTTCGACCTCGGGGACCGGCCCGACCTGGCGCGGCGGCTGGCCGCGCTGTCCCGCGAGACGGGCGCCGAACTCCTGGTCAACGTGGACGCCCGGCGGTCGGACAAGCCCGGTATCTACAAGAGCTCGGTGCTGATCGGCCCGGACGGTCCGACCGGCGACCGGTACGACAAGATGCGGCTGGTCCCGTTCGGCGAGTACATTCCGGCCCGTTCCCTGCTGGGCTGGGCGACCTCCGTCGGCGAGGCGGCCGGCGAGGACCGCCGGCAGGGCTCCGAGCAGGTGGTGATGGACACGGCGAACGGGCCGCGGATCGGCCCGATGGTGTGCTTCGAGTCCGCGTTCCCCGACATGAGCCGGCATCTCGCCGAGGACGGCGCCGACGTGCTGCTCGCCCAGTCCTCCACGTCGACGTTCCAGCAGAGCTGGGCGCCCGCGCAGCACGCCTCGCTCGGCGCGCTGCGCGCCGCCGAGACCGGCCGCCCGATGGTGCACGCGACCCTGACGGGCGTCTCCGCGGTGTACGGGCCGGGCGGGGAGCCCGTCGGCCCGCGGCTCGGCACGGACACCGCCGCCGCGCGGGTGTACGAGGTTCCACTGGCGCACGGCACCACGCCCTACGTCCGCTTCGGCGACTGGTCGCTGTACGGGGCCCCCATGGTCCTCGTGGTCTGGGGCGTCGCCGAGGTGCTGCGGATCAGGCGGAGCGCTCGTGGACCGCTCGCAGCACCCGCTCGCACAGCTCATGGGTCGCCAGCGCGTCCCGGGCGCTGAGCACCTCGCCCGCGCGGACCGCGTCCAGGAAGGCGAGCACCGCCTGCTCGATGCCGCGCTGCCGCGACACCGGCACCCAGTCGCCGCGCCGGCGCACGGTGGGCTGCCCCTTGTGGTCGACCACCTCGGCGAGGTTGACCACCTGGCGCTTGGTGTCCTGCCCGGAGACCTCCAGGATCTCCTCGGCCGAGCCGCTGAGCCGGTTCATCACGCCGAGCGCGGTGAAGCCGTCCCCGGAGAGCTGGAGCACCACGTGGTGCAGCAGCCCGTCCTCGGTGCGGGCGCGCACGGTCACGTCGTCGACCGTGCCGGGCACCAGGAAGCGCAGGGTGTCGACGACGTGGATGAAGTCGTCGAGGATCATCGTGCGGGGTTCCTCGGGCAGTCCGACGCGGTTCTTCTGCATCAGGATCAGCTCGCGCGGGTGGTCGGCGCACTGGACGTAACCGGGGGCGAAGCGCCGGTTGAAGCCGACGGCGAGGCTCGTGCCCCGTTCCTCGGCGAGCGCCACCAGCCGCTCGGAATCGGCGAGTTCGTAGGCGAGCGGCTTGTCGACGTACGTCGGTACGCCCGCCTCCAGGAGCCGGTTCACGATCTCGGGGTGGACCTCGGTGGGCGCGTGCACGAAGGCCGCGTCGAGGTCCTGGGCGATCAGGGAGCCGAGGTCCGCGTGGCGCCGCGCGGGCGGGAGGTGGAGGCCGTCGGCGACCCGGTCGAGGGTCGCGGGGGTGCGGGTCTGCAGGTGCAGCTCCACTCCGGGCTGGTGGGCGAGCACCGGAAGGTAGGCCTTCTGGGCGATGTCACCGAGTCCGACGCAGCCGACCTTCACGGGGTGTTCTCCTCTAGCCATTGCCTTGCGTGGTGTGCTGCGAAGCATACGGCTGCTGCGGCGGGCACCAGCCGGCGATCGAGTCGAAGCCGCGCAGGAACAGGGCCGGTCCGGCCTTCGACAGCGCGGCGAGCGCGTTGTCGCGTACGGCGACGCCGACGCGGCCGGTCATCAGGTTGAAGCGGGCCACCTTCACGGCCCGGCGGGCGATCCCGGTGGTGCGGGGCAGCCGGGCCGCGGTGTAGGCGGGCAGGTCACCGGCGTGGTGGGCGAGGGTGATCGCGTCCTCGACGGCCTGGTTGCCGCCCTGACCGAGGGTCGGCGGCATGGCGTGCGCGGCGTCGCCGACCAGGGCCACCCGGCCGTGGTGGTAGGCGGGCAGCGGCTCGGCGATGTGGTGGACGTCGTGGCGGAGTACGTCCTCGGGCCGGGCGGCGGCCAGTACGTCGGGGATCGGGGTGTGCCAGTCGCCGTAGAGCCGCAGCAGTTCGGCCCGCTCGTCGTCAGGGGCGCGCTCCCCGGCGGGGGCCACGGCGGCGGCGTAGGCGTAGACCCGGCCGTCCTTGAGCGGATGCGTGCCCCAGATGCGGCCCCGGCCCCAGGTCTCGTGGGAGGCGAACTCCACGCCGGGCAGCGGGATCACCACCCGCCAGGTGGTGAAACCGGCGTACACGGGCCCGGGGTGGCCGGGGAACAGCACGCGGCGTACGGCGGAGTGGACGCCGTCGGCGGCCACCACGAGGTCGGCCTCCAGTTCGCCGTCGGGGGTGCCCACGCGGGCCGGCCGGCCGGAGTCGCCGGGGACACCGGGGTCGAGGAGGCGGGCGTCGGTGGCCGTGCGGACGGTGTCCGGCGGGAGCAGTGCGGCCAGGTGGCCGACGAGGGTGGCGCGGTGCAGCAGGACGAGGGGGCCACCGAAGCGCTCGGTCGCCGCGGCGGCACTGGTACGGGACAGCCACCGTCCGCCCGGCGCGCGCAGCCCTCCGTCGCCCTGCCAGGCGGACAGGGCGCGGATGTCGTCGCCGAGCCCGATGACGTCCAGCCCGCGCAGGGCGTTGGGGGCCAGGGAGATGGCCGCGCCGACGGGTTCCAGTGAGCCGGCCCGCTCCAGCACCGTCACCCGCGCCCCGCGCCGGTGCAGGGCGGCCGCCGCGGTCAGGCCGCCGATCCCTCCGCCGATGACGATCGCCCGCTCGGTCCGTGCCATGACTCCTCCTCGCACCACACGTGAACTACACCTGTAGTGAACGCAGGACTCCAACATACTACGTCCGTAGTGAGGTGGGTAGTTTGACCTCCATGTCCGTACGCACCGCAGGCACCGCCCGTGCCGATCTCGTCGCCGACACCGCCCTCGCCCTGCTCGCCGAACGCGGGATGCGCGGGCTCACCCACCGGGCGGTCGACGAGGCGGCCGGACTCCCCCAGGGGTCCACCTCGAACCTGGCGCGCACCCGCCAGGCGCTCCTCGAGCTGGCGGTACGGCGGCTCGCCGAGCGGGAGGCACGGGTTCTCGCGCTGCACGAGATGCCCGACCCACGGGCCGGCGCCGGCCCACTGGTGGACGCCCTGGCGCTGGCCGCCCACCGCGCGCTGACCCGCAACCGGGCGCTGACGCTCGCCCGCTACGAACTGGCCCTGGAGGCCACCCGCCGCCCCGAACTGCGGGCGCACTTCGATGCGGCCGGTGCCCGCTTCCGCGACCTGCTCACCGCCCTCGTCACCGGGCTGGGCTCGACGGACCCCGACCGTCATTCCCTGTCGCTGATCGCCTGGGCGGACGGGCTGATGTTCTCCTGCGTGGCCGGTTCCTTCAGCGCGCGCGTGCCGGGCCTCGCGGAGGTGCGCGCGGACCTCGGGGAACTGCTGGCGGGAATGCTCGGCACCGAAAAGCCCTGGTGAAGGGGGGTCACGCTGGGCAAGGATGGCGGCATGACGATCGAGCGCAGTGAACCCGCCGTCAACGCCGACGAACGCGCCATGCTGGAGGGGTGGCTCGACTACCACCGCAGCACCCTCGCCCGGAAGTGCGAAGGGCTGACCGACGAGCAGTTGCGCACCGCGTCGGTGCCGCCCTCGGAGCTGTCCCTGATGGGCCTGGTGCGGCACATGTCGGAGGTGGAACGGAGCTGGTTCCGCAGGGTGCTCGCGGACGAGGACGCCGGCCCCCTGTACTACAGCGAGGCCGACCGGGACGGCGAGTTCCATCCGACCGAGACGGACACCTGGCAGGAGGCGTACGCGACCTGGCAGTCCGAGATGGGCGCCGCCCGGCGCAACGCGGCCGGCTTCGCCCTGGACGACCTGTCCCGGGGCCGTCACAGGTTCAGCGAAGATCCGTACAGCCTGCGCTGGATCTACACCCACATGATCGAGGAGTACGCGCGTCACAACGGCCACGCCGACCTGCTCCGCGAGCGCGTCGACGGCGCCACCGGCGACTGACGTCACCCGCGGGGCGTCCGGAAGCCCCCGTACGGGGCGGGAGATCACCCGTGCGGGGCATGCTGGGCCTGTCCGGCCTCCCCGGGGCGGCCGGAGCCAGCAGAGTGGCGCGGGTGCATCGAACGACGACCACAGCAACGCTTCTGGTGACCGTGGCGGTCTCGGCCCTCTCGGGCTGTGTGACGGTCCACCGTCCCCTCGCCCCCGGACCGGCGACGGCACCGTCCCAGGGGTCGGAGCCACGTCCGGTCGGGGGCGACGAGACGGAGGTCGTACAGGCACCGGCGCGCGAGGCCCTGGAGATGATCGGCCCGTCCCGGCCCTCGAAGACGCCCGCGTCCCCGTCGCACCGGGCCGCCCCCAGGGCCACGCCGGAGCGGGACACACCGCCCGACGACCGGAACGGGCAGGCCCGGTCGGCCCGTCCCGGAACCGGCGGGAACGGCCGGCCGCGACTTCCCGCGACGGACCTCCCCGATGTGCCGGAGTCGATGCGCCGCGGCTCCTCCGGTGGAACGGACGTGTGCGCGCTGGGCAGGCGGTACGGCGGCTGGCGCCCGGGCAGCCCGGAGGCGGCCATCTGCGAGAAGACGTACGGAGGCTGAACCGGCCGGAGCGGTGCCGGTCCTAGGAACGTCGTCCCGGCGGCCACCGGCCCTCGGGCGTCCCGTCCTCGTCCAGCCGGATCTCCAGCCGCCGGATGGCGGCCCGTACGCCCTCGCCGTAGCGGTCGTCGGCCAGGGTGCGGGCAGCGCCCCGGGCCCGGTGGAGATGGGTGCGGGCGGCGTCGGGGCGGCCGAGGCGGGCGTAGTCGGCGGCCAGGTTGAGCTGCAGGGACGGGTAGAGCGCGCGCACGGCGAGGGATTCCCCGTACGCGCCGACGCGGTCGTCCGCGGCCTCCTCGGCCGCCGTCAGCGCCCGCAGGTCCCAGGCCAGTTCGTCCTCGGGGTCGTCCTGCGTGTCGGCGAGGTAGTGGGCCAGGGTGCAGCGGTGCAGCGGGTCCCCGTGCTCGCCGATCTCCGCCCACAGGCCGAGCAACCGGTGCCGGGCCTCCTCGCGGTCCCCCGCGTGGTGCAGCATCACGACCTGACCGATCCGTGTGAGCACGGCGTCCGGCGCCGCCTGCTCCTGTCGCTCCGCCACCGCGTCCTCCGCACCGCTCGCCGACTGTCGCCCCCGACGCTAACCGCAGGCCGGGGCAATACCGGACAAGCAGCTCCGTAGTACTCGAGCGGGCCGGGTACGGGGCCGCTGAAGCGCTCCGCACCCGGCGGGGCGGCCTCAGCCCAGGTTCGGGACGGTCCAGTCGATCGGCTCGTGGCCCTGAGCGGCCACCGCCTCGTTGATCTGCGTGAACGGCCGGGACCCGAAGAACTTCTTCGCGGACAGCGGCGAGGGGTGCGCCCCCTTGACCACCACATGCCGGCTCTCGTCGATCAGCGGCAGCTTCTTCTGCGCGTAGTTGCCCCACAGCACGAAGACCGCCGGGTCGGGGCGGTCCGCCACCGCGCGGATCACCGCGTCGGTGAACAGCTCCCAGCCCTTGCCCTTGTGCGAGTTGGCCTCACCGGCGCGGACCGTGAGCACCGCGTTGAGCAGCAGCACGCCCTGCTCGGCCCACGGCATCAGATAGCCGTTGTCCGGGACGGGCGTGCCCAGCTCGGCGTGCATCTCCTTGTAGATGTTGCGCAGGGACGGGGGGATCCTCACGCCCGGGCGGACGGAGAAGCACAGGCCGTGTCCCTGGCCCTCACCGTGGTACGGGTCCTGGCCGAGGACCAGGACCTTCACCTTGTCGTACGGCGTGGCCTCCAGCGCCGCGAAGACCTCCTCGCGGGGCGGGTAGACCGGACCGTTCGCCCGCTCCTCCTCGACGAACTCGGTCAGCTCCTTGAAGTAGGGCTGCTGCAGCTCGTCGCCCAGAACCCCGCGCCAGGACTCGGGCAGCATGGCGATGTCGGTCACGTCAATGTCCTTACGTGTGCGGTCGCTTCCAGACCACAGAACCTACAGGCGACCACTGACAACCGGCCCGGCGAACGGCCGTACCCGGCCCTACCAGCTCGTCTTCCGGGAGAGTTGCCACATCATCATGATCGTGGACGGGTCCAGGGACCGCTCCGCGCCCGAGATGTCGCGGCTCGCCGCCACATACGGCCGGCCCTGCCACAACGGCAGCAGCCGCACGTCGTCGACCAGGATCCGCTGGGCCTCCTCGAACTGCTTCACCACGTTCCCGCGGTCGCTCTCCCGGCGGGAACTGGGCAGCAGATCGTCTGTGATCTCGTTCGCCTCGTAGGGTGTGCCGAGCGCGTTCTGCTTGCCGACGAACGGGGCGATGAAGTTGTCCGCGTCCGGGAAGTCGGGGGCCCAGCCGCGCCCGAACACCGGGTACTCACCGTTCTGGTAGCCCTCGACGTACGTCTTCCAGGGGCGGCTCTTGAGCGTGATGTCGAACAGCTTCGACGCCTCCAGCTGCCGCTCGAGCTCCTTGAACTCCAGGCCGGTCTCGGAGCCGTAGCGGTCCGTGGTGTACCAGAGGGTGAGCGGGACCGGCTCGGTGATGCCCGCCTCGGCGAGGATCCGCCGGGCCTTGGACACGCTGGGCTCGCCGTAGTCGTCGAAGAAGCCGGTGGTGTGCCCGGTCAGGCCCTTGGGGACCATGGAGTACAGCGGGTCGACGGTGTCCTTGTAGACCTTGTGCGCGATCGCCGCGCGGTCGACGACCTGGGCGACGGCCTGGCGCACCGCCTTCTTGCCGGCCCACGGGTCCTTCGGGTTGAACACCAGGTAGTTGATGTCCGTCCCGGTGCCGTCGATCAGCTGGAGCTCCTCCTCCTTGGAGGTCTTGCCCTGGAGGTCGATGATGTCGCCCGCCGCCAGGCCGCGGTAGGTCAGGTCGATCCGGTCGTCCCGCAGTGCCTTGACCATGGTGCCGGAGTCCTGGAAGTAGCGGATGGTCACCGCGTTGTTCCGGCGTTCGGCGAAGCCCTTGTAGCGGTCGTTGCGGGCGAGTTCGGCCGCCTCGCCCTCCTTGTACGACCGGAGGGCGTAGGGCCCCGAGCCGACGACGCCGTCGTCCTCGCGCAGGGCGTCGGCCGGGTAGGCGTCGGGGTCGACGATGGACATCGCCGGGGTGGCGAGCACGAACGGGAAGGTGGCGTCCGGCTTGTTGAGGTAGAAGACGACCTCGCGCTCACTGGGCGCCTGCACCCGTTCGAGGCTGCCCAGCAGACCGGCCGGACCGCCGTTGACGTCGATCTCCCGGATCCGGTCGATGGAGTGCTTGACGGCACCGGCGTCGAGGGTGCTCCCGTCGGAGAACGTCAGCCCCTCGCGCAGCTCGCAGCGGAACACCTGGTTGGAGCTGTCGGAGAACTCGCAGCTCTTGGCGGCGTCCGG
Organism: Streptomyces sp. NPDC051740; assembly: GCF_044453165.1. Taxonomy (NCBI): domain Bacteria; kingdom Bacillati; phylum Actinomycetota; class Actinomycetes; order Kitasatosporales; family Streptomycetaceae; genus Streptomyces; species Streptomyces sp. NPDC051740. The sequence continues at coordinate 37,739 of NZ_JBITCL010000034.1, read as the reverse complement.
CTGCGGGGTGGTCGCGCCGACCGGGTAGCTCAGCAGGGTCTGGTAGATGTTGCGGAACAGCTCCCAGGAGCTGTCCCAGGAGGCGGCAGGATCCAGCGTGCTGGGCGAGCTGGTGGTTCCCACGACGATGGGTCCCTCGTCGTCCGAGGTGTCGGACGACAGGACACCGCACCCGGTCGCCAAGGACGATATGGACGCGATGGCCGCCACCCGCCGCAGGCATCGGTTCCGGTTGAACACGCGCACGCTCCTCGCTCTGCCGTCCCAAGAGTCGGCAGACCATACCGCAGTGTTCGCCCCGTTGACCCCTCTCTGTACGACCCTTGAGATCAACTCTCCGATGACTACGTTGTCACGCACCGTCGCGGCCCGGTACGCCGGCACGGGCGCCGTTTTCGTCGACGGACGCCCGCGCCGGATCGTCGGACAGGGGCCCCGCGCGGGCGCTCGCGTCACCCGCGCGGGGCGCGGGACCGTCCCGCGCGGCGCATGTGTCGCACCACGCGGGGCGTCCGGTTCAGGCGACGCCGGCGTTGAGGAAGATGCCGCCGTCGACGACCAGGGTCTGGCCGGTGACCCAGTCCGACTGGTCCGAGGTGAGGAACGCGGCGGCACCGCCGATGTCGGAGGGCACGCCGAGCCGGCCCAGCGGGTAGCCGGCGGCGGCCTCCGCCTCCCGGCCCTCGTACAGCGCCTGCGCGAACTTGGTCTTCACCACGGCCGGGGCGATGGCGTTGACCCGCACCCCGGGCGCGAACTCGTGCGCCAGCTGCTGGGTCAGGTTGATCAGCGCGGCCTTGCTGACACCGTAGGCGGCGATGAACGGCGAGGGCGCGATGCCCGCCACGGAGGCGATGTTGACGATCGCGCCGCCGTTGTCCTTCTGCCAGGCGTGCCAGGTCTTCTGCGCGAAGCCCAGCGCCGAGATCACGTTGGTCTCGAACACCTTGCGCGCCACGTTCAGGTCGAGGTCGGCGATCGGCCCGAACACCGGGTTGGTACCGGCGTTGTTGACCAGATAGTCGACCCGGCCGAATGCCTCCATCACGCGCTCGACGGCGAGGGCCTGATGGGCCTCGTCGTGCGCCTTGCCGGCGACGTAGACGGCACGGTCGGCGCCGAGCTTCTCGACGGCCTCCTTGAGGGCGTCCTCGCCCCGTCCCGTGATGCAGACCCGGTCGCCGCGCGCGACCAGCGCCTCGGCGACGCCGTAGCCGATGCCGCGGCTGGCGCCGGTGATCAGGGCGACCTTGCCCGAGAGTTCCACAGCAGTCATGTTCCCGGTCTTCCTAGTCGAGCGGTCCGCCGGCGACGTACAGCACCTGGCCGGAGACGAAGCCGGCCGCCTCGCCGGTGAAGAAGGCGATCGCGTTGGCGATGTCCTCGGGCTCGCCGACGCGGGCGACCGGGATCTGGGTGGCGGCGGCGGCCTTGAAGTCCTCGAAGCCCATGCCGACGCGGTCGGCGGTGGCCTTGGTCATCTCGGTGGCGATGAAGCCGGGGGCGACGGCGTTGGCGGTGACGCCGAACTTGCCGAGCTCCTTGGCGAGGGTCTTGGTGAAGCCCTGGAGGCCGGCCTTGGCGGCCGAGTAGTTGACCTGGCCGCGGTTGCCGAGCGCGGAGGAGGACGACAGGTTGACGATCCGGCCGAATCCGGCGTCCACCATGTGCTTCTGACAGGCCTTCGACATCAGGAACGCGCCGCGCAGGTGCACGTTCATGACGGTGTCCCAGTCGGAGACGCTCATCTTGAACAGCAGGTTGTCGCGCAGCACGCCCGCGTTGTTGACGAGGATCGTGGGCGCGCCGAGCTCCTCGGCGATCCGCGCGACGGCCGCCTCGACCTGCGCCTCGTCGGAGACGTCGCAGCCGACCGCGATCGCCTTGCCGCCGGCGGCGGTGATCTTCTCGACGGTGTCCTTGCAGGCGGCCTCGTCGAGGTCGATCACGGCGACCGCGCGGCCCTCGGCGGCCAGTCGTACGGCGGTGGCGGCGCCGATGCCGCGCGCGGCGCCGGTGACGACCGCGACCCGCTGCTCAGTGGTGGACATTGCTGCTTCTCCTCGCGCTTGGGATGCGGCTCCTGCGGCCGGACCGGAATCGGTGAGCGACCGCTTAGTACCTTCAGCAGACGTGACGCTAGAAGCCCTGGCACCCGGTGTCAACGGCACACCGCGCGTGTGTGATCCATTCCCCGCGCGGCGGCCGTCTCCGCCCCGCCGTGGGCGGCCCCCGGGTGGAGCACCCGATCGGCCCAGCGCTGCGTGCCCCGGCGCCGGACGGCCCCTAGCGTCGAAGCGCGAGCCACCCGCGGCCGGAAAGGAGGCGTTCCATGCGCCGTCGCACCGGTGCCATGGGCACGCTGATCGCGCTCGCCGCGATCGTGCCGTTGGCCGACACCGCTCACGCCCAGGACCTGGACTGCAGCGACTTCACCTACCAGGAGGACGCGCAGGTCTTCTTCGACACGGACCGGAGCGATCCGCACCGTCTCGACGAGGACCCGGGTCCGGACGACGGAGTGGCCTGCGAGGCACTGCCCCGGCGCGGTCTCACGTCGTCCACCTTCCGTCCGGCCCCCGCCACCTCGGCACCGACCCGGTCGCCGGCACCGACGACCGCTTCGCCCACCCGGTCACCGTCGTCGACGGCCGCAACGCCCACCCGGACCGTGACCCCCACCTCCGCGCCGACGACACGGACCGCGCCCGCGACCCCCACCTCCGTCGCGCCGACGCGTGGTGTGCAGGGCGGGCTGGGCGGCTCGTCGGAGGCCGGGCCGAGCGGCTGGGACCTGGGCATCGGCGCGACGTTCGTGACGGGCGCCGTGGCCGCGACCGGTTACCTGATGAAACGTCACCGGACCTGACGGGTCGTGGGCGCCTGCGGGTGGTCTGTGGCCGGTCGCGCAGTTCCCCGCGCCCCTTTCAGGTGGGTCCGCCGCACCTGCCTGAAGGGGCGCGGGGAACTGCGCGAACAACCATGAACCACCCGCAGCCGCCCATGACCCGTCAGCGGACGAGCAACTCCAGCAGCCGCTCCGCCTCCGCCGCCGGATCGGTGGTGAGCCCGGTGTGCACGGGGCCGGGCTGGACGATGGTGGACCGGGGCGCGATCAGCCAGCGGAAGCGCCGTCCGGCGTCGTCCCGCGCCGCCTGCCCTGCCGCGTCCCCGCCCGCGCAGACGCCCTCGACGGCGCGCAGCGCGGCCCGTACGCCGGGCACGTCGGCCTTCGGGTCGAGGGCCAGCAGCCGCGCCTCGTCGAGGTGCGTGCGGGCCGCGACGAACGACTTGGGGCGGCAGTACACGAGCACCCCGGCGTTGACGCACTCCCCGCGTTCGACGCGCGGTACGACCCGCAGCAGCGCGTACTCGAAGACGTACCGGTCGCTCACTGGTCCCCCTCGAGGCCGCGGATGTCGTGGTGGACGGTGGCCGCGCGGGCGATCAGCGGCCGCGCGTAGGCCGACCGGAGTTCGTCCGGGGTGTCGAAGCCGGGCTCGCCGGTCAGCCAGGGGTCGGGGATCTCCGCGGTGACCTCGGCGAGCAGTTCCTCGGTGACCTGCGGCGCGAGCCGGGCCGCGGCGGACGCGATGTCCGGCGCGAACGACTTCAGGGCGTGGTCGGAGGCGTCGTAGGGGCGGGCGGCGGAGGCTGCCGCGCCGGGCCAGTTGTGGTGCCAGATCATGGTCGCGCCGTGGTCGATGAGCCACAGTTCGCCGCGCCGGCGGAGCATGTTGGGGTTGCGCCAGGAGCGGTCGACGTTGTTCACCAGCGCGTCGAACCAGACGATCCGCCCGGCCTCCTCGGGGCTCACCTCGAAGGCGAGCGGGTCGAAGCCGAGGGCGCCGGAGAGGAAGTCCATGCCGAGGTTGGTGCCGCCGCTGGACTTCAGCAGCCGCTGCACCTCCTGCTCGGGCTCGCCGAGCCCCAGCACGGGGTCGAGCTCGACGGTGACCAGGCGGGGCACCCTCAGTCCCAGCCGGCGGGCGAGTTCCCCGCAGACGACCTCGGCGACCAGCGTCTTGCGGCCCTGTCCGGCGCCGGCGAACTTCAGCACGTACGTGCCGAGGTCGTCGGCCTCGATCAGTCCCGGCAGCGAGCCGCCCTCGCGCAGCGGCGCGATGAAACGGGTCGCGGTGACTTCCTTCAGCATCGCACCAGGCTACTGGCGTGTCGCCGCACGTCGGAGGCGGCCCGTGCGGGACGGCCCGGAGCCCGACAGCGAAACGACAGCCGTGATTTACGCCCGTCAGACCGCGGACACGCCAAGCTCTCGGCATCGCATGAACAGCGTGGGCCCGCTGACCGTACCTCTCCCCAGATCACGCAACCCCGGAAGGGACACACCGGCATGACCAGCGCATCGCTCACATCCGCATCGGGACCCGCCCGTCGAACCGTCGTGGCGGCGGCCGGAGCGGCGGGCCTCGCCGTCGCGCTGACCGCGTGCGGAGGCTCCGACGACGACACGCCGGGCTCCTCCGTGGACTCCGGCTCCACCGGCGCCTCGCCGGACGGCGGCGGCGAGAGCGGCGGGGGTTCGGGCGGCGGCGAGAACGCCGGTACCGACCCGCTCGCCTCGACCGCCGACATCCCCGAGGGCGGCGGAAAGGTCTTCGCCGACCGTAAGGTGGTCGTCACCCAGCCGACGGCGGGCGAGTTCAAGGCGTTCTCGGCGACCTGCACCCACCAGGGGTGCGCGGTGAAGAGCATCGCCGACGGGGTCATCAACTGCCCCTGCCACAACAGCAACTTCTCCATCACCGACGGCAGTGTGCAGAGCGGCCCGGCGACCAAGCCGCTGCCCGCCGTGGAGATCACGGTGAGCGGGGACTCGATCACCCTCGCCTGAGTCGCCGGCACCGGGCACGACACGAGAGACGAAGGGGCCGTATGACCGCCACGCAGCGCCGGGGCCGGAAGATCATGATGACGCCCGGTGAGCTGGACGACTTCCTCACCGTCCAGCGCACCTGCCGGGTCGCCACGGTGTCCGCCGACGGAGCGCCGCACGTCAGCACGCTCTGGTTCGCCTGGGACGGCACCTCGCTGTGGCTGTACTCCGTGGTGCGCAGCAGGCGCTGGGCGGATCTGCGGCGGGATCCGCGGGTGGCGATCGTGGTCGACACGGGCGAGGAGTACGACGAGCTGCGCGGCGCGGAGCTGTCCGGGCGGGTGGAGTTCGTGGGCGAGGTCCCGCGCACCGGCGAACTGTGCGCGGAACTCGACGTTCCGGAGACGCTGTTCGCCCGCAAGAACTTCGGCCTGGACGAGATGCCCCACGACGGGCGGCACGCCTGGCTGCGCCTGACCCCGGAGAAGACCGTTTCCTGGGACTTCAGAAAGCTCCCGACACTGCCGTAGGGCTCTCACTCATCGCCCCGACGCGCTCCCCCGCCGCCCGCAGTGCCTGTACCGCCGCCCGGATCGACGGGCGGCGGTCGGCGTCCGCGCGCCAGACGACGAAGACGTGCCGTCGTACGCGCTGCCTGAGCGGGACGGTCACCACCCCGTCGGGCAGCGGGTCGCGGCCGAGCAGCGGGGCGATGCAGACGCCGAGCCCCGCCGCGACCAGGCCGAGCTGGGTGTGGCTCTCGGCGGCGCGGTGGCCGATGACCGGCTCGATGCCCTTGGAGCGCAGGGTGAACATCAGCCACTCGTGGCAGAACTCACCCTCGCCCCAGGTGATCCACTCGTCCTCGGCGAAGTCGGCGAGGTCCACCTCGTCACGGCCGGCGAACCGGTGGCCGGCCGGGAGCGCCACATCGGCCGGGTCGTCCAGCAGGAGCGCCTTGACCAGACCGTCGGGCAACGGCATCGGCTTGTTGTACCAGTCGAGCACCACCGCGAGATCGAGGTCCCCGCGCACCACTCCCCGGACGCCCTGCTCCGGCTCCTGCTCGCGGGAGCGCACGCGCAGCGCGGGGTGCCGCTCGCGCAGGGCCCGCAGGGCCACCGGGAACAGCCCCCGCGCGGCGGTCGGGAACGCCGAGACCCGCAGCTCACCGGCGACCTGTCCGCGCTGCGCCTCCAGGTCGGACTGGGCGAGCTCGACCTGGGAGAGGATGCGCGCCGCGTGCTCGGCGAGCAGCCGGCCCGCGTCCGTGAGCCGGACGCCCCGCCCGTTCCTGGCCAGCAGCCGCTGACCGACCTCGCGCTCCAGCTTGGACATCTGCTGCGAGACGGCCGAGGTCGTGATGTGCAGCCCCTCGGCCGCGCCGCTGACCGAGCCGTGCCGGGCGAGGGCGTCGAGGGTACGCAGGCGCTCCAGGTTCAACATGTAAGCGATGCTACGAGATACCGCGTGCGAAATCTCGATTGTGCTACGAGATGGATGTCCCGCATCGTTGCGTCCATGAGCAGCGTCACCGCGACCACCACCGCACCGGCCCCGGCCGGCCCCGCCCCGGAACCCGTCCGCCCCCGCCTGGACTGGCGGCTGCGTTTCGGCGCGCTCTCCCTGATCTGGGGGTTCAGCTTCCTCCTCATCAAGGTCGGCACCCAGGGCTACGCCCCCTTCCAGGTCACCTTCGGCCGGCTGGCCTTCGGCACCGCCGTCCTGGCGGTGGCGATGGCGGTACGGCGGGAGGGGCTGCCGCGCGGTGCGCGCACCTGGGGTCATCTCGCGGTCGCCGGGTTCCTGCTGAACGCCCTGCCGTTCTCGCTGTTCGCCTTCGCGGAGCTGACCATCCCGTCCACGCTGGCCGGCATCTGCAACGCGACCTCACCGCTGTGGGGCATGGCGCTGTCGCTGGTGGCGCTCTCCGAGGACCGGCCGACCCGGGTGCGGGTGGCGGGGCTCGGCCTCGGCTTCCTCGGGGTGCTGACCGTGCTGGGCGCCTGGCAGGGCTTCGAGGGCCTGGATGCCCGCGGCACGACGCTGGCCCTGCTGGCCTCGCTGAGCTACCCCGTCGGCTGGATCTACGTCCGCCGCACCCTGGCGGGCAGCAGCCACTCGAACCTGTCCCTGACCGGCGGCCAGCTGCTGCTGGCCACGGTCCAACTGGCCGTCGTCACCCCGCTGTTCACCACACTGCCGACCAGGTTCGCCGTCGGCCCGCTGCTGGCGATCGCCGCGCTGGGCATGCTGGGCACGGGTCTGGCCGTACTCATCCAGTACGGCCTGGTCGCCGAGGTCGGCCCGACGACCGGCCAGATGGTCACCTACTTCGTCCCGGTGATCGCCGCCGCGGCCGGCATCGCCATCCTCGGCGAAACCCTGACCTGGTCCACACCGGTGGGCGCGGCGATCGTCCTGGCGGGCGCGGCACTGACCCAGGTGAGGCCAAGAAAGCCGGCCTAGCCACCTGCCCCGTCACCGCGGGCGATCGCCCCACCGGCCCTGCCCTCTCCCTGCCACCTCACTGCGGGCAGTCGTGCCTCCCCCCAGTGCCTTGAAGAGTGCCTTGAAGGCCTGGGAGGTACCCCCAGGGCGATGGGGGTCCCCCGCTCGAGCGAAGCCGAGAGTGGGGGAGGGTGGGCGGTGGGGGTCCCTCCCGCTCATGGGGGCCCCTCCCGCTCATGGGGGCCCCTCCCGCTCGAGCGAAGCCGAGAGTGGGGGAGAAGCCGAGAGCGGGGGAGGCACCCCGCGAACGTCCGGCTGCGCAACGCCCCCCGTCCAGCCCTCACCCTGGGAACCTACCCGAATCGCCGCACTTTCCTCACCGGCACAGCCGACCGCGGGCGGACCGGACGCCCGCCTCCGCCTCAGGCATACGTCCGCCCCGGCCCCCCGGCCGGACCGATCGCCGCGGCGATCGCCTCGGACAGCGGCCCGATCTCTCCCTCCGTGAGCGTCGAGACGGTGACCCGGATCCCCGGCGCCGCGTTCATCCGAAAGCGGGCACCGGGCGCCACCGCCCAGCCCGCGTGCAGCAGCCGGGCGACCGCACCGGTCTCGTCGGGGACCGGCACCCACACGTTCATACCGCTGCGCCCGCGCGCCGCGACCCCGCACCGGGCCAGCGCCCCGATCAGCGCCTCCCGGCGCCGCCCGTACCGCGCCGCCACGGCCGCCGGATCCACCGCGCCCTCGCTCCACAGCCGCACCACCGCCCGCTGGACGATCCTGCTGACCCAGCCCGGCCCGAGCCGCTGCCGTCCGCGCACCCGGTCGAGGGTGACCGCGTCCCCGGTGAGCACCGCGAGCCGCAGGTCGGGTCCGTACGCCTTGGCCGCCGAGCGCACGAAGGCCCAGCTACGGGTCGTCCCCGCCAAGGCGTGCAGCGGCAGGTCGACGATGTGGTGCCCGTGGTCGTCCTCGATGAGCAGCGTCTCCGGGTGGTCGGCGAGCACCCGGCGCAGGGCACGCGCGCGTGCGGCGCTCAGCGCGGCGCCGGTCGGGTTCTGCGCCCGGTCCGTGACGATCAGGGCCCGCGCCCCGCCCGCCAGCGCCCTCCGTACGTCATCGGGCAGCGGGCCCTCGTCGTCGACCCCCACGGGGACGGTCCTCAGCCCCAGCGCCGGGACCAGGTCCAGCAGACTCCCCCACCCCGGATCCTCCACCGCGACCGCGTCCCCGGGTCTGAGATGCGCCACGAGCACCCGCTCCATCGCGTCCAGCGCGCCCGAGGTGACGGCGACGGGCCCGTCGGGAACACCGTCGGCGTCCAGCCCGGCCCGCGCCAGCCGCGCCAGCCCGGGCTCCACGGGCGTGTGCCCGTACAGCACCGGCTCCCGGTCGCCCTCCCCGGCCGCCGCCGCGAACGCCCCGGCCAGCGCGGGCAGCAGCGCGGGGTCCGGGTTGCCCTCGGACAGGTTCCGCACGCCCGGCGGGACCTCCACCCGGATGAGCTCACGCGCGGTGGTGGCCGGCTTGGACCGCACCCGGCTCCCCCGCCGGCCCGCGGTCTCGATGACCCCGCGCTCGCGCAGGGTCCGGTACGCGGCGGCGACGGTGTTCGGGTTCACCCCGAGCCGGCCCGCCAACTCCCGCATGGCAGGCAGCAGTTCGCCCGGTCCCAGCGCCCCCTCCCCCACCGCGCGCTCGATGCTCGCGGAAATCTCCGCCGCACGCCGCCCACTGATCCGATACTCTCCTAGCACAAAGCCGATTATGCACTAGTGCAATGGAGAGCGCCATGCAGGGGACCCCGCAGCAGCGGCCCGCCGACACCTACCCGCCCACCGAGCGCACCGTCCCCACCCGCTCCCCCGACCGTGCCGCGTACGACAAGGAGCTGGTGCACGCGATACTCGACGAGGGCTACGTCTGCCACCTCGGCTTCGTCCGGGACGGCGCGCCGGTGGTGCTGCCCACGCTGTACGGCCGGGTCGGCGAGGTCCTCTACGTGCACGGTTCGACCGGTTCGCGCCCGCTGCGCGCGGCGGGCCGGGCCGACCCCGGCCTCCCGGTCTGCCTGACCGTCACCCACGTCGACGGGCTGGTGCTGGCCCGCTCGGCCTTCCACCACTCGATCAACTACCGCTCCGTGGTGGTCCACGGCATGGCGTACGACGTGACCGACCCCGAGGAGAAGCGGCAGGCCCTCGACGCTCTGGTCGACCATGTCGTACCGGGCCGCGCCGCCGACTCCCGGCCGGCCGACAAGAAGGAACTGGCCGCCACCGCGGTGATCCGCCTCGACCTGGACGAGGTCTCCGCCAAGCTGCGCACCGGCGGGGTCAACGACGAGCCCGAGGACCTCGCCCTCCCCCACTGGGCCGGCGTCGTCCCGCTGCACAAGGGCTACGACACCCCGCTCGCCGACCCGGACCTGGCCCCCGGCACCGAGCTGCCCGGCTACCTGACGGCCCTGTGATGCTGATCCACCCCTGGGACGCGCCCCGCGACGACGACGAGTGGCAGCGGTGGCTGGCCGTGCACGACTTCGGACAGCTCGCGGTCAACGGCCCGCCGGGCGAGCCGCCCCACGTCCAGCCCCTGCACTTCGCCTACGACGCCGAGCGCGGCGAGGCGGTCACCCACCTGGCCCGGCCCAACCCTCTCTGGCACGCCGTCGAGGCGAACCCGGAGGTCGTGCTGAGCGTGGTCGACGACTACGTCTACGTCCCCGGCCCCTGGCAGGCCGAGCCCGGCACCCCGCCCGAGCACGGCGTTCCGACGAGCCTCTACGCGTCCGTCCAACTGCGCTGCCGCGCCCACGTCGTGGACGATCCGGCGCAGAAGGCCGCGCTCCTCAACCGCCAGGTCGGCCACTTCCAGCCGGAGGGCGGATCCGCGCCGGCGGCGGCGGGCGAGGCCCCGTACGGCAGACTGCTGTCCGGGATCCGCGGGCTCCGGCTCGAAGTGACGGGCGTACGGGCGAAGTTCAAGTACGCGGGCAAGCGGTCCGAGGCGGTACGGGAGCGCATCGCGGCCGGGCTGGCGAACCGGGACGGCGCGCGTGACGCGGAGGCACGCGCGCACGTCCTGCGCCGGCAGCCGGCCTGACCCCCGGCGCGGGGCCCCTCCGCGCGGAAGGGCCCCGCGCCGTCACACCGGCACCACGTCCGGCTTCTCCCCGCGGGCCCGCGCGTCCCGCGCCTCGCCGACCGCCAGTCCCACGACCGAGCCGAGCATCAGCAGGGTGCCGGCCAGGGTGGCCGTCGTGAGCCGCTCACCGAGCAGGGCGACCGCGAGCACCGCCGCGCTCACCGGCTCCAGCAGCATGATCACGGACACGGTGGCCGACCGTACGACGGCCGCGCCGGCGAAGTAGAGGCCGTACGCGAGCGCCGTCGGCACGGAGGCGATGTACGCCAGCAGGCACAGCAGCGCGCCGGGGGCGTCGGTGTGCGGCACCAGCCCCTCGGCCGCGGCGAACGGCAGCAGCACCAGACTGGTGACGGCGAACGCGCCGACGGTCGTACCGGCGGAGTCCGTACCGCCGTCACGTCCCCACCAGCGGGTGAGCAGCGTCATCGCCGAGTATCCGGCCGCGGACAGCAGGGCGAGGAGGACGCCCCACGGGTCCACGGTCGCGCCCCCGCCGCCGAGGACGAGCACGACGAGTCCGGCGAGCGCGCCCACGACGGCGGCCAGTCCGCCGCGCCCGAGGCGCTCGCCCAGGGTCAGTCGCGCGCCGAGCGCGATCAGTACGGGTCCGGCGCCGAGGGTGACGACGGTGGCCACGGCGAGTCCCGTGGCGGAGACGGCCGCGAAGTAGGCGGTCTGGAAGACCGCGAGCCCGATGCCGGTGGCCCCGGCCCGCAGCACCCGGCGGCCGAGCGGCTCGGGTGCGGTGGACCGGGGGCGGCGGGACAGCGGCCGGGCGGCGAGCAGCAGGGCCAGGCCGACGGCGCAGCGCCAGAAGGACAGGGCGACGGGACCCATGTCGCTGGTCCGGTAGACCAGCGACGCGGCGGCGCCCGCGGTGCCCCAGGCGGCACCGGCGACGATCAGATAGAGGAGGCCTCGCCCGACGGGCAGGCCGGAGACGGCGTTCGACATGTGTTCTCTCCGCGGATGCACGCACCACGCGCGTCGGCGTGGGCGCGGAAGTTCGGGAAGGGACCCCGGATCAGTCCCGGCCTGGGCCGGGTCGGCGGGATCCGCGGACTTCGTTCGCGGGCAGCACCGTCACGCCCGGCGACCGGCCGGGCGGATGTACCGGAGGGCCCGCCTCAGGCGGCCGGAGGCGGGAGAACACGTGCGCGCGCATGCATGATCAGCACCTTAGGCGGTCGTTCCCGGCGTGGACAACTCCCGTTCGGGACCGCCGCTCGCCACAGGCTTTCCGGAGCCCTTCGCGGGGGCCGAGGACTGGGCGGTGAAAGCGCCCGCCAGGACCACCGCGCCGCCCACGATCTGCGGCGCCGACAGATGCTCGCCGAGCAGGACCCAGGCGAGGACGGTGGCGATGACCGCCTCCAGACAGGCCACGACGCCGGCGACCTGCGGGGAGAGCCGGCGCACCGACACCACCCCGGTGACGTACGCGGCCACCGTGGCGACGAGGACGATCCATGCCAGCAGCACGAAGGCGGCGACCGGGGTGCCGTCCATCTCCGCGCCGCCGGTGAGCACGGACCACTCCATGGACCAGGGGCGGGCGACGACGGTCAGGACGGCGGCGCCGATCAGCAGCCCGTAGGCGATCACACCGAGCGGGTCGGGTGCCTCGTCGCCGTCGCCGCCCTGGTCGGACAGGACGAAGTAGCCGACCTGGCAGCAGGCCGCGCCGAGCGCCAGCAGCAGACCGAGCGCGTCGAAGCCGAGGCCCGACCACACCTCCACGACACAGGCGAGCCCGCCCACCGCCAGGACCACGCCGACCGCGGCGGCACGGGTCACCGGCCGCCGCTGCACGAACCGCACCCAGCCGAGCACGAGCGCGGGCGCCAGGTACTCGACCAGCAGGGCGACCCCGACGGGGATGCGGGAGATCGCGGCGAAGTAGCAGGCCTGGACACCGGCCACGGCGAACAGGCCGAACCCGGCGAGCAGCCCGGGCCTGCTGCGCAGGAGTTCCCGGTGGCGCACCGCCAGCGGCAGCATGACGAGCGCCGCGCCCGCCACCCGCAGCCACACGACGTGGAGCGGGTCGAGACCCGCCTCGATCAGCGGCTTGGCCGCCACACCGGAACCCCCGAAGGCCAGCGCGGACAGCAGCGCGAGGCCGAGTCCGACGCCCTTCCGGTGGTCGCTCGGGGTCATGACAGAGGTAGGCACCGGCACATGATGACAGGCCCGGACAGGAGCGTCATCCCTTATCGCACCTGTCTCACCGGCCGGACGGTGCCTCAAGTCGGGCGAACAGTTCACGGGGGTCGATCCCGGCGCGTTCGAGCACCTCGACGGCGCGCGCCCGGGGGTCCACGACGATCGCCGCGAGCAGGTCCGTACCGCACGCCGGGCCGCGGCCGTGACGCGCGGCGCGCTCGTGGGCGTACTCCATGCAGCCCGCGGCGAGCGGTGAGAGGCCCGCGGCCTCGGCCACCACGGGGACGCTTCCGGAGTCCTCGACCGCGCCCTGCCAGCGCAGCCCGTAGCCGATGCTGCGCTGGACCAGGTAGCCGAGCAGCCGGGCGATCCGCGGGCCCTCGCCGAAGGCGGATCTCACGTCGGTGTCGGACTCCAGGAGCGAGTGCAGCAGATGGGCGGTGTCGATCTGCCGGTCCCCGTCCCGGACCGCTCTGCGCCGGGCACCGGACACCACCGCTGCCAGCTCGGCGCCGAGCCTGACATCGTTCTCCGCGCGGTGGATGCCCTGTTCCTGGAGCTCCTGGGCCTGCTGCCGGGGGATACGGGGTTGCACATCCCCCACCTCATCAGCCGCGCGGGCCCGGGGCATCCCCGGCGGGAAGCATCTCGGCGTCCGACGGAAAGTGGACGCCCCGGCCCGGGATCTCCTCCTTGCGAAGGACATCAGGGCGTTTCCGGCCGAGGGGCGCGCGCCGGTTTGCGTCACGCCCCTCGCCGGTCCTCACCGACCCCGTCAGTCCTCGTCGGCGAGGATCAGGTACAGCTTCTTGCGGGCCTCGTTGATGACGGCGAGGGCCTTCTCCCGCTGCTCCTTGCTGCCCGTCTTCCAGACCTGCCCGAAGGCCTCCATCAGGCCGAAGCCGGCCTGCCGGATCTCGCTCAGCGCCTCCCAGTCGACCCCGCGCGAGGCCTCCTCCCAGGGAGCCTCGGGGCCCTCCTCGGCCGCCGAGCGGCCGGCGTCGGTCAGCGAGAACAGCTTCTTTCCGCCCTCGGACTCGCTGACGATCAGCCCCTCGTCCTCCAGCAGCTGAAGGGTGGGGTACACCGAGCCGGGGCTGGGCTTCCACGCCCCGCCGCTGCGCTCGGCGATCTCCTGGATCATCTCGTAGCCGTGCATCGGGCGGTCCTTCAGCAGGGCCAGGATCGAGGTCCGTACGTCACCGCGCCGCGCCCTTCCCCTCGGTCCGCCGCGCCCTCGTCCACCCCAGGGGCCGCCGTGCCCGAAACCCGGGCCGAAGGGACCACCGGGACCACCCGGGCCCCCCGGACCGAAGGGCCCGAAGGCCGCCCGCAGCCGCTCGAAGTCGCCACGGCCGCCACGCGGGCCACCATGACCGTGTCCGTGCTCGTGACCATGGGTACGCATCGTGACCACTCCATTCTGTCGTTGATCTGTCGCGATGCTTCAACGATATATCGGAAAAGCTTGTCCGACAACTCCCTCCGACCGGGCGACAGCCGCGGCGAACGGGCCGGCGTCCTCGAATTGGCCTTGGCCTGCGGCTTCACGGAGCCCCTACCGTCAGGACATGCGGATTCGAATCGTCGACGCCTTCACCGACCGGCCCTTCGCAGGCAACCCCGCCGGAGTGCTGCTGCTGGACGCCTTCCCGGACGACCCCTGGCTGCAGAACGTCGCCCTGGAGGTCAACCACGCCGAGACGGCCTTCGCCCACCCGCTCCCCGCGGGCGGCGAGGCCGACTGGGCGCTGCGCTGGTTCACCCCCGCCACCGAGGTCGCGATGTGCGGCCACGCGACGCTGGCCACCGCGCACGTCCTGCACACCACCGGCGCGCACCGGGGCCCGGTGCGGTTCGCCACCCGCAGCGGCGTCCTCATCGCCACGCCCGGCGAGGACGGCGCCGTCACCCTGGACTTCCCCACCGCCCCGCTCACCGCGGTCGACGTTCCCGAGGGCGTCGCCGAGGCGCTGGGCGCCCGGCCGCTCACGGCGTTCGACACCGGCCCGAACATCGGGGACCTGCTCGTCGAGGTCGCCGACGAGCGGACCGTCCACGCCCTGCGGCCCGACCTCAAGGCCCTGGCCGCCCACTCCGAGCGCGGCGTCATCGCCACCGCCCGCGCCGAGAACCCCGCTCTCGGCTACGACTTCGTCTCCCGCTGCTTCTTCCCGAACGTCGGCATCGACGAGGACCCGGTCACCGGCAGCGCGCACACCGCTCTGGCCCCGTACTGGTCCGAGCGACTCGGCCGCTCCGCCCTCACCGGCCTCCAGGCCTCACCGCGCTCCGGCCGCGTCCGCACCGAGGTACGCGGCGAGCGCACCCTGCTGGGCGGACGGGCCGTGACGGTCATCGAGGGCGACCTGCTGGTCTGATCCCGGTACGGCGAAGGGGCGTACGGCCGTGCCGCACGCCCCTTCGCCGCCGCCTCACGCCGTCGGCAGCCAGTCCACCTTGCCGGCCAGCAGCGCGTACCCCACGAACGCCCCGATGTCGAGCAGCGTGTGCGCGACCACCAGCGGCCCGACGCGCCCCCAGCGCCGGTAGAGGTGCACGAACACCACGCCCATCACCATGTTCCCGATGAAGCCGCCGATGCCCTGGTAGAGGTGGTACGAGCCGCGCAGCACCGAACTGGCCGCCAGCGAGGCGCCGGGGGACCAGCCCAGCCGGTCCAGCCGGCGCAGCAGGTAGCCGACGACGATGACCTCTTCGAGGATCGAGTTCTGCATCGCGGACAGGATCAGCACGGGGTACTTCCACCACACCTCGGGCAACGCCTCCGGCACCACGGTGAGGTTGAAGCCGAGGCCGCGCGCGGCCAGGTAGAAGGCGATGCCGCTGCTGCCGATGACCGCCGCGACCGCCGCTCCGCGGCCGAGGTCGGACCAGGGCCGGGCACGGTCGAAGCCGAGGGTGCGCAGCCCCGCGCCCTCGCGCAGCAGGAAGTGCGCCACCAGCGCGACCGGTACGAGCGCCGTGGTGATCCCGAAGAGCTGCCAGGCGAGGTCCAGCCAGGGGCGGCCCGGCGCGGCCGACGCGTTGAGGGTGGCCGCCTGGTCCTTCAGACCGCCCGGTTCGGTGACCGATCCGACGAAACTGATCAGGGCCGACACTCCGCTCGCGCCGAGCGACAGCGCGAGCACGAGAAGCGTCTCGTCGCGGAGCGTCGTCCGCGAGGGCCTCCGCTCAGGATACGAATCGGCCGCCGGGCCCGCCTCCGCCTGCACACCTGCCTCCACATCACCGATCGGTCCGATCAGTATGAGGGCAGCGGCTGTGTGCCCGGCCGGGGGGCCGGTGACGGCGTCAGCCCGTGGGCACCGGTTCCGGCAGTCCCACCGGCCAGCTGTGCACCGGATCGCCCTGCTGCATCAGCTCGCGGTAGCGGCGGGTGGTGGCGGCCAGGGCGGCGTCCCGGCCGAGGCCCAGGTCGAGGGCCCGGTGGAAGGTCGCGGCCTGCCAGGTCGCGCCGTTCACCCTTCGCCGGCACCGCTCCTCGATCACCCCGAGGTACAGATCCCGGTCGGCGGGCTCGATCCCCCACGCGTCCAGCCCGGCCTCGGCGAGCGGCAGCAGTTCGTCCCGTACGAGGGTGACCGCGTCCACCTCGCCCAGCCCGCCCAGGCGACCGCGCCGGGGCCAGGTGAGGCGGGCGTCGATGCCGTGCTTGCAGGCGGCGTCGAAGTTGGCGGCCGCCGCCTCGAACGGCAGCCGGGTCCACACCGGCCGGCTGTCCTCGGCGAGGGCGCGGACCACGCCGTAGTAGAAGGCCGCGTTGGCGATGACGTCGGTGACCGTGGGGCCGGCGGGCAGCACGCGGTTCTCCACGCGCAGGTGGGGGACGCCGTCGGCGATGCCGTAGACGGGACGGTTCCAGCGGTAGACGGTGCCGTTGTGCAGGACGAGTTCGGCGAGGCTGGGGACGCCGCCCCGGTCCAGCACCTCGAGCGGGTCCTCCTCGTCGCAGAGGGGCAGCAGGGCCGGGTAGTAGCGCAGGTTCTCCTCGAACAGGTCGAACGCCGAGGTCACCCAGCGCTCCCCGAACCAGGTGCGCGGCCGCACTCCCTGGGCCTGGAGTTCGGGCGGACGGGTGTCGGTGGACTGCTGGAACAGCGGGGGCCGGGACTCACGCCACAGTTCGCGGCCGAACAGGAACGGCGAGTTGGCGCCTACGGCGATCTGGGCGGCGGCGACGGCCTGGGCCGCGTTCCACACACCGGCGAAGCGCTCCGGGGTGACCTGGAGGTGCAGTTGCACCGAGGTGCAGGCGGCCTCGGGGACGATGGACTTGGAGGTGCAGCTGAGGCGCTCGACGCCGTCGATGTCGAGGGTGAAGTCCTCACCGCGCGCGGCCACGATCTGTTCGTTGAGCAATGCGTAGCGGTCGACGTCGGAAAGATTCGAGGAGACCAGGTCGTCCCGGTCCAGTGTCGGCAGGATGCCGATCATCACGATCCCCGCGTCCACCTCACCGGCTTTCCGGTCGGCGTACGTGAGCGAAGTGCGCAGTTCCTCGTCGAGCCGGTCGAATACCCGCCCGCCCAATCGGTGGGGGGCGATGTTCACTTCCAGATTGAACATGGCGAGTTCCGTCTGGAAGTCCCTGCTGGCGATCCGTTCGAGGACTTGCGCATTCAACATTTTCGGCATGCCGTCGGCGCCCGCGAGATTCAATTCGATCTCCAGCCCCATGAGGTTCTTGGGGCGGTCGAACCGCTTCTCCGCCAGTAGTCGCTCCAAGCCCGTCAGACAGCGGCGGAGCTTCTCGCGGTAGCGCTGGCGATCGGACAGGTCGAACTGACCTGCCACGACCTTTTCCCCCATCGAAGGGTCCTTCCTCGCACGGGCGGGCCGAAGATCGGCCGCCGGAGTCCCGGTCCACAGGGGAGGATGCCCCGTCGATGCGATCGATAACGCCCCGGACGGAACCGTCGGCCGCTAGTCTGGTCGAGGTGACCAGTGGCACATTCACGAGGCATGGCACAGAAGGCGACTTACGGGTCGGTTGCGAACTCGTGAAAAACACCGACCAGAATTGGCCGACCGCTTCGCGGCCACTTTCCGAGGTCATAGGCGTGCACCCGGCCCGGAATCGGGATGATTTTCACATTTCATCGGCCAGAAGTACCCTTGTTCCGCCGGTCGGAAACGGCTAGACGAAACACAGTCTGAACACATGTCGTATAAACTTCGCGCACAAGGCAGAAGGTTGGCGCCCGCGGTTCGAGCGATCCAGCCGGGAGGTGGCGTGCGGCACTCCTCGCCCCCGTCTCCCGGGCTCGGCCCCCGGCCCCTGCCTCTCTGACCTTCGCGAGCTGACAGCGCCGTCCGCCCCGCCACGCCCCGCCCTCGCGCCACTGTGCCTTCGAATGAGAGGCGACCCACCATGCCGCTGCACGTTCCCCCGGCTCCCGCGCCCGCACTGCGTTCCGTCCTGACCGCACTCTCCTCGCCGACCGCGGTCCGCGAAGCCCGAACTCCCTCTCTGCTCGTCGCCCAGGGACCCTCCTCGCCCGAGCTGCCCCTTCCCGTGCACGTCCTGGACCGGACCACCTCCGACGGCGGGACCGCGACCCGGCTGGCCGGCTGGCGTTTCCTGATCCGTACCGGCGACCGCGCGGTGGCCGCCGCGGACACCGTGCTCACCGCCGACGGCTGGACGTTCTCCCGCTTCTTCGAGGGCCCCTACATCACCTCCACCGAGCTCGCGCTGCGCCAGGCCGAGGCCATGACACAGCCGTACCAGCCCCGGCTGCTGTCGGTGCCGAGCCTCTACATGCTGGCGCTCTGGCTGCACGGCGATCCCACCGCGGACGGCGCCACCGGGCACCCGGCCGCCACCGATCTGCTCGTCCCGCTCGCCCCGGCGCCGCCCGGCATCGCGGCCCACCGCCCGCACCGGTTCACCGACCTGCTCCCGGTCCTGACGCACCGGGTGACACCGACCCGCCTGCTCGGCTCACCCGCCTGAGAGTTCACCGTGTGCCCCGCCGCCCGGACCTCCGACGCGGCGGGGCACACGCGTCTTCCGGAAGGACTAGCCCCATCCGGCCATGGCGAACCACCCGAAGTGACAGTGCAGTTGAGCTGAACCGTCCGCGCGGGTGACGCGTCCTCAAGCTGTGAGGGGCGGTGCCGCGAAATCCCTGCGGATCCTCGCCCATGGGGCAACACTGGTTTCCGACCGACTTATCACAACGGGGGGCGGCCATGAACGAAGCTTCACGCCGCGGAACTGAAACGACAGCCGACTCACAGGTCACCACAGAGCGAGAGATCCCACCCATGTGCCAGCACCAGCCACCGTGCCCCTCAGCAGACTCCGCCGACCGGGAATCCGCCCGTCTCGTGGCGCACCACCCGGAGCAGGGCTGGAGCCTGCTGTGCAACGGTGTCGTGTTCTTCGAGGACACCGGCGAACTCCTGCCCGACGGCAGGATCATCGCCCCGCAGCGTCCCCGGGACGCCAGCCTGACCACCGCCTGAGCACGCCCGGGCGGAACGGGGCCCGCCCGGGCGACGAGGGGCCGGACGCGGGAGCTCCTGCGCGCCGGCCCCGACGCGTGTCCGGGGTCGATCACCCACCGTAGCCCGGCACACGGGAGGGGTGACCGGCCGGTCCCTGGGGCAGGAGTCCGCCCCACGACGCCTTCCCACGGGCGCCCGCTTTCCGGAAGACTCCTGGAAGTTTCGCGGGTTTCGTCACGGAGGTGGGGCAAGTGGCAGCACATGGGGCCGACGCCGGGGGCAGAGTCACGATCACGGAGATCGCCCGGCAGGCCGGCGTCTCCGTGCCGACCGTCTCCCGCGTGGTCAACGGCCGCTCCGACGTCTCCCCGGGGACCCGCGCCCGGGTCGAGGACCTGCTGCGCCGTCACGGCTACCGCAAGCGCCCCAACGCCTCCGCCTCGCGCGCGGTCCTGCTCGAGCTGGTCTTCAACGACCTCGGCAGCCCTTGGGCGGTGGAGATCATCCGCGGTGTCGAGGAGGCCGCCCACGCGGCCGGGGCGGGCACGGTGGTGTCGGCGGTCCACGGGCGTTCCGGCGACGCCCGGGAGTGGATGCGCGATCTGCGGGCGCGCGCGTCCGACGGCGTCATCCTCGTGACCTCCGCGATGAACACCCTGCACGAGGAGTCGCGGATCCTGGGCGTCCCGCTGGTGGTCGTGGACCCGGCCGGCTCCCCCGCCGCGGACGTGCCGACCATCGGCGCCGCCAACTGGTCGGGCGGCATGGCCGCGACCGAACACCTGCTGGCCCTGGGGCACCGCAGGATCGGGCTGATCGCCGGGCCGTCGCGCCTGCTCTGCTCACGCGCGCGGCTCGACGGCTACCGGGCGGCGCTCGAGGGCTCCGGCATCGCGTTCGACGCATCGCTGATCGTCCCCGGCGACTTCCGCCCGGAGTCCGGCTACGCGGGCTGCAACGTCCTGCTGGACCTGCCGGAGCCGCCGACCGCGGTGTTCGCGGCCAGCGACCAGATGGCGCTGGGGGCGATCGAGGCGCTGCGCGGCCGGGGGCTCAGGGTCCCGGAGGACATGAGCGTGGTCGGCTTCGACGACCTCCCGGAGGTCCGTTGGTCGGCGCCGCCCCTGACCACCGTCCGCCAGCCCCTGGCCGACATGGGCAGACTCGCCGTCCGTACGGTGCTCCGTCTGACCCGCGGCGAACAGCCGGACTCCCCCCGTGTGGAACTGGGCACGGACCTCGTCGTCCGGGCGAGCACGGCCGCTCCCGCCGAGCGGGGCTGAGGCACCTCCGGCACCGCCTATCGTGACCGGCATGCAGTCCTACACCATCGGCCAGGCAGCGAGGCTGCTCGGCGTGAGCCCGGACACCGCCCGCCGCTGGGCGGACGCGGGACGTATCACCACCCACCGCGACGACGGCGGACGCCGGCTCGTCGACGGACGGGACCTGGCGGCGTTCTCCGTCGAACTCGCCAGGGCCGGCGCCGTCGAGGAGGGCACTCCGTACACCTCCGCCCGCAACGCCTTCCCCGGCATCGTCACCGCGATCAAGCTCGGCGACGTCGCCGCCCAGGTCGAGATCCAGGCCGGCCCGCACCGCCTCGTCTCGCTGCTCACCCGGGAGGCCGTCGAGGAACTGGGGCTGGAGGTCGGCGTGGAGGCCACGGCGCGTGTGAAGTCGACGAACGTCCATATCGACCGCACCTGACGGCGGCCGCACATCCATGTGAACGCACATGCGCACCCTATTGATGCTTTTCCTGGCTCATGCGTTGAGACAGGGGGTGAATGCCTGGCAGATGCGTCAGTATGATCGGCGTACCGGAAGGGCGTTGCGGGCTCTTCCACAGGCCCACGGAGGGAGTGCTCCGACATGCCCCGTTCGCATCGGACCCGTCGGATCGCCGGTGCCGGGGCAGCCGCCGCCGTACTGGTGCTGAGCGGCTGTTCCGCGTCCGGCTCGGACTCGTCGGCGTCCGCGGAGTCCGGCGGACAGGACATCACCGGCACGGTCACCGTCTTCGCCGCCGCCTCGCTGAAGGAGAGCTTCACGACGCTGGGCGAGCGGTTCGAGAAGGAGCACCCCGGGACCGAGGTCACCTTCAACTTCGGCGGCAGCGACGGCCTGGCCGCCGGCATCGACAGCGGTGCCCCGGCCGACGTCTTCGCGGCGGCCAGCGCCAGGACGATGAAGCTCGTCACGGACGAAGGGCTCACGGCGGGCAGCCCGAGCACGTTCGTCCGCAACCGGCTGGAGATCGCCGCCGCACCGGGCAACCCGCACGCGATCGACTCCCTCGAGGACCTGACCGCGTCCGGCCTGAAGGTCGTGCTGTGCGACGGGACGGTGCCCTGCGGAGCCGCCGCGCGGACCGCCCTCACCGCCGGCGGCGTCGAGCTGGAACCGGTCTCGTACGAGCAGGACGTCAAGAGCGCCCTGACGAAGGTCCGGCTGAAGGAGGCCGACGCCGCCCTCGTGTACCGCACGGATGTGAAGGCGGCCGGTGACAAGGTGGAGGGCGTGGAATTCCCGGAGTCCGCCGAGGCCGTCAACGACTATCCGATCGCCCGGCTCGAGAACGCGCCCAATCCGTCCGCGGCGAAGGCGTTCGTGGCGCTGGTGAAGTCCGCGGAGGGCCAGAAGGTCCTGGGCGAGGCGGGGTTCCTGAAGCCATGACCAACGGCCAGGACGCCCTCCGCGCCCCCGGCCGTGGTGTCCCCCTCGCCCTCCTCGCGCCCGCCCTCCTGGGCCTGGCGTTCCTTCTGGTGCCCCTCCTCGCCCTCCTCCTCCGCGCCCCCTGGCGGGACCTCCCCGAGCAGCTGACCAGCCCCGGGGTGTGGGAGGCGCTGCGCCTGTCACTGTTCTGCGCCACGACGGCGACCGCGCTGAGCCTGGTCGTCGGCGTCCCGCTGGCCTGGCTGCTGGCCCGTACGGACTTCCCCGGCCGGGGCCTGGTCCGCGCCCTGGTGACGCTCCCGCTGGTGCTGCCACCGGTGGTGGGCGGTGTCGCCCTGCTGCTCGCCCTGGGCCGCAACGGCGTCGTCGGCCAGTGGCTGGACGCGTGGTTCGGCATCACCCTGCCCTTCACCACGACGGGCGTCGTCCTCGCCGAGACGTTCGTGGCGATGCCGTTCCTCGTCATCAGCGTCGAGGGCACGCTGCGGGCCGCCGACCCGCGCTACGAGGAGGCGGCCACCACCCTGGGCGCCTCCCGCTTCACCGCGTTCCGCCGGGTCACGCTGCCGCTGATCGCTCCCGGCATCGCGGCCGGTGCCGTACTGGCCTGGGCGCGGGCCCTCGGGGAGTTCGGGGCGACGATCACCTTCGCCGGCAACTTCCCCGGCCGTACCCAGACCATGCCGCTCGCGGTCTACCTCGCCCTGCAGAACGACCCGGCCGCCGCCATCGCCCTCAGCCTGGTCCTGCTGGCGGTGTCCATCGCCGTACTGGCCGGGCTGCGGGACCGCTGGACGAGGACCGTCTGACACCATGCCGAAGAATCCCGGGACCGTGCCCGACGCCGCCGAGGGCCTGGACGCGCACCTCGTCGTGGACCGCGGCTCCTTCCGACTGGACGTCGCACTGACCGCCGCGCCCGGTGACGTCGTCGCCCTGCTGGGCCCGAACGGCGCCGGCAAGACCACCGCCCTGCGCGCACTCGCGGGCCTCGCCCCGCTCGGTGCCGGGCATCTGCGGCTGGACGGCGTGGATCTGCGCCGTACGCCGCCGGAGTCGCGCCCGGTGGGTGTCGTCTTCCAGGACTACCTGCTCTTCCCGCACCTGACCGCGCTCGACAACGTGGCCTTCGGGCCGCGCTGCCGGGGCGCCGGCAAGGCGGAGGCACGCGCGCAGGCCGCCGAATGGCTCGACCGCATGGGGCTGGCCGGACACGCGGGCGCCAAGCCCCGGCGGCTGTCCGGCGGCCAGGCCCAGCGCGTGGCCCTCGCCCGCGCCCTGGCCACCCGCCCCCGGCTGCTGCTCCTGGACGAACCGCTCGCCGCCCTGGACGCCCGCACCCGGCTGGAGGTGCGCGCGCAGCTCCGCCGTCATCTGGCCGCGTTCGAGGCCGTCGCCGTCCTGGTCACGCACGACCCGCTGGACGCCATGGTGCTCGCCGACCGTCTGGTCGTCGTGGAGCAGGGCCGGATCGTGCAGGAGGGCACGCCCTCCGACATCGCCCGTCACCCGCGCACCGAGTACATCGCCCAGCTGGTCGGCCTCAACCTGTACCGCGGGCAGGCCGACGGCCACACGGTGCTGCTCGACGCGGGCCCCGCCGTGAGCACCACGGAGGACCTCTCCGGGCCCGCCTTCGTGGCGTTCCCGCCCGGCGCCGTCACCCTGTACCGGGACCGGCCCACCGGCTCCAGCGCCCGCAACCTCTGGTGCTGCGAGGTCGCCGGTCTGGAGACCCACGGGAACCAGATCCGCGCGGAGCTCACCGGCGAACTCACCCTGGCCGCCGACCTCACCACGGTCGCCGCGGCCGAACTCGACCTGCACCCGGGCGCGACGGTCTGGGCGGCGGTCAAGGCGACGCAGACGCACGCGTACCCGGCGTAGCCGTACACGCCGAAGGGGGCCCCTCCACAAGGGGCCCCCTTCGGCGTGCCTCAGTCCTCGTACGCGTCCAGCGGCGGGCAGGAGCAGACCAGGTTGCGGTCGCCGAAGGCCTGGTCGATGCGGCGCACCGGCGGCCAGTACTTGTCGGCGGCGCTCACCCCGGCCGGGAACACGGCCGCCTCGCGGCCGTACGCGTGGTCCCACTCCCCGCCGAGCGCGGCGGCGGTGTGCGGGGCGTTGCGGAGCGGGTTGTCGTCCGCGGGCCACTCGCCGGAGCCGACCTTCTCGATCTCCGCGCGGATCGCGATCATCGCCTCGCAGAACCGGTCGAGTTCGGTGAGGTCCTCGGACTCGGTGGGCTCGATCATCAGCGTGCCGGCCACCGGGAACGACATCGTCGGCGCGTGGAAGCCGTAGTCGATCAGCCGCTTGGCCACGTCGTCCACGCTGACGCCGGTCGCCTTGGTCAGCGGGCGCAGGTCGATGATGCACTCGTGCGCGACCAGCCCGCCGGGGCCGGTGTAGAGCACCGGGTAGTGCGGCTCCAGGCGCTTGGCGATGTAGTTGGCGCTGAGCACGGCCACCTGCGTGGCCCGCTTCAGGCCCTCACCGCCCATGAGACGGACGTACGCCCAGGAGATGGGCAGGATGCCCGCCGAGCCCCACGGCGCCGCCGAGATGGGCCCGACGCCCGTCTCCGGGCCGGCCTCGGGCTGGAGCGGGTGGTTCGGCAGGTACGGCGCCAGGTGCGCCCGTACGCCGACCGGGCCGACGCCGGGACCGCCGCCGCCGTGCGGGATGCAGAAGGTCTTGTGCAGGTTCAGGTGCGAGACGTCACCGCCGAAGTGGCCGGGCTTGGCCAGACCCACCAGCGCGTTGAGGTTGGCGCCGTCCACGTACACCTGGCCGCCGGCCTCGTGCACCTCGGCGCAGATGTCGGCGACGTGCTCCTCGAACACGCCGTGCGTCGAGGGGTAGGTGATCATCAGCACGGACAGCTCGTCGCGGTACTGCCCGATCTTGGCGCGCAGGTCCGCGACGTCGATCTCGCCGTCGTCGGACGTCTTGACGACGACGACCTTCATGCCGGCCATCACGGCGCTGGCGGCGTTGGTGCCGTGCGCGGAGGACGGGATCAGGCAGACGGTGCGCTGCTCGTCGCCGTTGGCCCGGTGGTAGCCGCGTACGGCGAGCAGACCGGCCAGTTCGCCCTGGGAGCCGGCGTTGGGCTGGAGGGACACCTTGTCGTAGCCGGTGACCTCGGCGAGACGTTCCTCCAGCTCGTGGATGAGCGTGAGGTAGCCCTGGGCCTGCTCGGCGGGGGCGAAGGGGTGCAGCTGACCGAACTCGGGCCAGGTGACCGGCTCCATCTCGGTGGTCGCGTTGAGCTTCATGGTGCAGGAGCCCAGCGGGATCATGCCGCGGTCCAGCGCGTAGTCGCGGTCGGAGAGCCGGCGCAGGTAGCGCAGCATCGCGGTCTCGGAGCGGTGCTGCTGGAAGACGGGGTGGGTCAGGTACTCGTCGTTGCGCAGCAGGGCGTCCGGCAGCGTGTCCCGCGCGGCCGCGTCCAGGGCCTCGATGTCGCCCTCGACGCCGAAGGCGCCCCACACGGCGGTCAGCCGCTCCCGGGTGGTGGTCTCGTCACAGGCGATCGAGACGTGGTCGGCGTCGACGAGACGCAGGTTGACGCCGTTGTCACGGGCGGCGGCGACGACCTCGGCGGCCCGCCCGGCGACGCGCACGGTCAGCGTGTCGAAGTAGGAGCCGTGCACGATCTCGGCCCCGCCGGCCCGCAGCCCCTCGGCGAGGACGGTGGCGTACCGGTGGGTGCGCCGGGCGATCAGCCGCAGCCCCTCCGGGCCGTGGTAGACCGCGTACATCCCGGCCATGACGGCGAGCAGCACCTGGGCGGTGCAGATGTTGCTGGTGGCCTTCTCGCGGCGGATGTGCTGCTCACGGGTCTGGAGGGCGAGGCGGTAGGCCTTGTGCCCGTCCGCGTCGACGGAGACGCCGACGAGCCGTCCGGGCAGGCTGCGCGCCATCTTCTCCTGCACGGCCATGTAGCCGGCGTGCGGCCCGCCGAAGCCCATCGGCACACCGAAGCGCTGCGTGGTGCCGACCGCGATGTCCGCGCCCAGCTCACCGGGCGACTTCAGCAGCGCGAGGGCGAGCAGATCGGCGGCGACGGTGACGAGCGCGCCGAGCCCGTGCGCCTGGTCGATCACCGGCTTGATGTCGCGTACGGCACCGGAGGCGCCCGGGTACTGGATCAGTACGCCGTTGATCTCGCGCTCGGCGACCTCGGCGGGGATGCCCTCGCTCAGGTCGGCGACGACGACCTCGACGCCGGTCGGCTCGGCACGGGTCTCGATCACGGCGATGGTCTGCGGCAGCGCGTCCGCGTCGACCAGGAACAGGCCCTTCTTGTTCTTGCCCATGCGCCGCGACAGCGCCATCGCCTCGGCGGCGGCGGTGCCCTCGTCGAGCAGCGAGGCGCCCGAGGTCGGCAGGCCGGTCAGCTCGGCGACCACGGTCTGGAAGTTCAGCAGCGCCTCGAGCCGCCCCTGGGAGATCTCCGGCTGGTACGGCGTGTACGCCGTGTACCAGGCGGGGTTCTCCATCACGTTGCGCAGGATGACGGGCGGGGTGAAGGTGCCGTAGTACCCGAGCCCGATCATGGAGCCGAGCACCTCGTTGCGGTCGGCCAGCCCACGCAGCTCGGCCAGCACCTCGGCCTCGCTCCGGGCATCCGGCAGGTCCAGCGCGTCGGCGTTCCTGATGACGTCCGGCACGGCGGCGGCCGTCAGCTCGTCCAGCGAGCCGTAGCCGACCTGCGCGAGCATCTTGGCCCGGGCCTCGTGGTCGGGTCCTATGTGGCGCTGCTCGAAGGGGATTCCCTGTTCGAGCTCGGAGAGCGGAGTGCGAGGGGCGGTCATTGAGGAGGCCTCCTGGTCCGACGACCTTCGAGGGGCACCACGGCGCGGGTGCCCCGACGGCCTCCCCCTCTGTCATCTCAACCTGAGAGCTTCACCGGACGGCCCGAAGGCGCCCGGCTTTCACCGTCGGTGAGAGCGGAAGCCGTCGACACCCGCCCTGCTTTCCAGAGTGACCTCGTCCGTGCGGTACGTGTGCCTGAGAGATTCCGGGGAGGATTTGCTCCTTCGGCGCCTCCGATGGTGTCCGGAGGGCTCTCCCGCACGGGGTCAGCAGCCGTTTGCCAGCGTACCAGCGAGCACCACACCAGAACGTTCGAGTGGCCGTCCAGCCGATTGTGCCGTTCTGTAGTGCTTACGGATGAGTTTGCGACCAGTGGAGGGCCTGTGCAGACCGACATCGATCCGCGCCACCTGATCGGCCGCAAGGCGTTCGACCGCAACGGAACCCGGATCGGCACCATCGACGAGATCTACCTCGACGACGCCACCGGCGTACCGGAGTGGGCGGCGATACGCACCGGCCTGTTCAGCAGGGACGCCTTCGTCCCCCTGGAACCCAGCGACCTCGTCGACGGCGCCCTCCACGTGCCCTTCGAACGCGCCCTCATCAAGGACGCCCCCGACTTCGGCGTGGGCCGCCACCTCTCCCCCGAACAGGAACTCCAGCTCTACCACCACTACGGCCTGGACCTCGCCGCTCCCCCTCCCCTCCCGGACCGCGACTTCGGCAAACTCGCCGGGAACGACAAGCCGGCCTGATCCGCCCCGCTCACCGGCTCTCCGCCCGCGTCCCTCCGCCGGCCCCCGCGCCCTCGTCCTGCCCGGTTCTTCGGGACACCAGCGGCAGCGGTTCCGCCGGTTGCAGGGCCGGGTCGTCGACGCGGAAGGTCTTCACCCGGCCCGGCCCGGAACCGGGTGTCTCGAAGCGCGCCGTGACCCGGCCCAGCCCGCTGCCCTGCACCCATCCGTGCCCGTACACGGCGTGCCGTACGTCGTGCCCCGCCGGCCAGCGCCGCTCGGCGGGCGTCTCCGGCTCCGGCGCGGGCGCGGCCTCGGCCTCCTCGTGCGGGAAGTCGTCGGCGGGGACGCCCGCCGCCTGCGCGAACAGGTCCTCCTGCGTGTAGTCGGCCAGCCCGCTGACCCCGACGCCCAGCAGCCGCACCCCGCCCGTCGTGTCGACCGGGTCCAGCAGCCGCGCGGCCGCCTCCCGCACCACCGCAGGATCGTCCGTGGGGCCCCGTAGCGTCTCGGACCGGGTGAGGGTCGAGAAGTCGTACCGGCGCACCTTCAGCACGATGGTCCGTCCCGACAGGCCCGCCTCCCGCAGCCTGCGCACGCACCGGTCCGCGAGCCGCCGCACCTCCGTCCCGACCCGCACCCGGTCGTGGATGTCCACGTCGTACGTGTCCTCGACCGAGACCGACTTGGTCTCCCGCTCGGCCACCACGGGCCGCTCGTCCCGGGCCAGCGCCATCGCGTACAGCGCGTGACCGTGGGCCTTTCCCAGCAGCCGTACGAGCTCGTCCTCCCCGGCCTCGGCGAGCTCGTCGACCGTGTGGATCCCCGCCCGCCGCAGATGATCACCGGTCGCCGGTCCGACGCCCGGCAGGGTGCGGACCGGCAGCGGCCCCAGCAGGGCCCGCTCCGTGCCCGGCTCGATCAGCACCAGTCCGTCCGGCTTCGCCTGCTCCGAGGCGATCTTCGCCAGCATCTTGGAGGCCGCGAGCCCCACCGACCCGGTGAGTCCCGTGACCGCCCGTATGTCCGCGCGCAGCTTCGCCCCGGCCAGTCGTGCCGACCTCTCGTCCCAGGCCGTGCCGCCGGCCTCCAGGTCCACGAACGCCTCGTCCAGGCTGAGCGGCTCCACCAGCGGTGACAGGGCCCGCAGCAACCCCATCACCTGGTCGCTGACCGACCGGTAGAGAGCGAACCTCGGCACCAGGTACGCGGCGTTCGGCGCGCGTCGCCGGGCCTGTGCCATGGGCATCGCCGAGTGGACGCCGAAGACCCGTGCCTCGTACGAGGCGGTGGCCACCACGCCCCGCGGCCCGAGCCCGCCCACGACGACCGCCTTCCCGCGCAGGCTCGGCTTGGACGCCTGCTCCACCGAGGCGAAGAAGGCGTCCATGTCGAGGTGCAGGATCGTGGGCGCGGATCTCACGTCTCCGATGCTGCCCTACGCCACTGACAACGGCCGCTCCCGGGCGGCCCCGGACGGTCTCAGACCGCCTTGTTCCGCCGCCGCGCCAGCTCGTCCATCGGGTTGTGGCCGACCAGGGTCTCCCCGGTGTCGACGCGCTCCCCGTGCAGCTGGGACAGCGCGCTCTCCACGTCCCGCCACACCACGCCCACGGCGATGCCGAAGACGCCCTGGCCGCCCTGGAGCAGGGCGTGCACCTCGTCGGGCGAGGTGCACTCGTAGACCGTGGCCCCGTCGCTCATCAGCGTCATGCGCTCCAGGTCGCTGAAGCCGCGCTCACGCAGATGCCGGACCGCGGTGCGGATGTTCTGCAGGGAGACGCCCGTGTCCAGGAACCGCTTGACGATCTTCAGCACGACGACGTCGCGGAAGCTGTACAGCCGCTGCGTGCCCGATCCGTGGGCCGGCCGCACGCTCGGTTCGACCAGGCCCGTACGGGCCCAGTAGTCGAGCTGCCGGTAGGTGATGCCGGCGGCGGCGCAGGCCGTGGGCCCCCGGTAGCCGATCTGCTCGGACGCCATGGATGTCGCCCCTCCGCTGCTCGGCACAGCCGTCGGTCGCTGCGGAGCCTGGTCGATCGCGCCGCCGTGCACGGGATGCCCCCCGCTCGGACGGAGCCGGGAGCTCTGGGGAGGGTACGGCCCGCTCGCCCCGAAACCGCGTCCGGGGGCACCCCCAGCCGTACCGTCGCCGCTGCTTCTCACGCCGACCTCCGTCCTTGACCTGCCTCCTCGAAGGTAGGCAGTCACCAAGGGTGCGTCAACGATCGCCACACTCGGCACGCCGAGTGATAATCACCCTAAGAGTGGTTTCCCGTACCTCGTCGCGGGGAAAGGCTAGCCGAATGTCCTCGGCGCGAGCCCCGGCGACCGACCGGGCCGACCGCCTCCGACCGCCCTCACTGGTTGCTGCTTCCGAAGTCCTCCGGCGAGATCTGGTCGAGGAACTCGCGGAACTTCTCCACCTCGTCCTCCTGCTCGTCCGGGATGGCGATCCCGGCGTCGTCGAGCACCGTGTCACTGCCGTAGATCGGCGTACCCGTGCGCAGGGCCAGCGCTATGGCGTCGGAGGGGCGGGCGCTCACCTCGACACCGCTGGCGAACACCAGCTCCGCGTAGAAGACGCCTTCGCGCAGATCGGTGATGCGTACTTCCGTGAGCTCCTGTCCGACGGCTTCCAGCACGTCCTTGAACAGGTCGTGGGTCAGCGGCCGTGCGGGGGCCATGCCCTGCTGGGCGAAGGCGATGGCCGTCGCCTCCCCCGGTCCGATCCAGATGGGGAGGTAGCGGTCGCCGCCCACTTCACGCAACAGCACGATCGGTTGGTTGGAGGGCATCTCGACCCGGACACCTACGACATCGAGCTCGTTCACACAGCAACCCTAGGCCGTGCCCGGGACGTTTGGGTAGTCGGGCAGGGAACGGGTGGCCGATCCGGGCCCCCGCGCCGCTCCGTCTCAGGGCAGCCGTATCCCGAGCGCCGCCTGCACCAGCGCCGCGTGCAGCTTCACCGTGAGCCCCGCCAGCTCCTTCGTACGCGCCTGCGCGTGGGCCCTGGTCTGCGGGTTCCGGTGGCGCTTCAGCGGGGCCACCACCTGGTCCACCAGACCGGCCTCACGGTCGGCGGCGGCCTTCATCGCCCTCAGATGACGCGGCTCGATCCCGAACCGCCCCAGCTCGGTGATGAGCCCGGCGACGGTGACCGACTCGGCGTCGTACATGCCGTCCTCGACCGGGGCGAGCAGCCCGTACGACTCCCACTCGGTGAGCGTCCGCTCGTCGATACCGGCCGCCGCCAGCAGCCGGCCGCGCCCGATACGCGCCGCCGTGGACCCCTCGGCGGGGGGCTCCTGAGCGGTGTCCCCGTCCCCCGGACGGCCCAGCACCGGCAGCTGGACAGCCTCGCCGCGCTCCATGGCGTCGAGGTGCTCACGGATCACCTTGAGCGGCAGGTAGTGATCGCGCTGCATGCGCAGTACATGGCCGAGGCGCTCGACGTCCCCGGCACTGAACTTGCGGTACCCCGACGGGGTCCGCTGCGGCTCGATCAGCCCCTCCGACTCCAGGAAGCGGATCTTGGAGATGGTGACCTCGGGGAACTCCTCGCGCAGCACGCTCAGCACCGTGCCGATGCTCATCAGTCCGGTGCCCGCGGCGGCGGCGCCGTCACCGGCACCGCCGCTCGGTGTCTGAACCATGAACCTTCCCTGGGGTCCCCGGACGGATCCGGGGAGGTCAGTAGCCCCGCTGGCTTGCGTAGAAGACCAGCCGGTACTTGCCGATCTGCACCTCGTCGCCGTTGGACAGGGCGACCTGGTCGATCCGCTCCCGGTTGACGTACGTGCCGTTCAGGCTGCCCACGTCGGCCACCGTGAAGGAGCCGTCCGGGCCGCGCCGGAACTCCACGTGCCGACGGGAGACCGTCACGTCGTCCAGGAAGATGTCGCTCTGCGGGTGACGCCCGGCCGTGGTCAGGTCGCCGTCCAGCAGGAAGCGGCTGCCCGAGTTCGGCCCGCGGCGCACGACCAGGAGCGCGGAACCCATCGGCAGCGCGTCGACGGCCGCCTGCGCCTCGGGAGAGAGCATCGGCGACGGCGTCTGGCCGGTGGCCTCCGCGTCGTAGGCCTCGAGACCGGAGATCGAGATCGTGGACGTCGTCTCCGAGGGGCGCTCCGGGGTGACTCCGGGCCTCAGCGGCGCGCCGCAGTTGGAGCAGAAGCGGCTGTTCTCCGCGTTGCGGTTGCCGCACCTCGTACACACCAGGGCCGACATGGACGGATCCTCCTGCCGCGGCTGCCCCCCGGGGGCATGGGACGCGTACGGGTCGGAGAACCCTCCACCCGTACCTGAGGTCGACGGTTGCCCGAAACCTATGCCGCCCGACTGTGCGGGGTCAACGGACGGCGCGCCCTGACCCACCTGGTCCCGGTACAGCGGACGCTGACCTTCCGCCTCAGGCTGTGCGCGATGACGAGCGGTCGCGTTGTCGCTGCCCTCTCGCCGCGCACTCTTGCCGAACAACTTCGCAAACAACTTCACGGGCGATTCCCCTTGACCGAAACAGACCCGCCCGTGGGGCAGGACGAACCCTGACTGAACACATTGGCCGACCCGGACATCTTCACAACGTCCGCCTCCGCCAGACAGTTTCCACCACGCACCACCCATTCGGTGCGCCGACCCCCCGCAACCTCATGCCCTCGCCGGACGCCCCGCATGCACCCCCGGTTCACTGGGAGGACGACCGAGCGTAGTCAGGCCGCTTCACCACCCGCAAGGCATCCACGACGATCTTGGTCGACCGCTCCACGGTAACGGTGGCCTGTTCCTTTTCGAGAGTCTGCACCACGCCTCCGGGGATGTTGAGCGCCGGCTCGAGGTCCTGCGGCTTGCCGATGACCTTGAAACGATAGGGCGTGGTGATCTTGTTCCCGTCCACGCCGACACCGTTCCCGGAATCCGTCAGATAGGTGCCCGCCACCACCCGCACGTCGTTCACCTGGATCGCCTCGGCACCGGCCGCGCGCAGCTCCTGGATGGCGTCGAGCAGCATGTCCGCCTCGACCGTCCCCTTCGTGTCCTCGATGGTCATCGTGATCCCGGGCCCCTGCGCGGCCACGGTGCCCGCCAGCACGCCGAGCTGTCGTTCCTTCTCGATCGTCTGCTTACGGGCCTCCTCGGCCTGGTCGGAGCTGTTCTCCAGCTCGTCGCGCTGCTTCTCGAGTCCCTGCTTCTCGTCCTCTAGACGCTCTGTGCGGTCGTCTAGTTCATCGAGGATGCGCACAAGATCTTCCTGACGTGCCCCACGCAGCGCGCTGTCACTGTCGCTGTTCGACGCCACCTGGACTGCCAGGCCGAACCCGAGGCCGAACAGCAGCAGGGCGACGATGAGTTGGGCCCGGGTCACCCGCGGCGGCCACAGCCCCTTCACCAGCCGCTGCCGGCCGGTCAGACCGGGTGAGGGCTTCGGAACGTCCCCCTCCGCGGGTGCGGGCGCCCTCGTGGGCGCGGGCGCCCTCGTGGGCGCGGGCGTCCTCGTGGGCGCCCCGGCGGGCACCTCCGCCGGCAGTTCCCTGCGCAGGCCGGCCGCGGGCGAGGCGTCCGGAGCGGGCCTCGGCGGGGACACCGCCGGGCGCGTCGTCTCGTTGTGCTCGTGCTCACTCATCGGCCTCACGCCCGGAACACATGCCGGCGGATCGCCGCGGCGTTGGAGAAGATGCGGATGCCGAGGACCACCACGACGCCCGTCGACAGCTGGGCCCCCACGCCGAGCTTGTCGCCGAGGAACACGATCAGGGCGGCGACGACGACGTTCGACAGGAACGACACCACGAAGACCTTGTCGTCGAAGATGCCGTCGAGCATGGCCCTCAGTCCTCCGAACACGGCGTCGAGCGCCGCGACCACGGCGATCGGCAGGTAAGGCTCGACGACCGCCGGAACCTCGGGCCGGACCAACAGTCCGGCCACGACTCCCACGACGAGGCCCAGTACGGCGATCACGATGTGCCCTTCTCGGTTATCGGCTGTGCGGTACGTACGATCACACTCGGTGCGACGGGCAGCCGGACGTCGTCCTCCACGGAGAGGGCCGTCCGGATCCCGTAGTTCTCCTGCAGGGCATGCAGATACAGCCCGTCAGCGCTGTTCTGGAACCGGTCGCTCAGCTCCCCGCCGTCCCCCACCGCGAGCACCGTGTACGGCGGCACCAGCGGCCTGTTGTCGACCAGTATCGCGTCTCCCGCGGCCCTGATCGCCGACAGGGCGGTCAACCGCTGCCCGTTGATGGAGACGGCCTCGGCGCCGGACTCCCACAGACCGTTGACCACCCGCTGCATGTCGCGGTCACGGACCCGTCCGGTGTCGGAGAAGCCGGAGGTCGACCGCGGACCGTCGCCGCCGCCCCCGCTCGCGTCCTTGGCGTCGTTCACCACGAGCCGCACGCCGGGCCCGTGCACCGCGACGGCGCCGGACAGGATGCCCACCAGCGCGGACCGGTCGCCTCCGCTGTCCCGGAGCGCCTCGCGCTGCCGCGCACTCACGTCCGCGCGCAGTTCGTCGACATCGTCCTCGAGCTTGTCCGCGGCCTCGGTCTCCTGGTCGATCCGGTCGATGAGCTCTTCGCGCTCCTTGGCGACGACGGGAGCCGCGACCCGGGCCTGCGCGGCCCCGACGGTCACGATCAGGGCGGCGAACACCAGGCCGACGGCGAGCCCCAGCTTCGCCCTGAGGGTCTTCGGCATGCCGCCCTCGCCGACGGTCTTCCTCCGCGCGGCGGCCTCGGCGTATCCGTCGTCGAGGCTGTGGTCCATGACGTTGGTGAGCAACGACATGGAGGCGTCCGGGCGCGCGGGCCGCGCGGGTGTGCTCCGAACGGGGGGTTGCTGCGGCATGCCGCACATCGTCGCACGCCGTGACCACTACCTCCGAACGGACCTACCGGCGTGCCGGACAGGCCCCGTTGGGGACACTTGTCCGGCACGCACGCGTACCGCTCGTTCTATCGCCGGCGTCGGCCGCTCACCGGCCCGCGCTGTCCACGACCGCGGACCACTCGTCGAGCAGGGCCTGCGCGGAGGCGTCGTCGGGGCCTTCGGCCCACAGATGGGTGACCGCCTCGGCCGGGTCGGGCAGCACCATCACCCAGCGGCCGTCGGTCTCCACCACCCGCACGCCGTCGGTGGTGTCCACGAACCGGTCTCCGGCCGCCTCCACGACCCGCCGCATCACCAGGCCCTTGACGGCCCACGGGGTCGCCAGGTCCCGCTTGAGCACATGCGCCCGCGGGATGCGTGCGTCGATCTGGCTGAGCGTGAGCTGGGTGCGCGCCACCAGCCCGATGAGCCGCACGAAGGCCGCGGTGCCGTCGTAGACACTGCTGAACTCCGGGACGATGAAGCCGCCCTTGCCGTCACCGCCGAAGATCGTCCCTTCCTCGCCGCCCACGCGCGTGAGGTCGTCGGGCGAGGTGGTCGTCCACTCGACCTGCGTACCGTGGTAGGCCGCGACCTGCTCGGCGATCCTGGTGGTGGTCACCGGGAGCGCCACCCGGCCGCTGCGCCGCTCGGAGGCGATGAGGTCGAGCATCACGAGGAGCGACCGGTCGTCCTCGATGATCCGCCCCTTCTCGTCGACGAGGGACAGCCGCTCACCGACGGGGTCGAACCGTACGCCGAAGGCGGCACCGGAGGACGCCACGATCTCCCCGAGCCGGACCAGCCCCGAGCGCCGCATGTCGGCCGTCTCGGTCGGCCTGGACTCGTCGAGACCGGGGTTGATGGTCAGCGAGTCGACGCCCAGCTTGCCGAGCAGGCTCGGCAGCACCAGGCCGGCACTGCCGTTGGAGGCGTCGACGACCACCTTGAGCCCGGACTCCGCGATGCCGGTGATGTCGACGTTGCGCAGCAGCGAGCCCGTGTACGAGTCGAAGACGCTGGCCGGGAAGTGCAGGTCCCCGATCTCCCCGGGGAACGCGCGTCGGTACTCCTGCCGCGCGAACACCCGGTCCAGCTTCCGCTGGCTGCCCTGGGAGAGGTCAGCGCCCTGTCCGTCGAGGAACATGATGTCGACGGAGTCCGGCACACCGGGTGTGGTCCGGATCATGATGCCGCCCGCGCTGCCCCGCGCGGTCTGCTGCCGCGCCACGGGCAGCGGCACGTTCTCCAGGTCCCGTACGTCGATGGCGCTGGCCTGCAGCGCGGAGATGACCGCCCGCTTCAGCGCACGGGCACCACGGGAGTGGTCCCGGGCCGTGGTGACGGTCGAGCCCTTCTTCAGCGTCGTCGCGTACGCGCCGGCCAGCCGCACCGCGAGTTCCGGTGTGATCTCGACATTCAGGATCCCGGACACGCCCCGGGCCCCGAAGAGATGCGCCTGCCCTCTGGACTCCCAGATCACCGAGGTGTTGACGAACGCGCCCGCCTCGATGGTCTTGAACGGGTAGACCCGCACATTGCCCTGGACGATCGATTCCTCACCGATCAGGCACTCGTCACCGATGACGGCGCCGTCCTCGATCCGTGCCGCGCGCATGATGTCGGTGTTCTTGCCGACGACACAGCCCCGCAGATTGCTGTGCGGTCCGACGTACACGTTGTCGTGGACGACGGCCTTGTGCAGGAAGGCGCCGCTCTTCACGACGACGTTGGATCCCACGACCGTGTGTTCGCGGATCTCCGCACCGGCCTCGACCTTGGCGTAGTCGCCGATGTAGAGGGGCCCGCGCAGCACGGCGTCGGGGTGGACTTCGGCTCCCTCGGCGACCCAGACACCCGGAGAGATCTCGAAGCCGTCGATGTCGACGTCGACCTTGCCCTCCAGGACGTCGGCCTGCGCCTTCCCATAGCTCTCGTGCGTGCCGACGTCCTCCCAGTAGCCCTCGGCGACATAGCCGTAGACGGGCTTGCCTTCCTTCATCAGCTGCGGGAAGACGTCACCGGACCAGTCGACGGGCACATCGGGTTCGACGTAGTCGAAGACCTCGGGCTCCATGACGTAGATGCCGGTGTTCACCGTGTCGGAGAAGACCTGCCCCCAGGTCGGCTTCTCGAGGAAGCGCTCGACCTTGCCTTCCTCGTCCACGATGGTGATGCCGAATTCCAGCGGATTGGGGACGCGGGTCAGGCAGACCGTGACCAGGGCGCCCTTTTCCTTGTGGAAATTGATCAGATCGGTGAGGTCGAAGTCGGTGAGGGCATCGCCGGAGATGACGAGGAAAGCGTCGTCCTTCAGCGCCTCCTCGGCGTTCTTCACGCTCCCGGCGGTACCGAGTGGCTTCTCCTCATTGGCATAGGTGAGCTCCATTCCGAGCTCTTCGCCATCACCGAAGTAGTTCTTGACGAGCGACGCAAGGAACTGGACGGTCACAACGGTTTCGTTGAGCCCATGCTTCTTGAGCAACCGCAGAACATGCTCCATGATCGGCCTATTGGCCACCGGCAGGAGCGGCTTGGGCATGCTTGAGGTCATGGGGCGAAGGCGGGTGCCTTCACCCCCGGCCATCACGACGGCCTTCATGTCGGAAGCGTCCTCCTCTAAGAGACGACGGTCCAGCCGACTTCACCCACCAGGATTGTCTCGCACTTTTCCACTGCGAGCCATCGCACCACCCTGTGCGCGCCAATCAGCGAGCTCAATCGGCCACAGCGTCCGCACGAACCAGGCGGCGGACTTGGACCACGTAGAGCACTCCTGCCCACCAATACAGAGTTGTACCCCATCCGGCGAACGCCCAGCCGAAAATAGCAGCGAGTGACGAGATCCAGCCAGTTCCGTCACTGAGCAGGAGCAGCGGGAAGGCATACATGAGGTTGAAGGTGGCGGCCTTCCCCAGGAAGTTCACCTGTGGCGGCGGATAGCCGTGCCGCCGGAGGATGCCCACCATGACCAGGAGGACCAGCTCACGCGCCAGCAGAACGGCGGTCAGCCAGAGCGGCAGGATCTCGCGCCAGGTGAGGCCGACCAGCGTCGAAAGGATGTAGAGCCGGTCGGCGGCGGGGTCGAGCAGCCGGCCGAGGCTGCTGATCTGGTTCCACCGTCGCGCCAGCTTGCCGTCCAGGTAGTCGCTGACGCCGCTGAAAGCCAGCACCAGGAGGGCCCAGCCGTCGCTCTTCGGGCCGCCGAACTCCGGCCTGAGGATCAGCCACAGGAACAGCGGTACGCCGACGAGCCGCGCCATGCTGAGCATGTTCGGGATGGTGAGGACGCGGTCTGTCTGGACCCGCGTCTCCTGGACCTCCACCCGGGATCCTCCTGTGGGAAACGTGTCGATGATGCTCCCCGACCTTACCTCAACGCAAAAAAGCTCTGGCTCTTGGGCTGTACGCCCAAGAGCCAGAGCTATAAAATGAGTTCGGCGGTGTCCTACTCTCCCACAGGGTCCCCCCTGCAGTACCATCGGCGCTGTAAGGCTTAGCTTCCGGGTTCGGAATGTAACCGGGCGTTTCCCCTACGCT
>NZ_JBITCL010000033.1:0-55103 GCF_044453165.1 Streptomyces sp. NPDC051740 | reverse complement strand
GGTACTGCAGGGGGGACCCTGTGGGAGAGTAGGACGCCGCCGAACAAATATTGAGAAAACCCCCGTGCCCTTCGGCACGGGGGTTTTCTGCGTTTAGGGTCAGGAGTATGCGCTATGACCTGGTCCTCTTCGACAACGACGGCGTTCTCGTCGACAGTGAGCCGATCTCCAACCGGCTCCTGGCCGCCTATCTCACCGACCTCGGCCACCCGACCTCGTACGAGGACTCCATCCGTGACTACATGGGTTCCGCCATGCACCGCGTGCACGATCTCGTCGAGGAACGGACCGGTCAGCGGTTGCCGGCGGACTTCGACGACGTGTTCCACGCCCGGGTCTTCGCCGCGTTCGAGCGGGAGTTGAAGCCGGTGGTCGGCGCCATGGACGTACTCGAGAAGCTGACCGCCGACGGGGTGCCGTACTGCGTGGCCTCGTCCGGGAGCCATGAGCGGATCCGGGTGGGGCACCGCACGACGGGGCTCGACCGGTGGTTCGACGACGAGCGGATCTTCAGCTCGCAGGATGTCGGGCGGGGAAAGCCGGCACCGGATCTGTTCCTGTACGCGGCCGAGCGGATGGGCGTGGCGCCCGAGCGGTGTGTGGTCGTCGAGGACAGCCCGCTGGGCGTCCAGGCGGCGGTCGCGGCCGGGATGGACGTGTACGGGTTCACCGCGATGACGCCCGCCGGGAAGCTCTCCGGGGCCACAGGACTCTTCGAGGACATGCGGGAGTTGACCGCACTGCTCGACGGGGATCCGAGCCGAAACTGAGCACAACTCATCTTTGACCGGATCTACCCACCGGTACCCCCGAGCCCTACGCTCGCCGCCATGACTGATGTGCTGCGGCGCGGCAGGGCCTCGCTGGCGTTCGGCTTCCTCGTCCAGGGCGTCGCCTTCGCTCTGCTCGTGACGCGGATCCTGGCCATCCAGGACCGGTACGGGGTCTCCGACGCGCTGCTGCCGGTCTTCCTCGCCGCCGTACCCATCCTGGCCGGCGTCGGGAGTGTCACCACGGAGCGGCTGGTGGAGCGGGTGCCGCCGAGCCGGGTGCTGCGGTGGTCGCAGCCGGTGGTGCTGCTGGCGCTGCTGGGTGTCGGAGCGGGCGGGCACATGGCGGGGCTCGGCGTGGCGCTGGCCGCGTTCGGGCTGGCCGTGGGTGCGCTGGACGCGTCGATGAACATGCTCGGGGTGAGTCTGCAGCGGGCGTACGGGCGCAGCATCATGCTGAGCTTTCATGCCGCGTACAGCGCGGGCGGGATCGTCGGGGCGTCGCTCGCGTGGGCGGGGGCGCACTGGGATCTGGCGTTGTGGGTGTCGTATCTGCCGGTGGTGCTGGTGCTGCTGCCGGCCGCGCTGGTCGGGAGCCGGTGGTACGTCGACGGGGGTGGGGAGCAGGCGGCCCGGAGAACGCGAAGGGCGGGCACACGACCGGCGGCCTCAAGTGGCTGTTGCCGCTGTGCCTGGTGATGACGGTGGCGTACATCGGGGACTCGACGGTCTCCAACTGGAGTGCGAAGTACCTCCAGGACGTGCTGGGGAGTTCGGAGCAGCTCGCGACCGTTCCGTACAACGTCTACATGGTCACCACGCTGCTGGGGCGGGCGATCGGGGACGTCGGGGTGCGGCGGTTCGGGGCCGTGACGGTGGTGCGGGCGGGGGCGCTGGTGGCGGTGGCGGGGTTCGCCGTGGTGGCCGGGGCGCCCGGTGCGTGGGTGGGGATGCTGGGGTTCACGCTGCTGGGGCTCGGGTTGTGCGTGCTGGTGCCGCAGATCTTCGCGGCGGCGGGGCGGCGGGCTGCCGAGCGTGGTGGCCCCGGTGCTTCGGATGCGGCCGTCGCGCGGCTCAATGTCTTCAATTATGTGGGTTTCCTGGTCGGTTCGCCGTTGGTCGGGGCGCTCGGCGACGCCTGGAGCTACCGCGGGGCGATGCTTGTGCCGATGGTGTTGGTGCTGGTGACGCTCGTGTACGCCAGGTCGTTCGCCGCTGAACCGGACCGATACGGTGTCGGGCATGAGCGGGCGCGTACAGCTGATGTGGGACGAGGCAGTAACGGGCTATGACTTCGGCCGGGACCATCCGATGGACCCGGTCCGGCTGGCGCTGACCCGGAGTCTGGTCGGTGCCCTCGGGCTCGACCGTGAGGTGGAGGTGGTCGCCGCGAAGGCGGCCGGGGAGTCGACGCTGAGGCTCGTCCACCGGGAGGACTACATCGAGGCGGTGCGGGCCGCCTCGGCCGATCCTGCGGCGGCGGACCAGTCGTACGGGCTGGGGACGATGGACGATCCCGCGTTCGCCGGGATGCACGAGGTGTCGGCGCTGATCGCGGGGCAGTCGGTGGGCGCGGCGGAGGCGGTGTGGCGCGGGGACGCGCCGCACGCGGTGAACTTCGCGGGCGGGCTGCACCATGCCATGCCGGGCGCGGCCTCCGGTTTCTGCGTGTACAACGACGCCGCGCTGGCGATCGCCCGGCTGCTGGAGCTGGGCGCGGAGCGGGTCGCGTACGTCGACGTCGACGTGCATCACGGGGACGGGGTGCAGGCGGCGTTCTGGGAGGACCCGCGGGTGCTGACGATCTCGCTGCACGAGCATCCGCGGACGCTGTTCCCGCAGACCGGGTGGCCGGAGGAGACGGGGGCGGACAGTGCGGAGGGCAGCGCGGTCAACGTCGCGCTGCCGGCCGGGACCGGGGACGCTGGGTGGCTGCGGGCGTTCCACTCGGTCGTGCCGGAGCTGATCGCGGACTTCCGGCCGCAGGTGCTGGTGACGCAGCACGG
This sequence comes from Streptomyces sp. NPDC051740, assembly GCF_044453165.1. Taxonomy (NCBI): domain Bacteria; kingdom Bacillati; phylum Actinomycetota; class Actinomycetes; order Kitasatosporales; family Streptomycetaceae; genus Streptomyces; species Streptomyces sp. NPDC051740. The sequence goes on along the minus strand of NZ_JBITCL010000033.1, from coordinate 52,327 downwards.
GGCCGACACGCACTTCGAGGATCCGCTGGCGCATCTGGCGGTGTCGCTGGACGCGCAGCGGGCCGTGCAGGTGGCGTGCCACGAGCTGGCGCACGAGTATGCCGACGGGCGGTGGGTGGCGCTGGGCGGTGGCGGTTACGCGGTGGTGGAGGTCGTGCCGCGGTCCTGGACCCATCTGGTGGGCATCGCGGCCGAGCGGCCGGTGGAGCCCACGACGGTGATCCCCGAGGGCTGGCGGCAGGAGGTGTACGCCCGGACCCGGCAGCCGGCGCCGCGACGGATGACGGACGGGCGGTGGCCGGTCTCCTGGGCCGCGTGGGACGAGGGGTACGACCCGGCGGACCGTCTGGACCAGGCGATCCTGGCGGCGCGGCGCGCGGTGTTCCCGCTGCGGGGGCTGCTGGCCTGACGCCCGTACGGCCGTACGGGCGTTCCGTTACGCCGACCGTGCGGTGTTCCGCGGTTCCGCACGCACCCCACACGCGCATCCCGCACCATCGCTACCGTGCAGACCACCGCCGAGCTTCGCGCGCATCTCCTCGCTGCCCGGCTCGCCGGGGTCGTGGGCACCACGCGGGAGGAGAGCCTGCGGAGCTACCGGCTGTTCGCGGTCCGGGATCCACGTCTGCTGATCGGGTTGGACCCGGAATGGGTATGGGGTGAGCGGGAATTGCTCGCTCTGATGGCGGACCGGTGCGGGGTTTCGGCCGATCCCGCGCACACCTTCGGCCATGATGTGATCGACCCCGAGCGGACCCTGGACGCCCTGGACGCCTTCGCGGAGCGGCTGGCGGTCGCTGCGGAGCGTGGCGGGCCGGTGCTGCTCGGCACCGGTCATCCGCACCGGTTGCTCGGCTTCTACGCCGCTCTGGCAGACGCGTTGTCGGCGGCGGGATGTGCCGTCCTCACCCCGGCGAAGGGTCGCTGTGTCGACATAACGACCCGGTTCGGTCTACGCACGTGCAACCTCGACTACGTGCGAGGAGTCGGGCTCGTCCGGGGCGCGACCGCGGAACGCCCCGGTTGTGAGCCGGGCGCACACACGCACTCCCCCCTCCCGGTTCGGGCCGCGCTCGCTGCGGCGGCCGACGCCGGCGGGTCGCTTCCGGAGCTGGTGATCGGTGACCACGGATGGGTCTGCGGGGCAGGTCAGCTGGGGTTCGAGGCCGTCGGACCGGCCGATGTGAACGACCCCGCGCCGTTCGTCGGCGAGGCCGAGGGGACCGTGTCCCTCGTCGTTCCACTTGATGACGGCGTGCGGTCCGATCACTACCTGCCGCTGGCCCGCTACGTACTCAATCGAGCGTGTCTGTCACAGTAGGCCGCCGATGGGTGCACCTCTTCCCCACTCGCATCACCCGCCCCTACATTGGGGAGTGAGCACGCAGCGACGAAGAGTCACCGGAAGGGGAAGCCGGTGGCCGTCGAGTGCGGAAGGTGCAGGTGTGTCATGGCTGCAGCTGGCGAGAGGCCTCTGAACGAGGTTCAGTTCCTTACCGTGGCGGAAGTCGCCTCGGTGATGCGAGTGTCGAAGATGACCGTGTACCGACTGGTGCACAGCGGTCATCTGCCCGCGATCCGGGTGGGGCGGTCCTTCCGCGTCCCGGAGCAAGCGGTTCACGAGTACCTCCGCGAGAGCTACGTGGGGGTGGAAACCGCCTGACGGCGATCCGGGGAGGTCCGTACCGGGCACTCACGGGCCTCCCCGGTCACCTCGATTACGGTCTCAGCGCTCGGGCGGGTAGGCTAGCCCCTCGTAGGTCGTGTGGGCCCATGGCGCCCAAACACCGAGTGATGAGAAGTGAGCGAGGGTAGTCGTGGGCTCTGTTATCAAGAAGCGGCGCAAGCGGATGGCCAAGAAGAAGCACCGCAAGCTGCTCAAGCGCACGCGCGTTCAGCGTCGCAACAAGAAGTAAGCGACAGCGCGAGAGCGTGTCCAGTGGCCCCCCACCGCACTCCGGTGGGGGGCCACTGCCATTCGTACGTCCGGGGCTGTCGTCACTTCAGGCATCCGGTCGGCACCACAGAGCGACGGGGACCCGATAGGTTGGCCGTCGGGAGCAGGGCGAGAGGAAGGCGCTGATCTTGGGAAAGGTCGTGCTCGTGACCGGGGTGGCCCGTCAGCTGGGGGGCCGTTTCGTCCGGCGGATCCTGCGCGATCCGGAGGTGGACCGGGTCGTCGGCGTGGACGCGGTCCCGCCCGAGCACCACCTGGGCGGCGCCGACTTCGTCCAGACGGACATCCGCCAGCCCACCGTCGCGCGGGTGCTGGCCGAGTCGGGCGCCGACACGGTCGTCCACCTCGACGTGACCGGCACGCCGCTCGGCAGCGGCGGGCGGACCGCGCTGAAGGAGACCAACGTCATCGGCACCATGCAGTTGCTGGGTGCCTGCCAGAAGTCCCCGAACATCAAGCGGCTGGTCGTGAAGTCCAGTACGAACGTCTACGGTTCCGCGCCCCGCGATCCGGCGGTGTTCACCGAGTCGACCCCGCCCAAGTCGCTGCCCAGCGGCGGCTTCGCGAAGGACGCGGTCGAGGTCGAGGGGTACGTGCGCGGCTTCGCGCGGCGCCGTCCGGACGTCGCCGTGTGCGTGCTGCGGTTCGCCAACATCCTGGGCCCGGCCGCGGACAGCCCGCTCGCCTCGTACTTCTCGCTGCCGGTGCTGCCGACCGTGTTCGGCTACGACCCCCGGCTGCAGTTCGTGCACGAGGACGACGTCATCGAGGTGCTGCGGATCGGCTCGCACGAACCGAGGCGCTCCACGCTCAACAGCGGGACCTTCAACATCGCCGGCGACGGTGTGCTGCTGCTCTCGCAGTGCTCGCGGCGGCTGGGCCGGCCGACCGTGCCGCTGTTGCTCCCCGCGGTCACCTGGGCGGGCTCGCTGGTGCGTACGCTGGGGATGACGGACTTCTCGCCCGAGCAGATCCGGCTGCTCACACACGGTCGGGTGGTGGCGACGGACCAGATGCGGGAGACGCTGGGCTTCATCCCGAAGTACTCGACTGCCGAAACGTTTGCGGACTTCGTGCGCAGTCGCGGTCCCGGGCTGCTTCCGCCGGAGAGGCTCGCGAGGGCCGTCGACCGGATCGCCGCGCTGCCCCTGCCGGGCAGCGGTCACCCCCCGACGCAGAGCGCCAACTGAGGAGCGCAGCAACGATGGCGGACGCCAAGGTCATTCCGTTCGACGACGACCACCGCTCGCGTGGGGGTGCCGCGCAGCGCCCGTCGCGTCGCCGGGGCGCGGGCAGCCGGCGCCAGGGCGGGGCGCGGCCCGCCGCGGTCGGGGAGGTTCAGCCACTGCCGGGTGTGGCGTCCGTGCAGGATGATGATCCGGTGAGCGGTGAGGACGAGCAGCCCCAGGAGCCGGCCGCCGAGGGCGCCGGCGACGGCGACGGCGGCCTGGAGCGGCGGGTCGCGAGCGGGCTGGCGTTTCTGCGCCGTCGGCTCACGGGGGACTACGAGGTCGACGACTTCGGTTACGACGAGGAGCTCACCGACCAGGTCCTGATGTCCCTGCTGCGGCCGATGTACGAGAAGTACTTCCGGGTCGAGGTGAAGGGCATCGAGAACATTCCCCCGGAGGGCGGCGCGCTGATCGTCGCCAACCACTCGGGGACGGTGCCGGTGGACGCTCTGATGATGCAGGTCGCCGTCCACGACCACCATCCGGCCGGGCGTCATCTGCGGCTGCTCGCGGCGGACCTGGTGTTCATGCTGCCCGTGGTCAACGAGCTCGCCCGCAAGCTCGGGCACACCCTGGCGTGTGCGGAGGACGCCGAGCAGCTGCTCGGGCAGGGGGAGCTGGTGGGGGTGATGCCGGAGGGGTTCAAGGGCATCGGGAAGCCGTTCGGCGAGCGGTACAAGTTGCAGCGGTTCGGGCGTGGCGGGTTCGTCTCCACGGCGCTGCGGCAGGGCGCGCCGATCATTCCGTGCTCGATCGTCGGGGCGGAGGAGATCTACCCGATGATCGGCAACGCGAAGACGTTGGCGCGGGTGCTGGGCTTTCCGTACTTTCCGCTGACGCCGACGTTTCCGTGGCTGGGGCCGCTGGGGGCGATTCCGCTGCCGACGAAGTGGACGATTCAGTTCGGTGAGCCGATTCTGACGGACGGGTATCCGTTGGAGGCGGCGGATGATCCGATGCTGATGTTCAATCTGACCGATCAGGTCAGGGAGCAGATTCAGCACACGCTGTACAAGTTGCTGGTGCAGCGCAGGTCGGTGTTCTTCTGAAGGGGCCCCTTCGGGGTCCCGGGGCGCGGGGCGCGAGAGAGCTCGGTGCGGTGGGCTGTGGGGCGGGTGCGGGCCGGTTGTGGTTGTTCGCGCAGTTCCCCGCGCCCCTGGTTTGCGCAGTTCCCCGCGCCCCTGAAGGGGCGCGGGGAACTGCGCGTTCTGTTCTACTCGGCGTCCTCGCTGTCGATGCCCAGGCCAGGGAGGAGGCCGGGGAGGAGGGGTGGGAGGGTGATGTCGGGGGCGGGGGGTGGGGTGATGCTGCCTTCCGCCGGTGGTGAGGTGGAGACGGTGCCGCTTTCCTGGGGCGGGTCGAGCAGGCCACCGGTGTTGCCGCCGAGCAGGCCGTCGCTCTCGCGGCCGGTGTCGGCGGAACCGGAGGGGCCGGCGCTGCCGGTGCCGCTCTCGCCGGAGGTGCCGTCGCCGGTGTCGGGGGACTGTGAGGAGCCCGTGCCGGACGACGGGGTGCCGGGTGTCGACTCGGAGCCGCGCCGCTCCGCGCCGTCCTCGTCGGTCGAGGGCTGGGGGAGCAGTGACCGCAGCGGGGCGACGTCTTTCTCTATGGCGTCGAACACCGACGAGACCTGCTCACTCACGTCCCCCAGCTGTACGGGCAGCCGGTCGCGCAGGGTGCCCCAGCTCTGGCGGTGCGCCTGGGAGAAGGAGGAGAGCGCCTGCATGGGGCCCAGGGAGTCCGGGTCGCGCTGGTAGGCCTCGCGCAGCAGCCGGTGGCCCTCGGCTGCGTCGTGCCGCATGCCGGACAGGGCGCGGCGGACCTCGCCGAGGGACTCGTGGTCGAGGGTGCCGCCGCGGTCGCGCTCCATCAGCCGGCGGGCTTCGCCGAGGCGGGTGGAGGCGTGGTCGAGGTAGACCCGGCCACGCTCGTCGTTGCCGTCGGCGAGGCCGAGCTTGACGTCCTCGATGCCGCGCTTGACTCCGTAGAGGGAGTCACCGGGCAGGGCGTCGGAGCTGGCGACGGCGACTCCGCCCAGGGCGCCGGCGGCGACGCCGACGGTGAGTCCGCCCGCGGTGAGCCCTTTGGCCAGCCGCGAGCGTGGTCGCAGCTTGCCCAGCGGGGTCGCCCGGTGGGTGCCCCTGGCCCGGCGCGAGCGCTGTTCGGGTACGGCCTGACGCGTCGCCTCGCCCGCAGCGGTGCCCTCCTGGAGCATGGCCTCGAACGCGGCCACCAGCTGGGCCCGCTGGACGACCTTGACCTCGGGGTCCAGTTCCGGTTTGGGCAGCGCGCCGAGGCCGGAGGTCAGGGCGAGCAGCTGTGCCTGCTCGGTCTCCGCGGCGGCGGCCGGGGCCGGTGCCGATCCTTCGGACTGCTCGGCCGCCGTGCCCCGGTCGGACTGCTCCTCCAGGGCCTGGGCGAAGGCGTTCGCCCGCCGGTGCGCCGATACGTTCGCGATCACTGGCGGCACCTCCTCTCGTCATCACGGTCGACTCCCCAGGGGGTCCTGAGGGTTCCCGCCCCGACCAGGGCCACACGATCGAGTGATCGAAGTCGGTCAGGGGGTGACCACAGGGAGCCTGTATCCCGCACAACGAGTGGCGCGGCACTTGGGTTACGGACCCGGGGTGACCGAATGAGGAAGCCAACCGGGTTTCACTTACCGTGAGTTGGGTGTCGCGGATCGTGTTCCGGTCGGCGGGTGGACGGACGGGTCCGGGTCAGCGGGCGTCGTCCGGAAGGAGTCGGGCGAGGGTGCGGACGGCCCGGTACTGGAGGGTCTTGATGGCACCCTCGTTCTTGCCCATCACGCGGGCGGTCTCGGCGACGGACAGACCTTGGAGGAATCGGAGCGTGACGCACTCCTGCTGTTGGGGGTTGAGTCGTCGTACGGCATCGAGGAGGGCGGCGTTGGACAGGGACTCGAGAACGGAATCCTCGGGGGAGCGCTCGACCTCGTTGGCGTCGAGCATCTCCCCGGTGGTGACCTCGAGGCGGAAGCGGCTGGACTTGAAGTGGTCGGCGACGAGGTTGCGGGCGATGGTCACCAGCCAGGCGCCGAAGTCGCGGCCCTGCCAGGTGAAGGTGCCGATGCGACGCAGTGCGCGCAGGAAGGTCTCGCTGGTGAGGTCCTCGGCGGTCGCCTTGCCGCCGACGCGGTAGTAGATGTAGCGGTAGACGGTGTCGCTGTACTGGTCGTACAGCCGGCCGAAGGCCTCGGCCTCGCCGGCCTGGGCGCGCTCGACGAGGTCCATCATCCGGGCACTGTCGCTGTCGGCGGCGGGGCGGCGGGCGGCGGGGGTGCCGGTGGTCGTCCTGGCGGCGGCTCCCCTGGCCGCGCCCCTGGCCGCCGCGGCGGGGGGTGTGGAGGGTGCTGTGGAGCGGCACCCCCGTCCGCCGACCGCGGCGCTGCCGTCGGCGAGGGCGTAGCACGGGCCGGCGGCGGGGGCGGTGGCGAATGCGGGGACCGTGTGCGCGGCGGGGACGATGCCGCGCAGCAGGTCTCGGGCTGTCGCGACTGTCGCGCGCAGCTTAGCCAGGCCCGAGGCGTCAACCCCGACGTGTGGGTACACGGGACTCCCAGAGGCAGAGCTTCCATCACGTGCAGTGCGGGACCGTTCACCCGTCGTAGCTAGGTGGGGGTACCGAATTGCGTCTGAGGAGAATAACGCTTCGTGCAGGCTCTGCTACACCGAGTTGCTCAAATCATCGATTACGTCGTTTCCGTAACCGGTTGATGGGTGTTCGGGGGCGATGTGGTGATCGGTTGTTGACCGGAATGGCTCGTGTTTCGGGTGGGTGTGGGGCGGGTTGTGGCCGTGTGCAGCCAAGAGGACTGGGCAAGGGGGTTGTGGGGTAAGGCAGTTGGATTGGCCGGGTTCGGGGGCGGGGTGGCGGAAGCGGTCCCCGGTGGTCGGTCCGGTGGGGGGATGGGGGTTGACCGGGGGCGTGGTGCTGCGGCGGGGTTGACGGGGGTCCGGTGTCGGGGCGGGGGTGCTGGTGCGGCCCGGTGTGTGCCGGGTGCCGTCGCGTCCGCCTGTGCGGCGGGGTCGGCCGGGTGTCCGGTGCTGCGGTCGGGCGGGGGGTTGTCGCGCGGCCCGGTGTGTGCCGGATGCCGTCGCGTCCGCCTGTGCGGCGGGGTCGGCCGGGTGTCCGGTGCTGCGGTCGGGCGGGGGGTTGTCGCGCGGCCCGGCGTTTGCGGGGTGCCGTCGCGCCCACCCGTGCCGCCCCAGCGGCACGACTGCCCGCGGGGACGCGGGGGTGTGGTGTGGGTGTCTGCGGTCTTGTGCGGGTTGTGGGCGGTGGTCAGCGGCGTTTGCGGTGGAGGGCGATGGCGGCTGCCGTGCCGCCGGCCACCGCGCCGACGCCTGCCGCCGCCGGGATGCCGACCTTGGCCGCCTTGCGGCCGGTGCGGTAGTCGCGTAGGCGCCAGTCCATGCGGCGGGCGTGCTTGCGGAGCTTGGAGTCCGGGTTGATCGCGTAGGGGTGGCCGACCAGGGACAGCATCGGGATGTCGTTGTGCGAGTCGCTGTACGCCGCGCAGCGGCCGAGGTCCAGTTCCTCCGCCAGGGCGAGGGCGCGTACCGCCTCCGCCTTCGCGGGTCCGTGCAGCGGTTCACCCACCAGTTTGCCCGTGTACACGCCGTCGACCGACTCCGCCACCGTGCCGAGCGCGCCCGTCAGCCCCAGCCGGCGCGCGATCACCTGGGCGATCTCCACCGGTGCCGCCGTCACCAGCCACACCCGCTGCCCGGCGTCCAGGTGCGCCTGTGCCAGCGCCCGGGTGCCCGGCCAGATCCGCTCGGCCATGTACTCGTCGTAGATCTCCTCGCCGATGGACTGCAGCTCGGAGACGCGGTGGCCCTGGACGATGGAGAGCGCCGAGTCGCGGGCCTCCTGCATGTGCTCGGGGTCCTCGACCCCGGCCAGCCGGAACCACGCCTGCTGCCAGGCGAACCGGGCCAGGTCGCGCGTCTCGAAGAACTTCCGCTTGTACAGTCCCCGCCCGAAGTGGAACAGGGCGGCGCCCTGCATCACCGTGTTGTCCAGGTCGAAGAACGCGGCGGCCCGTTCGTCCCCGACGACCGGGAACTCCGGTTCGCGTTCGGAAATTTCCTGGGTGGACTTGCGTGCTGCCTCCGCCGAGGCCTCGCCTGCCAACACGCTGCGTGCCGTGGCGGAGCGCCTACGGGGAGTGAGCCATCCGAGAGCGGCCATGGCGTGAGCATAGCCAGTCGGCGCGGATGTTCCGGAGCCGAGAGGTTCGAGCGTCGTGAACTCTCCGGGTCCGAGGCGTTAAGGCGGGCGCCACAATGGCCCGTATGAGCCCACTCTTCCGCCGTAACACCCCGGCCGCCCCGCAGGACCGGCTCGTCACCCTCGTGCGCAAGCCCGGCTGCCATCTGTGCGACGACGCGCAGGTGGTGGTGGAGAAGGTGTGCGAGGAGCTCGGCGTCCCGTGGGAGCGCAAGGACATCACCCAGGACCAGGATCTGCACGACCGGTACTGGGAGCAGATCCCCGTCGTCCTCGTCGACGGCCGCCAGCACACCTTCTGGCGCGTGAACGAGGACCGTCTCCGTAGGGCCCTCACCGACTGACCGACCAGTCCAAACCGGCCGGAAAGTCGCTTAGGATCGATGGCGGTTTGGTCTCGGGGGCGGGATTCACAGAGGAGAGTGTGCGGTTTTGCCCCCAGAAGAAAAGGAACGGCGGCGCTCGTGCGCCGGTTCCCCGCGAGTGTGCCGAGGGCGCGTGACCCCGGTCACGTTGGCCGGGCAAATCGGACACAATCTTTGTGCACGCGTTCACAAAGACATAGCCTGCATTCGACGGGGCGGTCCGGGGACGTATGACCTGACGTATGACCGCCTGAAGCCCCGCTCTACCCGCAGGAGCACCGTGGCAACTGGCCGAACTCACCGACCGGCGACCCGTAGCCGAGGGATTCCCGAGGCCACCGTCGCCCGCCTTCCGCTGTACCTCCGCGCCCTCACCGCGCTCTCCGAGCGCTCGGTGCCCACGGTCTCCTCGGAGGAGCTGGCGGCCGCCGCGGGGGTCAACTCCGCGAAGCTGCGCAAGGACTTCTCCTACCTGGGCTCGTACGGGACCAGGGGCGTCGGCTACGACGTCGAGTATCTCGTGTACCAGATCTCCCGCGAACTCGGCCTGACCCAGGACTGGCCGGTCGTGATCGTGGGAATCGGCAACCTCGGGGCCGCCCTCGCCAACTACGGCGGGTTCGCCTCCCGCGGTTTCCGGGTCGCCGCGCTGATCGACGCCGACCCCGCGATGGCCGGGAAGCCCGTCGCCGGCATCCCGGTGCAGCACACCGACGAGCTCGAGACGATCATCACGGACAACGGCGTGTCGATCGGCGTGATCGCCACCCCCGCCGGCGCCGCCCAGCAGGTCTGCGACCGTCTCGTGGCCGCCGGCGTCACCTCCATCCTGAACTTCGCGCCGACCGTGCTGACCGTCCCGGACGGTGTCGACGTGCGCAAGGTGGATCTCTCCATCGAGCTGCAGATCCTCGCCTTCCACGAGCAGCGCAAGGCCGGCGAGGAGGCCACGGCCGAGCCCGTCGCCGCCCCGGCCGCCCCCCGCAAGCAGTCCGCCACCGGCCAGGGGCCCGACGGGGACGTACCCGCCGTGATGCCGGCATGAGTCTCCTCGTCGTCGGACTGAGCCACCGCAGCGCGCCGGTCAGCGTGCTGGAGCGGGCCTCGCTGGGCGTGGACGCGCGGATCAAGCTGCTGCAGGACACGGTCGCCGCGGAGCCCGCCGCCGAGGCCGCGGTCCTCGCCACCTGCAACCGCATCGAGCTCTACGCCGACGTGGACAAGTTCCACGCCGGTGTCGCCGAGCTGTCCACGCTGCTCGCCCAGCACAGCGGGGTCGGCCTGGAGGAGCTCACTCCTTATCTCTATGTGCACTACGAGGACCGGGCCGTCCACCACCTGTTCTCGGTGGCCTGCGGCCTTGACTCGATGGTCGTGGGCGAGGGCCAGATCCTCGGCCAGATCAAGGACGCGCTCGCCCGCGCGCAGGAACTGCACACCGCCGGACGGCTGCTGAACGACCTGTTCCAGCAGGCGCTGCGGGTCGGCAAGCGGGCCCACTCCGAGACCGGTATCGACCGCGCCGGGCAGTCCCTGGTCACCTTCGGCCTGGAGCAGCTCGCCGTCGGCGCGCCCGTCGAGACCTGGGCGCGGGACAAGAAGGCGCTGGTCATCGGCGCCGGTTCGATGTCCTCGCTGGCCGCGGCCACGCTCGCGCGGGCCGGTGTCGGCGAGATCGTGATCGCCAACCGCACGCCCGAGCGTGCCGAGCGTCTCGCACACCTGCTCGAAGAGCAGCACGGGCAGGGTCTCGCCGAGGGTGACGACACGGACGTGCTGGCCCGCGCGGTCCCGATGGGATCGGTGCCGTTCGAGCTGACACGTGCCGACGTCGTCGTCTCCTGCACCGGCGCGACGGGACTGGTCCTCACGGCCGACGCGATCGCCGGGGGCGTCGAGGGCCGGGTCGGCGAGCAGCCGGCCGTCGAGACCGCCCCGGTCGAGGAGGCACCGCTCCCGCCCACCTCCGTGGGCACGGAGGAGGGCTGCCCGCTGGACCTGTCCGCCGTACGGCCCGGCTTCTCCGTGATGGGCGAGGCCGCCGTCGCCGGCATGGACGCGGCGACGCTGGAGCAGCACGCCGCGTGGGCCGCGGGCACGACCGTCGACCGCCGTCGGACCGGCCGCAGCGGTCCGGAGGCCGACGCCGAGCTGATCGGCGCGCTCGCCGCGACCGCGTCCACCGTCGGCCGGATCCCCGAGCGGCGCCGCCCGGAGCCGGTGGCCGAGCCGCCGCGCCCCGAGCCCGTGCTGTTCCTGCTGGACCTGGCGATGCCGCGCGACATCGACGCGGCGGCGCACCGGCTGGCCGGCGTGCGCCTCGTCGACATCGAATCGCTCGCGGAAGCCTCCGCGGACGCTCCGATGGCTGCCGATGTGGACCAGGTGCGGCGTATCGTCTCCGACGAGGTCGCCGCGTTCGGGGCGGCACAGCGGGCGGCGCACATCACGCCGACCGTCGTCGCCCTGCGCACCATGGCGGCCGATGTGGTGGCCGGCGAGATCGCCCGCCTGGAGGGGCGGCTTCCCGGCCTGGACGACAAGCACCGCGCGGAGATCACCCAGACCGTGCGGCGGGTGGTCGACAAGCTGCTCCACGTGCCGACGGTACGGGTCAAGCAGCTCGCGGCCGAGCCCGGCGGCGCCGGGTACGCGGACGCGCTGCGCACCCTGTTCGACCTCGACCCCGAGACGGTGGCCTCCGTCTCCCGAGCCGAGGAAAGCACCGAGAAGAACGCAAGGAACCGAGGGCCGGCATGACTGAGAAGGCACTGAGGCTGGGGACCAGGCGGAGCAAGCTCGCCATGGCCCAGTCCGGGCAGGTGGCGGAAGCCGTGAGCCAGGTGACCGGACGGCCCGTCGAGCTCGTCGAGATCACCACGTACGGCGACGTCTCGCGCGAGCACCTCGCGCAGATCGGCGGCACGGGTGTGTTCGTCGCCGCGCTGCGCGAGGCACTGGTGCGGGGCGAGGTGGACTTCGCGGTGCACTCGCTGAAGGACCTGCCGACCACGCAGCCCGACGAACTGGTCGTGGCGGCCGTTCCGGTGCGCGAGGACCCGCGCGACGTGATGGTCACGCGCGACGCGCTGAAGCTCACCGACCTGCCGCGCGGCGCCCGCGTCGGCACGGGTTCGCCGCGCCGCATGGCGCAGCTGAACGCGTACGCGCGCAGCCACGGCATGGACATCGAGACGGTCCCGATCCGGGGCAACGTCGACACCCGCATCGGGTACGTCCTGAAGGGCGAACTGGATGCCGTGGTGCTGGCCGCCGCCGGAATGAACCGGATCGGACGCAGTGACGAGGTGACCGACTTCCTGTCGGTCGACACGGTGCTGCCCGCCCCCGGCCAGGGGGCACTGGCGATCGAATGCACCGCGGACAACGCGGAGCTGATCGCCGCGCTCGCCGAACTCGACGACCCGCTCACGCGGGCCGCCGTGACGGCCGAGCGTTCCCTGCTCGCCGCTCTGGAGGCCGGCTGCAGCGCACCCGTGGGGGCGCTGGCCGATCTCCTGACCGACGGGCAGTCTGTCAAGGAGATGCGCCTGCGCGGCGTCGTCGGTTCGACCGACGGCTCGACGCTGGTGCAGCTGTCCACCACCGGTCCCGTGCCCGAGACGCACGAGGCGGCGATGACGCTCGGTCGCGAACTCGCCGCCGAGATGCTCACGCAGGGCGCGGCCGGTCTGATGGGGGAGCGAGCACAGTGAGCCCCACCACCCTTCCCGCCCCTCCGGAACACGGGCACGTCACCTTCCTCGGTGCCGGACCCGGGGATCCGGGACTGCTGACCCTGCGCGCCGTGGAGGCGCTGGCGAACGCGGACGTCCTCGTCGCCGAGCACGAGGTGCTCGACGTCGTACGCACGCACGCGAGGCAGGGCGTCGCCGAAGTGCACACGGACTCCGACACGTCGGATCCGGGCACGGGCACGCCCCAGCTGACGGTCGTTGACGGCGCGTCAACAACCATCAGTGCCCCCGCGATGCGGGATGCGGCACATCTTGTCATGGAGGCCGCGCGGGGCGGCAGGCGGGTCGTGCGTGCGGTGTCCGGTGATCCCGGGCTCGACACGTACGCCGCCGAGGAGATGCTGGCGTGCGCCTCGGCCGGGGTGCCGTTCGAGGTCGTCCCCGGTGTCGCGGCGGCGGTCGGCGTACCCGCGTACGCCGGTGTGCCGCTGCGTGACGCCCAGGGCGCGGACGTCCGTTTCGTGGACGCGCGTACGGCCTCGGACCGTTGCTGGACGGAGGTCGGGGCGTCGGACGGCACGGTGGTCGTCTCCACCACGCTCGACTCCGTGGCCGCCGCGGCGGGCGAACTGGTGTCCGCCGGACGCAAGCCCGACACCCCGCTGACGGTGACCGTCGCCGGTACGACGACCCGGCAGCGCACCTGGACGGCGACGCTCGGCACGATCGCGCAGACGCTGAAGCAGGCGAAGGTGCTGCCCTCCCCGGAGGGCGGCCGGCCGGTGATAGCCGTGGTCGGTGAGCGCAGCGCCCCCGCCCGTCGCGACCAGCTGTCCTGGTTCGAGTCCAAGCCGCTGTTCGGCTGGAAGGTGCTCGTGCCGCGGACGAAGGAGCAGGCGGCGTCGCTCTCCGACCAGCTCCGCTCGTACGGCGCCGTGCCGCACGAGGTCCCGACGATCGCCGTGGAGCCCCCGCGCACCCCGCAGCAGATGGAGCGGGCGGTCAAGGGCCTGGTGACGGGCCGCTACGAGTGGATCGCGTTCACGTCGGTCAACGCGGTGAAGGCGGTCCGCGAGAAGTTCGAGGAGTACGGCCTCGACGCCCGTGCCTTCGCGGGCATCAAGGTCGCGGCGGTGGGCGAGCAGACGGCCAACGCGCTGATCGCCTTCGGCGTGAAGCCGGACCTGGTGCCGAGCGGTGAGCAGTCGGCGGCGGGCCTGCTGGAGGACTGGCCTCCGTACGACCCGGTCTTCGACCCGATCGACCGCGTCTTCCTGCCGCGCGCCGACATCGCCACGGAGACGCTGGTCGCGGGCCTGATCGAGCTGGGCTGGGAGGTCGACGACGTGACCGCCTACCGCACGGTCCGCGCGTCGCCGCCCCCGGCGGACACCCGTGAGGCGATCAAGGGCGGCGGTTTCGACGCGGTGCTGTTCACGTCGTCCTCGACGGTCCGGAACCTGGTCGGCATCGCGGGCAAGCCGCACAACGTCACGGTGATCGCCTGCATCGGCCCGGCGACGGCGAAGACGGCGGAGGAACACGGCCTGCGGGTCGACGTGATGGCTCCGGAGCCGTCGGTCCACAAGCTGGCGGAGGCCCTGGCCGACTTCGGCACGCGCCGCCGGCTGGCGGCGCTGGACGCCGGTGACCCGGTGACCCGGCCGAGCGAGCGGCGGCCGGGGGCGCGCAGGCGTCGGTCGACGACCTGATCCCGACGGGCGGCGGGGTGTGCCGTGACGGCGCGCCCCGCCGCTGTGCGTTGCGGCTCGGGTTGTGCGGTGGTGGGTCGACGATCGGAGCGGTTCTCCATCGGCCTGCCCGAAACCCGCAGGTGGCCGGCGCGCGGCTCTGGAGAAACGCTCCACTCGCAGGCCTTGCTTCTCTCGAATCCCTTGCCAGGCATACCTGTTCATGTCATCCTGCAAGGCTTTGATCATTGACACGGTGACCAGGGACCTGGGGGGAAGTACATGGTGACGGCGCTGGTCGGCGGTTCGTCGGGTGGGGACGACGAGCAGGTCGCACGGTTGGCTGCGGGCTCGTCCAACTTCGGTCACCTGCTCCGGCACGAGCCTTTACTGGTGACGCTGGGCTGCTCCGCCGAGTCGTACGTCCACACCGACCCGCACGCGGCCATGGTGAAGGCCCGCCTCTTCGGCGAGATCATGGCCCGGCACTTGGTCACGCTCCTCGGCGTCACCGTGCCGGGGCCCCGGCAGGTCGACCGGATCAACGCGCTCACCAGGGCCGACGTCCTCGTCCCGCAGGTACGTGCCTGGTTCGAGGCGATCCGTACGACGGGCAATCGGGCGGTGCACGAGTACTACGCCAACGTCCGCGAAGCGCTCCAGTCCGTGGAGCTGTGCTTCCGCCTCGGCGACTGGCTGCACCGCTCCCTGGACCAGTCCGACACTACGCACCGGGTGTTCCTGGCACCCGCACCGCCCTCCGCCGCGCCCGCGCCCGAGTCCGTCGCCGACCAGCGCGAGCTGGAGCAATTGCGTACCGAACTCGACGCATATCGCCGGAAGTTGGAGGAGGCCCGGCTCAGCTACGACGGCAAGCAGAGCCGCCTGGAGCGCGAGCGGGCCGCCCGCGAGCAGGCCGAGGCGGAGCTGGCCCGCGCGGATGCCGAGCGGGCCGCGCTGCACGACCTGATCGCCGAGCTGAGCGACAAGATCACCGAGCTGACGGCTCCGGCTATGGAGTCCCGCTCGGCCGCCCGCCCCCTGGACGGGGCCTCGCGGCGCGACGAGTTCATCGCGCAGGCGCAGAAGGCGGCCCGCCCGCCGATGAGCGAGGCGCAGGTCCGCGCCGAGCTGGACCGCGTCCTGGAGAAGGCGGGCTGGGTCGTTCAGGACGACGTCGCCAAGAACCTCTTCGCGGGCAGGGGCGTCGCCGTCCGGGAGGTCTCCACCGCCGTGGGACGCGCCGACTACCTCCTCTACGTCGAGCAGCGCCTGGTCGGCGTCATAGAGGCCAAGCGGGAGGGCGCCGACTTGGAGGCCGCCATGGAGCAGGCCTCTCGTTACGCCACCGGCCTCACCCGCAGCCAGCAGCTCAGCGCCTGGCGGGCCAGCCTGCCCTTCCGGTACGTCGCCGACGGCAACACCGTGCGCTTCCATAACGCGCTCGACCCGTCCCCGCGTACCCGTGATGTCTTCGCCGTGCACCGACCGGACACGATCGCCCGCTGGGTGGAGGAGGCCGAGGCCGACCACAGCGCGCCGACCCTGCGGGCCCGGATGCGCCGTCTGCCGGAGACCTTCCTCGACCCGGAGGACCTGCGCCCGGCCCAGGTTACGGCCATCAACGGCCTGGAGCGTTCCCTCGCCAAGGACGACCCGCGTGCCCTGATCCAGATGGCGACCGGTGCCGGCAAGACGTACACGGTGGTCAGCGAGAGCTACCGGCTGCTCAAGCACGCGGGCGCCAAGCGCATCCTGTTCCTGGTCGACCGCAACAACCTCGGTAGCCAGGCCGCCACCGAGTTCGAGAACTTCGACACCCCGGACGACGGCCGCAAGTTCACCGAGCTGTACGTCGTGCAGCGGCTCGCCGGGGACACCGTGCTGGGATCGGCGCACGTGGTGGTGTCCACGGTGCAGCGGCTGTGGCTGGCGCTGACGGGCCGCGAGGTGCCGAGCGCCGACCGCGAGGACGCGGCCCTGGACCGCTACGACCTGGTCGACGAGCCGGTGGAGGTCGGTTACAACCCGGACCTGCCGCCCGAGGCGTTCGACCTGATCGTCGTCGACGAGTGCCACCGCTCCATCTACGGCAAGTGGCGCGCGGTCCTGGAGTACTTCGACGCCCACCTGGTCGGCCTGACCGCCACCCCGGTCAAGCAGACCTTCGGCTTCTTCTTCCAGAACCTGGTCAGCGAGTACCCGTACGAGCAGGCCGTCGCCGACGGCGTCAACGTCGACTTCGACGTCTTCCGCATCCGTACGGAGCTGGGGGAGAACGGCGGGACGATCCCGGCGGAGACGGTCGTCCCGATGCGGGAGCGCAAGACGCGGCGCGAGCGGTACCAGGAGCTGGAGGAGGACCTGGAGTGGAAGGCGTCCCAGCTGGGGCGTCAGGTCATCAGCAAGGGGCAGTTGAAGCTCGTCGTCGAGACGTTCCGCAAGCACCTGTTCACGGAGATCTTCCCGCCGGTGGGGGAGGGGGAGGCGCAGCGGGCGCGCACGCACGTGCCCAAGACCCTGATCTTCGCCGTGGACGACAACCACGCCGACGAGATCGTCCAGATGGTGCGGCAGGTCTTCGGGGAGAGCGACGACTTCTGCCGGAAGATCACGCACGCGGCGAAGCGGCCGGCCGAGCTGATCAAGGCGTTCCGCAACAGCCCCGAGCTGCGCATCGCGGTGACCGTCGACATGATCGCCACGGGGACCGACATCCCGCCGCTGGAGTGTGTCTTCTTCCTGCGGGACGTGAAGAGCTGGGCCTACTTCGAGCAGATGAAGGGGCGCGGCTCGCGGACCATCGACCCGGCGGAGTTCCAGGCGGTCACGCCGGACGCGGAGGTCAAGGAGCGGTTCGTCATCGTCGACGCGGTGGGCGTCACGGACTCCCCGCGCGTGGACGCGCGCCCGCTGGTCCGGGTCTCCGAGCGGAAGATCCCGCTGGAGCGGCTGATGGCCAAGACGGCGGGCCTGGCGATGACCGAGGACGAGGTTGCCACGCTGGCCGGGCGCCTGGCACGGCTCGACCGGCAGCTCACGCCCGAGGAGCGGGAAGAGGTCGAGGAACTGGCCGGCCAGCCGTTGCGGGAGATCGTGGGCGGGCTGGTCCGGTCCGTCGACCCCGACCAGCAGGAGCGGGCCCGGCGGATCGGCGGGCAGGCGCAGGTACGGCAGGAGATGCTGGACGCGCTGAAGCCGATCGCCTCCAACCGCGAGCTGCGGGACCGGCTCATGTCCATGCGTCGCGCCCACGACATCGTCATAGACGAGGTGAGCGTGGACGAGGTGAAGGAGGCGCGCGGCGTCACGGCGGATGAGCTGGCGATGCGGCGGGTGACGTCCTGGAAGCAGTACCTCGACGACCACCGGGACGAGATCGCCGCGTTCAACATCGCGTTCAGCGAGCGGCGCGATCCGAAGGAGGTCTACCGGCGGCTGAAGGACCTCGCCCGGAAGATCGAGCGTCCCCCGTTCCAGTGGACTCCGGGGCGGCTGTACGACGCGTACGTGCAGCTGGGGAAGGCGGCCCGGCATCCGCGGGGGGCCGCGGGAGTGGTCGACCTGATCGGGCTGCTGCGGTTCGAGCTGGGACTGGAGGAGGAGGTACGGCTGTACCGGGCGCTGGTGGAGGAACGGTACGCGGCGTGGCGGGCCCGGCAGGAGCAGGCGGGGGCCTCCTTCACGGAGGGCCAGGTGTGGTGGCTGGACCGCATGGTCGACGTGATAGCGACGGATGCGGCGATCGAGCCCGAGCATTTGAAGGACGTACCCTTCATCGAGCGCGGGGGCGTGGACGGGTTCCTTCGGGAGTTCGGGGCGGATCGGGGGGCTGAGATTTTGGATGAGCTGGGACGGGAGTTGGGTGCGTGAGCGGTTTGCCTAGCGGCTGGGTACGAGTAAACCTCGACGAGATCGCCGAGGTTCAGGGAGGTATCCAGAAGCAGCAGAAGCGGCGTCCCGTTGAAAACAAGTTTCCCTTTCTCCGGGTCGCCAACGTCGGCAGTGGGACGCTCGACCTTGAAGATGTGCATGAGGTCGAGCTGTTCGAGGGTGAGCTGGAAAGGTTCGTTCTGCGTCCCGGCGATCTCCTGGTCGTGGAGGGGAACGGGAGTGTCTCTCAGCTTGGTAGGGCAGCTCGATGGAGTGGCGAGATTGAAAATTGTGTGCACCAGAATCACTTGATTCGGGTGCGTCCAGGTCCCGCTATCTCGGCTAAATTTCTCGAGCTTCTATGGAACTCGTCGACGGTTTCTGGGCAGCTTCGGCGTGTGGCAGCATCGACCAGTGGGTTGCATACTCTGAGTACAGCGAAGTTGAAACGCGTAAGCCTTGCGCTGCCACCCCTTGAGGAGCAGTGGCGTATCGTTGCTGCGCTCGAAGAGCAGTTGTCGCGACTTGACGCGGCAGTGGCGTCGGTGCATACAGCCAAGAGGGAGACCACAAGACTTCTACAGTCCATCTATGACGATGCTGCAAGCGGGCGGGTCGCTGATGGCTGGCGTGACGTCTCGGGTGGTACTAAGACTGAGGAGTTGAGGAACGGTTGGATGTGGCGGACGCCTTCCGACCTCACCGATGGGGCCAAAGAGAACATCGTGATTGGTCCCTTCGGGAGTAATCTCAAGGTGTCTGATTATGAAGATTCTGGTGTGCCGCTGGTGTTCGTGCGCAACATTCGATCGGGTAACTTCAAATCCACCAGATATGTTTCGCAGCGAAAAGCCGAAGAGCTGAAATCCCACTCCGCAGTGTTCGGTGATCTTCTCATTACTAAAATGGGAGAGCCTCCCGGGGATGCTGCTGCTTACCGAGAGGTGGAAGATGGAATTGTCACAGCCGACTGTATCCGATTGCGCCCCTCGGAATGTTGGAATGTTGATTACCTTGCAGTTGCGGTAAATTCGACACTAGTGCGCCGACAAATCGAAGCAGCAACTCGTGGTGTGGCGCAGCGCAAGGTAAGCCTGGCGCGTTTCCGCGACGAGGTCAGAATTCCGGTTCCGCCTGAAAACCTGCAAGTTCGAGTTATGGGGGAGGTGAGCGAGCGGGTATCCAAGGTGCGTCGCTTGCAAGAGGCCTTGACTCGGGCTGAGAAATGGGCGGAAGCCCTACGCCGCTCCCTCCTTGCTGAGGCTTTCGCAGGCCGTCTGGTTTCCCAGAACTCCGCCGACGAGCCTGCCGAAGCCCTGCTCACCCGCATCCGCGCGGAGCGGGAAGCGGCCGGAGCCACCAAGCCCCGGCGCCGGAGCCCTCGCCGGGCGCCTGCTCAGCGGAAGCAAGCGCCGGACACCGCACCCGCGCCGGACGCACCTCCGCAGCCCAGGGCTGACGCCCCCGCCCTCGCCACCGCCACTCAGCCCACCCTTGACCTGGAGATCCCCTCGTGACCACGACCGAGGCCCGTCGGCTCGTCGACAAGCTCTGGAGTTACTGCCACGTCCTGCGGGACGACGGTGTCTCCACCATCGACTACGTCGAGCAGTTGACTCTCCTCGTCTTCCTCAAGATGGCGCACGAGGCGCAGTCCCGCCCGCCGATGTTCCGCGAGCAGATCATGCCTGAGGGGACCGTCTGGGAGGGCCGTGGTTGGCCGGAGCTGCTGAACAACGACGGTGCCGAGCTCGAAGCCGCCTACACGCAGCTCCTCGAAGACCTCGGGGCTCAGCGCAAGGGCACGACCTTCCACCTGATCTTCAACGGGGCCCGTAACCGCATCCACGACCCCGCCAAGCTCAAGCGCCTGGTCAAGGACCTGATCGACAAGGAGAGCTGGTCCGGTCAGAAGACCGACATCAAGGGCGACGCCTACGAGGAACTGCTCTCCCGCGGCGCGGAGGACATCAAGTCGGGCGCGGGTCAGTACTTCACCCCGCGTCCCCTGATCCAGGCCATCATCGACTGCGTCCGCCCCACCCCTGACGACACGATCACCGACCCCGCCAGCGGAACCGGTGGCTTCCTGCTCGCCGCTGCCGAGTACATCCTCAACGAGTACGGCAACCGCCTCACCCCCGAGCAGCGCAAGCACCTCAGTAGCGGCGGCATCTGGGGCACCGAGCTGGTCAGGAACACCGCCCGTCTCGCTGCGATGAACCTCTTCCTGCACGGCATCGGTCAGCCCACCGGGCCCACCCTCATCCACGACCGGGACGCCCTCATCGCCCCGCCCACCAAGCGCGCGAGCCTGGTCCTGGCGAACCCACCCTTCGGCAAGAAGTCGTCGATCACCGTCTACGGCGACGACGGCTCCGCCGCCCGCGAGGCGATCGCCTACGAGCGCCGCGACTTCTGGGTCACCACGACCAACAAGCAGCTCAACTTCGTCCAGCACATCGCCTCACTGCTGGAGATCCACGGCCGGGCTGCGGTCGTCGTCCCGGACAACGTCCTCTTCGAAGGCGGCGCGGGTGAGACCATCCGTCGGCGCCTGCTGAAGGAGTACGACGTCCACACGCTGCTGCGCCTGCCCACCGGCATCTTCTACGCGGGCGGCGTCAAGGCCAACGTGCTGTTCTTCGAACGCAAGCCGGCCCGCCCCGAGAAGGCGTGGACCGAGAAGCTGTGGGTCTACGACTTCCGTACCGCCCAGCACTTCACCCTCAAGCAGAACCCGCTCACCCGGGCCCACCTCGAAGACTTCGTGCAGTGCTACCGCCCCGACGAGGACCGCTCCAAGCGCGTCGAGACGGAACGCTTCAAGGCGTACACCTACGAGGAACTGATCGCCCGCGACAAGGCCAACCTCGACATCACCTGGCTCCGCGACCCCAGTCTCGACGACGCGGACAACCTGCCCGCGCCCGAGGTACTGGCCGCCGAGATCGTCGAGGACCTCCAGGCCGCGCTGGAGGAGTTCGCCGCGATCGCGGAGACCTTGCAGCAGGCTCGGGGAGAAGGGCTGGCGACGGAGGCGGCTCCGGTCGCCGACTGACACACAAACGGGGACCGCACCCACGAACTAGGGTGTGGTCCCCATGTTGTCGCTGCGTCAGTTTCCGGAGGCGTACGGCAGGAAGGCCGACCAAGCGGCTGAGGTGAGATCGAGGCGAGGGCCTGCGGGGTTCTTGGAGTCGCGGACGAAGACGTGACTCTCGTCCGGGGTGGCCACCTCAACACAGTCTGGACCGCTGGACGTGCTGTAGCTGCTCTTTATCCACTCCAGCTTCATGTCTCTCCAAGCACTTTCTCGATGAGGGCCATCGACTCCCGTGGGCTGAGAGCCTGTGCCCGGATGATTCCATACTGGATGTCCAGGAGTTGCACCTCTTTCGGCTCCGCGATCACGCGACTGATGTGCGCCACCTCGACATGACCGACCGTGGTGCCGTCCCTGAGCCTGAGCAACCTGAACGAGCCGTCGAGCCCTGAGTTCTCCTCGCGGTTCAGAGGCAGTACCTGAAGGTCGACGTTGCGGAACGCGCAGACCTCCAACAGACGTTCGAGTTGCCCACGCATCACCATCTTGCCGCCGATGGGCCGACGAAGCGTCGACTCGCATTGGACAAAACTGAAGACGGCCTGGGCTGTCGTGTCGCCGACGATCTCCTGTCGCGCCACGCGGGCCGACACCTGCTGTTCCAACTGGTCGGCGGTGAAGGGCGGACGGCGGGCGCTGAGCACTGCCCGTGCATACTCCTCGGTCTGCAGCAGTCCATGGACGACAGAGTTGTTATAGGCGCACAGTTCTGTGGCCTCCGCCTCCAGGTTCTTCAAGTCCCGCACCTTCTTCGGGTACCGGATCTCCGCCACGTCCTTCTTCATCGCGGCGATCTTCCCGCCCGCCCCCAGCACCTCGTCCGCCGCGTCCAAGTACTCCGGCCGGGGAATCCGCCGCCCCCGTTCCACACAGGAGACCATCTCCTCCCCGTACTTGATCGCCGCCCCGAACTCGGCCTGGGTGAGGCCGGCCGCCTCCCGCCACAGCTTCAACTGCCGGGTGACCGTCCGCATCACGGCCCCGGCCTCTTCGTCGTCCAGCCCCGCTTCCCACCCGCTCATGTTCGCCGCCTCCCGTCGCGCGCCCTTCCCCGGACCAACTCCGGCCGCCCGCGCCCGGTCACCCCGGGCAGGGCGGACAGAAACCGGGCAGCCGGCGTACAGCCGTCGGCCGTACGAGCTGCCTGTATGCACAGTGTGCACACGCGCGAGCACACTGAGTGGCGAGAATCTGGAACTCCGCATCGCGGACAGAGAAGGGACCCCCATGACGACACTCGCCCCCGAGGCCCCCTGGGCGCTGCGCCTGGTCACCGACCGGCTGCCGGTCGGGCCGCCGCCGTACGCGACCGTGACGCTCGACCCCGTCACGCAGACCGCTTGCTACGCCGACACCGCCGGGTGGCCGGTCGAGATGGGCAAGCACGGGACGTCGAGGACGACCGGTACCGCCTCCGTGTCCGGGGGCGGTGACGGGAACGGTCCGCAGCCCCAGACGCAGGACGACAGCACCACCGACTACGAATCGGACTGACCGATGGCTTCCACCGTCCTGGTCGTCACCGCGCTGGAGGACGTCACGGCGGACGCGGTCGTCGCCGCGCTGAACGTGCGCGGGGTGCCCGTCGTCCGCGTCGACCCCGCAGACATCGGGCCGGACCTGACGTTCGGCTTCCGCCTCGACGCGGACCGTCCGGCGTGGAGCGGCCGGCTGCGTACGGCGAGCCGGGAGGTGGAGCCGGGGGAGGTGACGGCGGTGTACTACCGCCGTCCCACTCCGTACGGCACCCGGTTCGCACATCTGCCCCGGCAGCAGCGGGACTTCGCCGCCACCGAGGCACGGCACGGGCTCGGCGGCGTCCTGAACGCCCTGTCCGGCGCCCGGTACGTCAACCACCCGGCCGCGGTGGCCCGTGCGGAGTCCAAGCCCGCCCAGCTCCGGAGGTTCGCCCGGCTCGGGATGGAGATTCCTCCGACGCTGATCACCAACGACCCGGAGGCGGCGCGGGAGTTCGCCGCCGAGCACGGACCCGTCGTCTGCAAGACGTTCCGTGGTCTGCCGGCCGGCGCCGACGGGCGCACCGGAGCGATCTGGACCCAGCGGGTCGACCCGGAGACCTTCGACGACACGCTCGGCGTGACCGCCCACCTGTTCCAAACCGAGATCCCCAAGACCGGTGACGTACGCGTCACCGTGGTCGGCCGTCGTGTCTTCGCCCAGCAGGTCGCCGCGCCCGACGGCGCGCTGGACTGGCGCCGGGGCGACTGGGGCGCCCTGCTCCACGCCCCGATCACCGTGCCGCCGCCCGTCGAGGCGGCGCTGCACTCCTACCTGGCCTCGTTCGGTCTGCTCTTCGGCTGCTTCGACTTCGCGCTCACCGGGGACGGGGACGACCCGGAACACTGGACGGCGATCGAGTGCAACCCGAACGGACAGTGGGGCTGGCTTCCCGACGCCGAGGACATCACCGAGGCGTTCGCCGACCTCCTCACCGTGGAAAGGAAGGGCCGTTCATGATGACGTCGCCCGTTGACCTCGAAACCGATGCCGCGCGGCTGCGCGCCGTCATGACGGAGGACCTCGCCGTACGCGGGGCGCTGGACGATCCGGCCTGGCAGGCGGCCGTCGAGGCGGTGCCCCGGCACCGGTTCGTGCCCGGGTTCTACCTGCCCGGCGAGGAGCGTGACGGGCAGGGGCTGACCGTGTGGCAGCCGGTCACCGCCGCGCTCGACCACGGCCGCTGGCTGGCCGCCGCGTACTCCGACACCACGCTCATCACGCAGTTCGACGGTGACGAACCCGACTGGGAGCACCCGGCCGAGCGGCACGGAGGGGTGCCGACCTCGTCCTCCACCCTGCCGTCGCTCGTGGTGCGGATGTGGGCCGACGCCGACGTGCGGGAGGGGCACGCGGTGCTGGAGATCGGCACGGGGACGGGGTACTCGACCGCGCTCGCCTGCGAACGCCTCGGTTCCGGCGGGGTCACGAGCGTCGAGGTGGATCCGCACCGGCTGGAGCGGGCCGCGAGCGCGCTGCACGGCTGCGGTTACGCGCCCACCCTCGCGGTCGCGGACGGGCTGTACGGGTACTGGCCCGAGGCCCCGTTCGACCGGATCGTCGCCGCCTGTTCCTTCCGCGCCGTGCCCCCGGCCCTGGTCGCCCAGACCCGGCCGGGCGGGAAGATCCTGCTGACGCTCTCCGGCCGGC
This sequence comes from Streptomyces sp. NPDC051740, assembly GCF_044453165.1. Taxonomy (NCBI): domain Bacteria; kingdom Bacillati; phylum Actinomycetota; class Actinomycetes; order Kitasatosporales; family Streptomycetaceae; genus Streptomyces; species Streptomyces sp. NPDC051740. The sequence goes on along the minus strand of NZ_JBITCL010000033.1, from coordinate 27,981 downwards.
TCCACGGGTACGCCCGCGTCCTGCTCACGGTCGCCGGGGACGGCACCGCCGAGGGGCGCCTGCTGGGCGGCACGGTCTCCTTCATGCCGGCCCGTACGCACGCGGCGCCGGCCTTCGGCAACCCCGCCCACTGGGCGGCAGGGTTGCCGGGCAGGGCACGGGATGCCCGGCACGGGCCCGAGCGGATCACCGCCGCGACCGAGGAGGCCTTCCACCTGCGCTTCCTCGTGCAGAGCGCGGTGCCCGACGTGCAACTGACCACCGTCGGCGACATCGTGCACCTGGTCGACGTGGTCAGCGGGTCGGCCGCCACGCTGACCCCCGACGGCGACGGCGACGGCGACGGCGGTTGGTGGGTGCGGGAGGGCGGACCGGTCAGGCTGTGGGAGAGCGTCGAGCGGGTCGTCGACGTCCACGACGCGGCAGGGCGGCCGGGACCGGAGACCTTCACCCTGTGCGTCCACGACGGCGGGCAGCACCTGCGGCACCCCCGGATGCCCTGCCTGCCGCTGCCGACGCCCTGAGGGGAGGCCTGCCGCACCGGGCAGCCCGGACGGGACCGGGCACCTCACGGACAGCCGTCGGTCGCACGGGCTTCCCGTCTTCACGGCAAGTGGTTCTACGGCCACCCTGGGTGATGTGAATCAGGAAACCGTCGCACCGCGCACCCCGCTCCACCAGTACTCCGTGCCGCTCTCCGCCACCCGCCGGGGCGCACGGCTCGCCCGTCTGCTGGCCGCCGAGCGACTGGAGGCCTGGGGAGTGCCGTTGGACCCGGCCCGGGGGGTCGTCGCGGAACTCGCGGCCAACGCCGTGCTGCACGGGCGGGTGGCAGGGCGCGGCTTCCGGCTCGGTCTCACCGTCACGGCGCCCGGCACCCTTCGCATCGAGGTCACCGACCCCCGGGGTGATCAACTGCCGCCGCAGGAGCGGGCGGTCGGCGGGGCGGAGCCCGGCGAATCCGGATACGGCCTGCTCCTGGTCGGGGAGCTGGCCGACCGCTGGGGCGTGCGAACGGGTCCGGTGCCGTGCAAGACCGTGTGGGCGGAGTTTGACCTCGGCCGGTGAGTTCGGTCTCAGTGGGGCGATCGCTTGAGGCGGAGCGTCCCTTTCGGGGGCGCTCCGCCTCGTCGTTCCTCGCGGACGGATCCGTGCCTCGGGGCCGCGTCCTACTTGGACTTCGACTTGGGCGTGAAGACCAGCAGACGGTCCAGGAGGAGCGAGGAGAGAGCGGGGTGGGTGAGGGTCTCGGGCTGCATGTAGGCGCGTGCCACCGCCTGCATGCGGCTCATGTCGACGGGCCGGTCGGCGCCGTACTGGGCGCAGAAGTCGGCGCCGGCGGACGGCAGCTCGGTGACGTGGGGTCCGGTCGGCCCGGTGTCGCCGGCGCGGCTGAAGGTCCAGGCGTAGAGCTTGTCCGCGTCCGGGCTGTCGGGGAGGTAGTCACGGGCGGTGCCCCGCAGGTCCCGGTGGTTCTTGGCGGCCACCGAGACGGCGGCCTCCTCGTCGGCGTAGAGCGAGATGCTGGAGTAGCTCGCCTGCCGGGTGGCCACGTGGTTGGTGCCGTAGGCGACGACGAAGGAGCCGTCCGGGAGGCTGAAGCTCGGGCTCAGCGGGTCGTCGGCGTCGTTGGACAGGGCGCCGATGCCCGGCGTGGGCGGATCGATCACCTTGTTGGACTGCAGCCCCGGGTACGACTGCTCGAACCCGCGCTCCATCGCCACGTCGCGTGCCTCGAACCCCGGGTGGGCGGCGATGATGCGCTGCCGCAGCTTCTGCAGGCTGGGGTTGAGGTCGAGTTCGGTGGCCCCGGTCCCGGCGGTGCGCAGCCGGGGGACGGGAAGCGGGGCGGGGGCGTACACCGGTTTCGTCTGGTCGGCGGAGGTGCCCTTCGGCCGGACCCGCAGGATCTGGAGCGGGGGCGCGTCGCGGTAGGCGTCGAGTGCCTTCTCGAAGCCGGGCTCGGGCGCGGCCGTGCGGATGCCGAGCAGGAACTGGTCGGCGTCCTCGCCGAGGCCCAGGCGGAACATGGCCGGGGGAACGGTCGCGTCGTTGATCGCGCCGCCGAGCCCGGAGGCGGCCAGCATCTCGTGCACCTCGGCCCGCGTGCGCTCGTGCCCCGTCATCACGAGGGCGAACGGCTGCCCGAAGGGGGTGGGGCCGGCCGTCTTCACGGTTCCCCTGTTGACCGGGTCGCCGACCGCGGGCCACAGGACCGGGCCGGTGTGCAGTGACCCCCTCACCATGGTGAGGTCGAAGGAGAAGTAGGCCTCCGGCGGCGGGGTCGTCCCGATCAGGACCACGGCCTCGTCCTCGCGCAGGCGCCAGGTCACCGGTGGGTTGGTGTTGGCCGTCTGCCCCGGTACCTCGGGCAGGTTGGTGACGATGTAGGGCGACTGGGGGTTGGGCCACATGCCGCTGAACAGGGTGCCCTCGCAGTACCTGCGGTTCAGGTCGAACACGGCCTCGGAGCCCGATTGGGACACGTACCCCGACTGTGCCACCTGGCGCTGGAACCGCGCGACGTGCGGGTCGGCCCGGTCCGGGGTGGCGGCGCCCGCCCGTGGGGAGGCGGGGGTGCGGATGGCCGTTCCGGCGAAGATGCGGTGCCCGTCGTCGTCCGACGGGAAGCCGTGGGCCCGCGCGGCCTTCTCGATGCCGTCCCGGCTGGCGCGGTAGAGGTCGGGCCACTTGGCTCCGGATCCGTAGATCTCCTCCGCCATGGACCAGAGGGTGTCGCCGTCGGTGACGGTGCGGACGTTCTCGCCGCCGTTCGCCGCGTCCTTCGCCGGGAGCGGCGGTGGGGCGGTCAGTGCGGTGGGCGCCGGGGCGGCCGTCATGGGCCGGGCGAGAGCCGTGGGCGCGGGACAGAGAACCGTGCAGCCGGCCGCTATGCCGCTGACGGCCGTCACGGCCATGCGGTGCCGGCGGGGCGCCTTCGAGCGTCGTATCGGGAGTTTCTGCACACAGGGCTCCGGGGAGTGCGAGTGCGGAGGGTTGCCGTCCCTCACGCTATGAGTCGACTCCGGGGTTCGCATGTGTCGTTCGCCCGTATGGGGGAGGGGTCTGCCGGGCGGGCCACGGGCGCCGACGGACGCGCGGATGTGGCCCACACCCGTGAACTCGGGGGCGAGCCCCGGGTGCTCGCCGCGTCGGCGCCCGGGGGGCGTACGACGTGGTGCCGGCGGGGCGGGTCAGCCGCCCTGGCCGGCGCTGCCGATCGGGCCGACCTTCACCGGGGTGCCGGAGCCGTCCGTGACGGGCAGCGAGGCGGCGCCCGGCCAGTCGAGGGTGACCGACTTCGTCTCGTTCGGCGGGGTCACCACGAGCCCGGTGACGCGGACGCCGGAGCCGCCCGTGTCGTTGGCCGGGTAGGAGATGAAGAAGGAGACCGACTTGCCGTCCTTCAGGACGGTCGCGGGGGCCGGCTCACCCGTGCGCTCCGCGGACACCGTCCCCGCGTCGGTCTTCAGGTCGACACCGGCGAAGCCCGCGATCGAGCAGTCCCGGCCGCCGCCGTTCGTGAACGTCACCGCGACGGTGTTGTCCTCGTCGCCGCCGATGGTGTTGTCCTGCGCCGTGACCTCCAGCTCGTCGGTGCGGCACTTTCCGATCGTGCCGTTCTCGTTGGAGCCCGTCCCGGCGACCGTGCCCTGCCCCTCGTCCGCGGCGCCGTTCCCGGCGGAGTCCTTCGCGGCGCCCTGGGCCGAGCCGCCGGAGGTCGAGCCGCCCTTCGACGAGGAGGAGGACGCGTTGTTCCGGTCCGTGGCGGCGGCGTCGTCGTTCTGGCAGGCGGTGAGCGAGAGACCCGCGACGACGGCCAGGGCTGCGATGGTGACCTTGTTGACGCGCATGGTGTGTCTTCCTCGGTGTCGGTCGGAGTGCCGGCCCGTCGGTACGGGCGAGCGTTTCTGCACACCAAGAGCCGTCCGGTCCGTCCGCAGTTTCGACCGACTGCCGCCTAATACATCCCTGTTACAGACGGAGACGAACACGGCGCACCACCACCGGGCGCGCCCTGGCCGGAACGGCGGTTCCCGCGCCGTTCCGCGCCCGTGCGCGGTCGTCGCCCGCCGGCACGGATCCGTGACCCGGCGGTCCTTGACCGCGGACGGTGGCACGTTCTTCCGGGCCTTCGGCATCCGGCACCGGAACCGGGTGGGTTGCGCGTCGGTGGGCTCAGCCGCCGGTCTCTTCGAGGCGGACGGCGCGGGTGCGGGTTACGAAGGGGCGGGAGAGGACCGTGACGGTGACGGAGACCGCGGCGAGCGCGGTGATCGTCGTGGCGGGGGTGAGGTGCTGGGCGATGCCGCCCGCCAGCGCGGCGCCGATGCCCTGCCACGTCATGCGGCCGGCCGACTCGACGCCCTGGACCTGGCCGCGGACCGGGTCGGGGGTCAGCTCCAGGAGCCGTTCCTGGAGGGGGAGGGTGGCGGCGAAACCGGCACTGGCCACGAACACGGCGGCCGCCGCCACCGGCAGGGGAGGGTGGAGGGCGAACAGCAGGTAGGGGGCGGCGAGCAGCAGGCGCAGGGGGAACGCGCAGCGGTCCCGGAGGGCGGCGGTGAGGAGCCGTCCGACGGTCAGGTCGCCGAGGAGCATGCCCGCGGATCCGGCGGCCAGGAGGACGCCGGCGTGGTCGGGGGCGTAGGAAATGAACAGGGCCTCGCAGCCGACGATCAGTCCGTTGGGGACCCACAGGTTCAGCAGCAGCGCACGCGGGCCGGAGCGGGAGAGGAGCGCGGTGTTCGCCGTCCAGGTCTGCCGCAGACCGGGGCGTCGGGGCGGGCGGATCGAGCGTTCCCGGACGGTCGTCGCCACCACGACCAGTCCGGCGCCGGTCAGGGCCGTCGCGGCGACGAAGACGTCCTGCGGGCTCAGGTACCGCAGCAGTACGGCGCCGAGCGCGTAGCCGAGGACGGCCGTGCCGCCCGAGGTGATGTTCATCAGGGAACGCGCCGGGACGTACGCGGAGGCCGGCACCACCTCGGCGAGCAGCCCCATCCGGGTGCCGGTCCCCAGGGACTGGAAGAAGCCCAGCACCAGGAGGAGGGAGAAGCGGACGGCCAGTGGCAGTCCGGGGACCGCCTGCGCGGCCACGCCCAGCAGCGAGACGCACTGGAGCGTGACGAGGGTGCGGCGGGGGCGGTTCCCGTCCGCGACCGACATCAGCGTCATCGCGCCGAGCACGGTCGCGAAGGTGGCGCCGTACATGCTCACGGCCGTCAGGAACGGGGAGCCGGTCCGCCGGTCGACCAGCGTGGCGAGCGCGAAGCCCGACAGCGTGCTCGCGGCGACCGTGAGGGTGAAGCTCGCGTACAGGCCGGCGAACTCGCGGTTGCCGAGCAACGCGCGGTACGTGGTGGTGGGTTCGGAGGTGTCGGAAGGCATGAAAAAAGCCTTCGAACGCTCCCGCGGGGGCGTCGAAAGCCAACACGCACACTCTAGCGCCCCGCGGCCTCAGCCGAGACGGCGGATCGGGGTGCCGGACAGGTAGGCCTCGATGTCCTCGACCGCCTGGCCGTAGTACGTGCGGTAGTTGAGCTCGGAGACGTAGCCGAGGTGCGGGGTGGCCAGGAGGCGGGGGGCGGTGCGCACCGGGTGGTCGGCGGGGAGGGGCTCCGTGTCGAAGACGTCGACGGCCGCGCCCGCGATCCGGCCCTCGTGCAGCGCGGTGAGCAGGGCGTCCTGGTCGACGAGTGCCGAGCGGGAGGTGTTGATCAGGTGGGCGGTCGGCTTCATCAGGGCCAGTTCGGGGGCGCCCAGGATGCCCCGGGTGGTGTCGCCCAGGACGAGGTGGAGCGAGACGAAGTCGCCGGTGCGGAGCAACTCCTCCTTCGAGGAGGCCAGTTCGACGCCCACCTCGTCCGTGCGCTCCTTGGTGAGGTGCGGGCTCCAGGCCGTGACCTCCATGCCGAAGGCGAGTCCCACCCGCGCCACCCGGCTGCCGATCCTGCCCAGTCCGAGCAGGCCGAGGCGGCGGCCGTACAGGTCCGCGCCGACCGTCGACTGCCAGGGGCCGCCCGCGCGCAGGGCGTTGTTCTCCGTGACGATGCCGCGGGCCAGTCCGAGCAGCAGGGCCCAGGTCAGCTCCACCGGCGGGGTGGGGGAGCTCTGGGTGCCGCAGACCGTGACGCCGTTGCGTTCGGCGGCGGCGTGGTCGATGACCGAGTTGCGCATGCCGGACGCGACGATCAGCTTCAGCCGGGGGAGCCGGTCGAGCAGGGAGGCGCGGAACGGGACGCGTTCCCGCAGCGTCACCGCGATGTCGAAGTCCGCGAGTGCCGCGGCCAGTTCGTCCTCCGTGGCGAAGTGCTCGGTGAAGGAAGTCACCTCCACGCGGTCGTGGAGGGGGCTCCAGTCGGCGATCGTGGTGGCGATGTCCTGGAAGTCGTCGAGCACGGCACAGCGAAGCCGCATGACAGTCCTTTCCTACGAGACCTACGAGACCTACGAGACCCAGGGACTTACGAGGTCTTCTGGGCCTACGGGGCCAGTGCCTCCGCCACGGCTCGGGCGAACGCCTCCGGATTGTCCAGCATGACGTTGTGGCCGCAGTCGGGGACCGGGATCACCGAAACACCCGCGGCCGTCAGCCCGTCCGTGCCGGGGAACGGGGCGTCGGCCTCGGGGAACAGGAACGTGCGGGGGACCGGCAGGGCGAGCAGCAGCTCGCGCATCGTCGGGTCGGTGCCGTCGACCAGGTGGGACGCGCTGCGGTGCAGGGCCTCCAGGCCCGCCAGCCGCATCGTCGACCACCAGTGCGCACCCGCGCGGTCACGGACCTCGCGCCAGCCGCCGGCCACGAACTCCTCCTCCGGGTACGCCGCGATGCCGCTGCTGCCGAGGGCGCCGGGCACCCGGGGCAACGGGTCGAGGTTGGCGTCGACCAGGACCAGCCGCGACACCAGCTCCGGGTGGCGGGCGGCGAGGACGACGGCGACGGAACCGCCCATGCTGTGGGCGACCACGTCGGCCCCCGTGACGTCGGCGGCGCGCAGGGCGGCGGCGAGCGCGTCGGCGTGGTCCTCCAGGGTGTAGGCGAAGGAGGTGGGGCGGTCGCTGTGGCCGTGGCCGAGCAGGTCCACCAGGAGCGAGCGGTGACCCGCGAGGAGCGGGTGGACCGCGCTCGCGGTGAAGTACGCGGGGGAGGTGGCGCCCAGTCCGTGCACGTAGACGCGGGCCGGGTCCCGGCCGGGCAGCTCGACCCAGCGGATGCGGTCGCCCTCGGCCGTTACGGCGGCGCTGTGCACGGTCGGGTCCCCCTCGGGTGGCGTGATGACGGGCGACGAGCACCGTATCCCGTCGGTGACCGGCCCCGGAGCTCCGGGCCGACTCCGCGTCGGTAAAGGCACGGGAGGGGCGGGCGTAGCGTAGGTGGTATGACGACGTACGGATCCTTCCCCGGCACGCGGCCGCGGCGTCTGCGTACCACCCCCGCCATGCGGCGCATGGTCGCCGAGACCCGGCTGCACCCCGCCGACCTCATCCTCCCGGCCTTCGTGCGCGAGGGCGCGGACGAACCCGTGCCGATCGCGGCGATGCCCGGTGTCGTGCAGCACACGCGGGACAGCCTGAAGAAGGCGGCGGCGGAGGCCGTGGCGGCCGGGATCTCCGGGATCATGCTGTTCGGCGTGCCGGAGGAGTCCAAGAAGGACGCGGTCGGGACGCCCGGCACCGACCCGGACGGGATCCTCCAGGTGGCCCTGCGGGACGTGCGGGCCGAGGTCGGGGACGACCTGCTCGTCATGTCCGACCTGTGCCTCGACGAGACGACCGACCACGGGCACTGCGGGGTCGTCGACGAGCAGGGACGCGTCGACAACGACGCCACGCTCGAACGGTACGCGGAGATGGCCCAGGTGCAGGCCGACGCGGGCGCCCACATCGTCGGGCCGAGCGGGATGATGGACGGGCAGATCGGCGTCATCCGCGACGCCCTCGACCAGATCGGCCGGGAGGACGTGGCGATCCTCGCGTACACCGCCAAGTACGCCTCCGCCTTCTACGGGCCGTTCCGGGAGGCCGTCGGCTCCTCGCTCAAGGGCGACCGCAAGACGTACCAGCAGGACCCGGCGAACGTCCGCGAGTCGATGCGTGAGCTGGCGCTCGACCTGGAGGAGGGCGCCGACATGGTGATGGTGAAGCCGGCGGGCCCGTACCTGGACATCCTCGCCCGGGTCGCGGACTCGGTGGACGTGCCGGTGGCGGCGTACCAGATCTCCGGTGAGTACTCGATGATCGAGGCCGCCGCCGAGAAGGGCTGGATCGACCGTGACCGGGCGATCCTGGAGGCGCTGACCGGCATCAAGCGGGCCGGTGCGCGCAACATCCTCACCTACTGGGCCACCGAGGTGGCCCAGAAGCTGGGTGCCGTCCAGTAGGTCCAGCGGGTTCAGTAGGTGAGGGCGTCGTCCATCGACTGCTGCCAGTACGTCACCGCCATGCTGCTGTCGTAGTACACGCCGTCCGCGGGCAGGGCCGGGACGGCCGACGGGCCGCCGTCGCTGTCCGGGGTGTTGCCCTGGAAGGCGACGGTGAGCTTGTGGGCGGTGGTGCCGCCGTCCCCGCTGCCGTCGGCGGCCGACAGGAGCACGCCCGCGTACGCCGTCTCACCCGGGGCGAGGGTGACCACGGCCTGCGGCTTCGACGCCTCGACGGGCTGCGGCACCCACTGCATCTCGTCGAAGCGGAGCACCGGGTAGTAGGTGAGGTTGCAGTTCTGCGAACCCGAGTTCTTGACCGTGATCAGCATGTGGTTGACGGGGCGGGACACCGGCTGGGCGTCGACGGTGGTGTTGGAGCCGTTGCAGGAGAGCCGGGTGACCCCGGGGTCATCGGAATCGCCGGAGTCCCCGCCGGTGTTGGCGGACGTCCCCTTGCCGCCGGTCTTGTCGCCGGCCTTGTCCTGCTCCGCGGTGCCGCCGCCGGTGCTCCGGCCCTTGTCCGCCTGGGAGCCGCCCGAGGGGGTCTCGGCGTTCTCCGTCGCCCCTGCGGGCTGGGAGGCGCCCTCGTCCTGTGTGCCCGTGCCGTCCTCGCAGGCGGTGAGGGCGAGGGCGGCGAGGACGGCTCCGGCGGCGGCGACGAGGCGGATGCGAGAGGTGCGCATGGTGAATTCCTTTACGTGGTTCAGGGGTTCGGCGTGGCCACTCGACCGGGAGCCGGGAGCGGCGTGCTTGGATGACCAGAGCTTGTCCGCCGATCCGTCCCGGTCGCCACACCTGGCGGGGGATCCGGGACGCTGGAACGCGCGGAACGCTGTGACCTGGGGAAACGACCGTCCCCTGGAACGGCGGAATGGAACACGGGGGCGGGAGGAACAGTGTCGGAGAACACGGCCGCGGCGGATTTCGCCGCACAGTTGAGGATCTTGAAGGAGCGGTCCGGGCTGAGCTACGGGGTGCTCGCCAAACGGCTCCACATGAGTACGTCGACCCTGCACCGGTACTGCAACGGGGACGCGGTGCCGACGGAGTACGCGCCGGTCGAACGGCTGGCCCGGTTGTGCAAGGCGCGCCCCGAGGAACTGGTCGAGCTGCACCGGAAGTGGGTGCTGGCGGATGTGACCCGGGGGCGGAAGGGGGCGCCGTCGCAGGGAGCGGCGTCCGCGGGGGGAACGGCGCCCGCCGGGGGAGCGGCGTCCGCGGGCGCACCGGCACCTGCCGGTGAACCGGCGGAGGACGCGGCGGTCCGGGCCCGGGCAGCAGACGGCCGTCCGGTGGCCGGGCAGCCGACAGTCGGGCAGCCCGAGGCCGGGGGCCCGGAAGCGGGGGCCCCGGGAACGGGGTCCCTGGAGGCGGGGGCTCCGGGAGCAGGAGCCCCGGGAACGGGGTCCCTGGAGGCGGGGGCTCCGGGAGCAGGAGCCCCGGAAGCGGGGTCCCTGGAGGCGGGGGCTCCGGGAGCAGGAGCCCCGGGAACGGGGTCCCTGGAGGCGGGGGCCCCGGGAGCAGGAGCCCCGGAAGCGGGAACCCCGGGAGCAGAGCGCCTGGAGGCGAGGGCTCCGGAAGCGGGAACCCCGGAAGCAGGGCCCCAGGAGGCCGAGATCCCGGTGGTCACCGGTCCCGGCGAGGTCCGTGTCCGACCCCGCCGCCGTACCCGTACCGCCGTCCTCGCGGGGATCGCCGTGGCCGCCGTGCTCGGTGGGGTCACGTTCGCCCTGGGCATGCCGGACGGCGACGACGGGGGCGGGAGCGACCGGAAGGGCCCGGTGGGATCCGCGACCGTCGGGGCGGGCAAGAACGAGGACGTCACCGCGTCGCCCTCCGCCTCCGTCTCTTCCTCCCCCTCTTCCTCCGCGTCCCCGTCCCCCTCCGCGAAGGAGGAGAAGGAGGCACCCCGCACCCCGGCCACCGCCTCCACCGCCCCGGTGGACGACGGCGCCGCGAACGTCGTACCGCTGACCGTGCGGACCGAACCGTACGCATGGGAGAGCCCCTGCTCGCAGCGGTACCTGGTCAACAGGCCGGCGAGCGGGGTGAAGCCGCCGCCGACGGAGCAGGACGCGACGGCGTGGGTCAGCTCGTTCGGGGCCGTCTCGTCGGAGAAGCAGTACGTGCGGCTCACCGTGCAGGGGACCGGGGACGAGACGGTGGTCGTCGAAGAGCTCAACGTGCGGGTGGCGGGCAAGCGTTCGCCGCTGGCCTGGAACGACTTCGCGATGGGCTACCCCGGCGTGGGCTGCGGCGCCGGCGTGCCCACGCGTTCCTTCACGGTCGCCCTCGACGCCGCCCGCCCGGTCGTGACCCCGGAGTCCGGGCAGCGGGACTTCCCGTTCTCGGTGAGCGAGTCGGACCCCGAGGTCTACTACGTCACCGCCGACGCCTCCGCCTACGACGTGAGCTGGTACCTGGAGCTGAAGTGGTCCAGCGGCTCCCGCAGCGGCACGCTCACCGTGGACGACAAGGGCCGCCCCTTCCGCACCAGCGGCAACAACGGGCGCCCGGCGTACGAGTTCCCGCTGGGCGGCGAGGAGTGGGTCCCGGAGGGCACGACGGACATCGGTTAGAACCGACCGGGCACCATCGAATCGCCGCGCGTGTGGGGCGGTTGAACGCCGGCCGATGTCCGAGTCCCCAGGGAGACGCCCATGACCGGTGACGCGCCCGGTCAGGGCCCCGCCGAGCCGCAGCGGCGGACCGACAGCGGCAAGGCACATCCGGGAGGGGCGTACGGACCGCGTCGACGCGGACCTGAAGGACCCGGCCGCCGTCCCCGAACGGCCGGAGGCTTCCTGCCCGGAGGTCCTCGACCCCGTCGAGCGGGTCCGCCACGAGGACATCGACGACGTGGCGGACGCCGACATCAACGTCTACGGGGCCGTCGCCACGAAGGGCCGGGACGGGCCCGGCTGTCCGGATCGCGGAAAGCCGCGTGTAGAGGGCACGCAGTTTCCTAGGCTGCGGGCACGCGTCGTCACCGCAGACCGAGGAGCCGCGCCATGACCGTCACCGAGCCCGCCACCTCCGCCCTCGCCCCCACGCCGCCGTTCGCGGCACGGGCCCGCACGGTCGGCGGCTCGCCCGTACGGGACATCCTGGCCGTCACCGCCCGCCCCGAGGTGATCAACTTCGCGGGCGGGCTCCCGGCCCCCGAACTGTTCGACACCGACGGCATCGCGGCGGCCTACCGCGCGGTACTCGCCGAGACACCCGCGCGGGCCCTGCAGTACTCCACGACGGAGGGCGAGCCCGCGCTGCGGACGGCCCTCGCCGCCCGCACGGCCGCCCGCTCCCTGCCCACCACCCCCGACGACCTGATCGTCACCACCGGATCCCAGCAGGCCCTCTCCCTCCTCGCCACCGTGCTGCTCGAACCCGGCGACACGGTCCTCGTCGAAAGCCCCTGCTACCTCGCGGCACTTCAGGCCTTCTCCCTCGCCGGGGCACGCGTGGTGGCCGTCCCCGGCGACGAGCACGGCCTCGACCCGGACGCGCTGGACGAACTGGTGGCGCGCGAACGCCCCAAACTCCTCTACACCGTGCCCACCTTCCAGAACCCCACCGGCCGCACCCTGCCCGCCGCCCGCCGCGCCGCCGTCGCGGAGGTCGCCGCCCGGCGCGGACTGTGGATCGTCGAGGACGACCCGTACGGCGAACTGCGCTACGAGGGCGAACGCGTCCCGTGGATCGCCGCCCACCCCGGCGCCGAGGACCGCACCGTGCTGCTCGGCAGCTTCTCCAAGGTGATGGCCCCCGGCCTGCGCCTGGGCTGGCTGCGCGCCCCCGCCGGCCTGCGCCGCGCCTGCGCCGTCGCCAAGCAGGCCGCCGACCTGCACACCCCCACCGTCAACCAGCTCGCCGCGGCCCGCTACCTCGCCGACAACGACCTCGACGCCCACGTCGCACGGGTCGCCGCGGCCTACGGCGCCCGCCGGGACGCGATGCTCGCGGGCCTGCCCGCCGCCCTCCCGGCCGGCTCGGCCTGGACCCGCCCCGAGGGCGGCATGTTCCTCTGGGCCCGCCTCCCGGAGCCGTACGACACCACCGCCCTGCTCCCCGACGTGGTCCGGCACGACGTGGCGTACGTCCCCGGCGCGCCCTTCCACGCGGGTGAGCCGGACCGGGCCACGCTGCGGCTCTGCTTCGTCACCCAGACACCGGACGAGATCGCGGAGGGGCTGCGCAGGCTGGCCCGGGGCTTCGGGGTGGCGTAGGCCGGCCGCTCAGTCCCACCGGAAGGACCAGGTACGGGCGCCGATCAGCGTCTCGGCGTAGGCGCCCACGGTGCGGCTGTGGGCGAGGTTGTCCGGGCAGAAGGCGAGATGCTCCGCAGCCAGGGCCTCGGCGTCGGCCGCGGTGACGGGCGGGGCCGCGACGGACACGGCGAGGGTGTCGAAACCGAGCGCGACGACCCGTATGCCGAAGCGGTCCTCCCAGGAACGCAGGACCGCGCAGAGCCGCGCCACGTCGTCGTCGTGGTCGAGCGGACCGCACCAGCCGACCACGGCGGGTACGTCGGCGGAGCGGCGGGCCGGCACGAGGGCCAGGTGCGGTGCACGGGGCCAGTCGCCCGGACCGTCGGACAGCGCGTCGGCGAGCCGGGCGGCACAGGTGCCGGGATCCATGGTGAGCGGGCCCGCGGGGGCGAGACCGGGCCAGTCCGGGCCGAACGGCGCGAGGAGCGCCGGCGGCCCGCCGCCCGCCTCCCCGTCCTCGTCGTCCTGGTGGTCGTCCCAGTGCTCCGCGAGCACGTCCTCCGCGTCGTGGTCGCCCGGGTAGGACGCGTTCCCCGGCGACAGCTCCCACTTCTCCGGGCCGCCCTGGCCGTCGCCCAGGTCGACGAGGACCGGCAGCAGCCCCACCCGGGCCGCCGGCCCGCCGAACGCGGCCCACTGGCCGGGCCCGGCGGGTTTCTCGGCGTGCCACAGGAACGGCTCGGGCCACGGCCCGTCCTCCGTCACGTCGACGAGCCTGCCGGGCGGCAGCCGCAGCCCGAGGGAACGCCCGCTGGGGTCGGCCGCCAGCCGGGGCAGCGGATTGGGGAGAGTCGCCATGCCGGTGACTGTAGGTCCCGGCACTGACAACGCCCCCCCGCTCCGCCGCCGCGTCAGAGCCGCTCGGGCGTCCGGATGCCCAGCAGGGCCATGCCCTGGTGGAGCGTGCGGGCCGTGAGGTCGCACAGGAACAGGCGGTTGGCCACCTGCTCCGGCAACTCGGCCTTCAGCACCGGGCACTTGTCGTAGAACGACGTGTACAGCGACGCCAACTGGTACAGGTACGCGGCCAGCTTGTGCGGGGCGTACTCCGCGGCGGCCTCGAAGACCGTGTCCCCGAACGCGTCCAGGTGCAGGCCCAGCGCGCGCTCCGCCCCGTGCAGCTCCAGCTCCGGGTGGGCGGCCGGGCGGACCTCGCCGGCCTTGCGGAGGATGGACTGGATACGGGCGTAGGCGTACTGGAGGTACACGCTGGTGTCGCCGTTGAGCGAGACCATCTGGTCCAGGTCGAACTTGTAGTCGCGGCTCGGCGACGTCGACAGGTCCGCGTACTTCACGGCCCCGATGCCGACCTGCGCGGCCCGCTCCTGGATCTCCTCCTCGGTGAGGTCCCGCGCCTTCTCCCGTACGACCTCCGCCGCCCGCTGCACCGCCTCGTCCAGCAGGTCCTCGAGCCGCACGGTCTCGCCCGCACGCGTCTTGAAGGGCTTGCCGTCCGCGCCGAGCACCGTGCCGTAGCCCATGTTGTGCGCGGTGACGTCGTCGCCGAGCCAGCCGGCCCGGCGGGCCGTCTCGAAGACCATCTTGAAGTGCAGCGACTGGCGCACGTCGACGACGTACAGCAGCGTGGTCGCGTGCAGGTCGACGACGCGGTCGCGGATCGCGGTCAGGTCGGACGCCGCGTAGCCGAAGCCGCCGTCGGCCTTCTGCACGATCAGCGGGACCCGCTGGTCGTCCTTGCCGCGGATCTCGTCGAAGAACACCACGAGCGCGCCCTCGGAGCGCTCCGCCACACCCATCTCCTCCAGGAGGCGGGCGGTCTCGGGCATGCCCTCGTTGTACGCGGACTCGCCGACGATCTCCTCGTCACGGATCTCCATGTCGAGCTTCTCGAAGACGGAGTAGAAGTAGACCTTCGACTCGTCCACGAACTGCTGCCACAGCTCCAGCGTCTCCTTGTCACCGGACTGCAGGGCGACCACCCGCTTGCGGGCCCGCTCCTTGAACTCCTCGTCCGCGTCGAAGAGCGCCCGCGACGCCTTGTACACCCGGTTCAGGTTCGACATGGCCTGCTCGCCGTCGACGTCCTCGGCCGGGGCCAGCTCGCCGGGGTGCTCGAACAGGTACTGGATCAGCATGCCGAACTGGGTGCCCCAGTCGCCGATGTGGTGCCGGCCGATCGTCTTCTCGCCGGTGAAGTCGAGCATGCCGCGCAGGGCGTCTCCGATGACCGCCGACCGCAGGTGGCCGACGTGCATCTCCTTCGCCACGTTCGGCTGGGCGTAGTCGACGACCGTGACGCCCGCGTCCTCCTTCAGCGGCACGCCGAGGCGCTCGCCGTCCGCGTGCCGCGCGGCGAGGTTCTCGGTGATCGCCCGGTCGGCGAGGGTGATGTTGAGGAAGCCGGGGCCGGAGACCTCGACGTCCTTGATCAGGTCGCCGGTGGCGATGCGTGCGACGACCTCGGTCGCCAGCTCCCGCGGGTTCGCCTTCGCCTTCTTGGCCAGCGCGAGGATGCCGTTGGCCTGGAAGTCCGCCCGGTCGCTTCGTCGCAGCAGCGGGTCCGCATCCGGCCCGGTGGCCGAGAGGGCGGACGTGAGCTGCCGGTTGACGAGATCGGTGAGCGATGTGACCGGGGCCATAGGAGTGGGTGCCGTTCTCCTCGTGGGTTCAGATAGACACGGTCAGTATCCCACGGGGGGTGAAGCGGTTTTCTCGGCCGCGGGGCCGCGGGGGCCGGCCGCGCCCGCGCGGCGGAGCCGCGCGTCGACACGGCCCGCGCCCCTCGGGACGCCGGTGAAAAGGCGTTTTCGCCGTTGCCGTCGTTGCTGGGAGAATGGAGCGGTCAGCCGTGCGACCGTACCGGCTGCCCGAGCAGAAAGAAGGACGTGCCGATCGTGGCTCAGAGCACCGAGACCACCGACTGGGTCTCCCGTTTCGCGGATGAGGTCATCGAGGAGTCGGAGCGTCGGGCCCCGGGCAAACCTGTGGTCGTCGCGTCCGGGCTGTCGCCCTCCGGCCCGATCCACCTGGGCAACCTCCGCGAGGTCATGACCCCCCACCTCGTCGCCGACGAGATCCGCCGCCGCGGCCACCAGGTCCGGCACCTGATCTCCTGGGACGACTACGACCGCTACCGCAAGGTCCCGGCCGGCATCACCGGCGTCGACGAGTCGTGGTCCGAGCACATCGGCAAGCCGCTGACCTCCGTCCCCGCCCCCAAGGGCTCCGCGCACCCGAACTGGGCCGAGCACTTCAAGGCCGCGATGACCGCGTCGCTGGCCGAGCTGGGCGTGGAGTTCGACGGGATCAGCCAGACCGAGCAGTACACCTCCGGTGTCTACCGCGAGCAGATCCTGCACGCCATCAGGCACCGCGCCGACATCGACGCGATCCTCGCCCAGTACCGCACCAAGAAGGCCCCGGCGAAGAAGCAGCAGCAGAAGCCGGTCGACGAGGCCGAACTGGAGGCCGCCGAGGGCTCCGGCGCCGCAGCCGAGGACGACGGCAGCTCCGGCGCCGCCGGCTACTTCCCGTACAAGCCGTACTGCGGCAACTGCGAGAAGGACCTGACGACGGTCACCGCGTACGACGACGACTCCACCGAGCTGACCTACGCCTGCACGGAGTGCGGCTTCTCGGAGACCGTCCGGCTGAACGAGTTCAACCGCGGCAAGCTGGTCTGGAAGGTCGACTGGCCCATGCGGTGGGCGTACGAAGGCGTGATCTTCGAGCCGAGCGGGGTCGACCACTCGTCCCCCGGGTCGTCGTTCCAGGTCGGCGGGCAGATCGTCGGGATCTTCGACGGCGAGCAGCCGATCGGGCCGATGTACGCGTTCGTCGGCATCAGCGGCATGGCGAAGATGTCGTCGTCGCGGGGCGGGGTGCCCACGCCCGCCGACGCGCTGAAGATCATGGAACCGCAGCTGCTGCGCTGGCTCTACGCCCGCCGCAGGCCCAACCAGTCCTTCAAGATCGCCTTCGACCAGGAGATCCAGCGCCTCTACGACGAGTGGGACCGCCTCGACGCCAAGGTCGCCGACGGCTCCGCCCTGCCCGCCGACGCCGCCGCGCACTCCCGCGCGGTGCGCACGGCGAGCGGTGAGCTGCCGCGGACGACCAGGCCGCTGCCGTACCGCACGCTCGCCTCGGTGGCCGACATCACCGCCGGGCACGAGGACCAGGCGCTGCGGATCCTGAGCGAGCTCGACCCGTCCGACCCGCTGGGCTCCCTGGACGAGGCCCGCCCGCGCTACGACAAGGCCGAGGCGTGGATCAACACCCACGTCCCCGCCGACCAGCGCACCATCGTCCGCGCGGAACCCGACGCCGAGCTGCTGAAGTCGCTCGACGAGCAGGGCCGGCAGTCGCTGCGGCTGCTGCTCGACGGACTCGCCGACAACTGGTCGCTGGACGGACTCACCCACCTCGTCTACGGCGTGCCCAAGGTCCAGGCGGGCTTCTCCGCCGACGCCACGCCCAAGGAACTGCCGGCGGAGATCAAGACCGCCCAGCGGTCGTTCTTCGCGCTGCTGTACCACCTGCTGGTCGGGCGGGACACGGGGCCGCGGCTGCCCACGCTGCTGCTGGCGGTGGGCCAGGAGCGGGTGCGGGTGCTGCTCGGGGAGTAGTTCCCACCTGTACGCCTGTACGCCTGTACGCCTGTACGCCTGTACGACGACAGGGGGCGCCCGGTGTAGGCCGGGCGCCCCCTGTCGTCGTGTTCGCGCCTTACGCGATGTGGTCCTCTTCCAGCTCCGCCGTGTGGCGCTGCTGGAAACGTTCGGCGAGGGTCTTCAGCTCGCTCGGGTTCAGCGTCGTGCCGTAGGTCGCCTGGATGTTGTCACCGAGGACGCGGGGCGTGGGGTAGCTGCCGTCTATCGACTGGCGGAACACCTGGTAGTACGCCTCCTCGTCCGGGTCCGTGACGGGGGTGCCGCCACCGTCGCCCAGCTCACGGGTGCGGCCGCCGGGGACCACCGGGATGGGGAAGCTGCCGGTCTCCTCCGGAGAGGGTTCCTGGGGGAGTGGCTCTTCCTGGTACTGGTCCTCGTACTGCTCGGCCTGCTGCTGTTCCGCGTACCAGCGGGCGTACTCCTCGTCGGGGTCGTAGGTGGGGTCGTAGCCGCCGTGGTACTCGACGGTGCGGGGGTCCCGGGCGTGGAGCCACTGGTTCTGGTCCGGGTCCGTGTCTTCCTGCGGCCCGGGGTTCTGCTTGCCCTCGAGTTCCAGGCGCTGCTCGCTGTGAGGTGCCGCCGCGCCCACCCGTGCCGCCCCAGCGGCACGACTGCCCGCGGCTGCGTCGGCGTAGCTGCCCGCGGCCGCGTCCGCGGACGCCTCGAGCGCCGGCGCCGGGGGTATCAGGGCCGGTTCTATGCCCGCCGCCGCCAGACCCGACGGGGCCGTTTCGGCCAGGGGGACGCCGTACTTGGCGAGGCGCAGGGGCATCAGGGACTCGACCGGGGCCTTGCGGCGCCAGGCGCGGCCGAAGCGGGAGCGGAGACGGGCCTGGTAGACCAGGCGCTCCTGCTCCAGCTTGATCACCTGCTCGTAGGAGCGCAGCTCCCACAGCTTCATCCGGCGCCACAGCAGGAACGTCGGCACCGGCGACAGCATCCAGCGGGTGAGCCGGACGCCCTCCATGTGCTTGTCGGCGGTGATGTCGGCGATCCGGCCGACCGCGTGCCGGGCGGCCTCCACCGAGACCACGAACAGGATCGGGATCACCCCGTGCATGCCCACACCCAACGGGTCGGGCCACGCCGCCGCGCCGTTGAACGCGATCGTCGCCGCCGTCAGCAGCCACGCCGTCTGCCGCAGCAGCGGGAACGGGATACGGATCCAGGTCAGCAGCAGGTCCAGGGCCAGCAGGACGCAGATACCGGCGTCGATGCCGATCGGGAAGACGTAACTGAAGTTCCCGAAGCCCTTCTGCAGGGCGAGCTCACGGACGGCCGCGTACGAACCCGCGAAGCCGATTCCGGCGATGATCACGGCACCGAAGACGACCACGCCGATGAGAACCCGGTGCATCCGTGTCAGCTGCAGTGGCGCGGCCACCCGTACTCCCCTCCCAGTGCGTGTTGTTGCGCGCAACAGAGTGGCACATGTGTGCGGGGGACGGGTGGCCGGTTCCCGTTCAGGGCCGGGTCAGCTCTTGCTCGACGCCTTCGAAGCGGACTTCGAGGCAGACGTGGAAGGAGACTTCGAGGCCGACTTCGACGCCGACTCCGAAGGGGAAGCGGACGCCGACCCGGACGGCGCGGCGCCCGTGCCGTTCGCCTTCGTCACCGAGGCCACCACCTCCTTGGCCGCCTTCTGCGCGTCCTTCATCAGGTCGTCCGCGTCCGGCGTCTTGTCACCGGCGAGACCGGCACCGTTGTAGTCGAGGGTGACGACCACGTTCTCCACGCGTGCCACGACCGTCTGCTGCTTGAAGGTGCCTTCCTTCTTCTTCAGGTCGTAACGCACCGCGGTCGCCTCGTCACCGGCCCCGCCGACCGGCTCCGACTTGGTGCTCTTCGCACCCTCGGACGACTGCGCCTCCCGCACCTGCTTGTCGTAGTACTCCTGGGCGAGCTCGTCACCCGCACCACGGGTGGTGTCCGACTCGAAGCGCAGCAGCGACACGTTCAGCCAGCGGAACTGCGAACCCTTCACACCGTTGTTGTCCAGGCTGCTCCAGGAGCAGCTGCCCCGGGTGGAGACGTCGTCCGAAGAGCCCTCCTTGCCCGACTTCGCCTTCGGCGCCAGGTCGTCCAGGGTCTTCTCGGACAGCACCGAGCACGGCTCCGGAAGCGTCTTGTACACCGCCGCCCGCACCGTCGGGGACGGGCTCGCGGACTGCGAGGCGGAGGCGGAGGCGCCCTTGTCCTTGCCGTCGTCGGAGCCGGAGTCCGAGGAGCAGCCGGCGACGACCAAGGGGACGGCGACCGCGCAGACAAGGACGCGGGCAAGGCGCTTCGCTCGCGGTGATCGCGGGTCTCGCTGTACTCGTCGCTGCATGGTTCCTTCACTCATGACGCTCGTGTTCCCTGCGGTCGGAACGGGGTCCGAGGGGTCACGGTACGCGGTGAGCCACCCGTGCGGCCGCCCTTCGCGTGCTTCGCGCAGGAGGGCGAAGGGACCCCGGACAGTGCTCAACCGCTCAGCGAATCGGCCAGCTCCAAGGCCAGTTTCCGTGCCCTGTCCTGCAGTTCCTTGCTGTCCGGGACGACCCCGACGGTCACCGGCTGCTCCGCGTACTCGACGGTCACGATCACATTGGACGTGCGGAACGCCACAGTCACCGTGCGCTGCTCGGCGGTCGAACCGGAGCTGTTCAGCTCGTCGTCGAGGAACGCCTCCTCACCCAGGTCCTCCAGCAGACGGGGCTGGAGGTCGGAAGGAGCGGCGGACGGCGAGGCGGCGGCGGACGACCCGGACGAGGGGGACGAACTCGGGCTCGTGGAAGGGCCGATGGACGAAGTGGCGGACTCCGTGGCCGTCACCGTCGGCTCCGGGAGCTGCGCCGCCTCCCGCTTCTCCGCGAAGAGTTCCTCGGCCTGGGTGTCGTCGCTGACGGCGTTGTCGTAGGAGACGGACCGCTCGAAGTCGACCAGCAGATGGTCGGTCGCCTCCGTCGACTCCACCTTCCAGCGGCAACCCACCTTGCGGTCGGTGTCGTACGTGAGGGTCGCCTCGCCCGCGTACGCCTTCTCGCGCTGCGCCTCGTCGGTCATCTCCCGGATGCCGGGCAGGAGTTGGTCGAGCGTCGCGTCCTCGACCACACCGCAGGGCTCGGGGAGCGTGGCGTACCTGCCGGGCTGGGCGGCCTGGGTGGCCGTACCGGCGCTTCCCGGGTTGGAGTTGTCCGACTGGCCGCCGTCGTCCGGGCTGCCGGTGCAGCCGGCCAGGACGGCCACCAGGAGCGCGGCGACGCCGGGTACGTACGCCTTCCGCTGCACGTTCGGGATCCTCTCGACGGTGGGTGCGGGCCGGTGCCCGCCGGGTCTCCCCAGTGTCCCCGCTGGTTAATCGTTTGCCGCACGGGGGCGCCCCCTGCAGACAATGTGTATCGCACGCACTGCCGTGGACGCCGGTCCGTCATCCCTTTTCACCGACCTTGGCGCCGGTTTTGCGATTCAGGACTTCTGTTGGCCTTGTGGGGGAATGGGACGCTATGTCGTACGTGGAACTGCCGGGTGCGAAGGTGCCGATCCGGATGTGGACGGATCCGGCGACGGTGGAGGAGGGCGCGCTCCAGCAACTGCGGAACGTGGCGACCCTGCCGTGGATCAAGGGCCTGGCGGTCATGCCGGACGTGCACTACGGGAAGGGCGCGACGGTCGGATCGGTCATCGCGATGCGGGGCGCGGTGTGCCCGGCGGCGGTGGGCGTCGACATCGGCTGCGGCATGTCCGCGGTGAAGACGTCCCTGACGGCGAACGACCTGCCGGGCGACCTGTCCCGCCTCCGCTCGAAGATCGAGCAGGCGATTCCGGTGGGCCGGGGCATGCACCGCGAGGAGGTCGATCCGACGCGGCTGTACCAGTTCCCGACGGGGGGCTGGGACGACTTCTGGTCACGGTTCGACGGGGTGGCGGATGCGGTGAAATTCCGGCGGAGCCGGGCTGTTCTGCAGATGGGAACACTGGGCTCGGGTAATCATTTTGCAGAGGTATGCATAGATATGCAGGATGTGGTGTGGCTGATGCTGCACTCCGGGTCCCGCAACATCGGCAAGGAACTGGCCGAGCACCACATCGGCATCGCTCGGAAACTCCCGCACAACCAGGGCCTGGTCGACCGCGACCTCGCCGTCTTCATCGCGGACACCCCGCAGATGGCGGCGTACCGCAACGACCTCTTCTGGGCGCAGGAGTATGCGAAGTACAACCGCGCGATCATGATGGCGCTCTTCCAGGAGGTCGTCCGCAAGGAGTTCCGGAAGGCGAAGGTGACCTTCGAGCCGGTGATCTCCTGTCACCACAACTACGTGGCGGAGGAGCGGTACGAGGGGATGGACCTGCTCGTGACCCGTAAGGGCGCGATCCGGGCCGGCTCCGGGGAGTTCGGGATCATTCCCGGTTCGATGGGCACCGGTTCGTACATCGTGAAGGGCCTCGGGAACGCGGCCTCGTTCAACTCGGCCTCGCACGGCGCCGGCCGGCGGATGAGCCGCAACGCGGCGAAGCGGCGCTTCTCGACGAAGGACTTGGAGGAGCAGACGCGGGGCGTGGAGTGCCGTAAGGACTCCGGCGTCGTGGACGAGATCCCGGGCGCCTACAAGCCGATCGAGCAGGTCATCGACCAGCAGCGGGACCTCGTGGAGGTCGTCGCGAAGCTGAAGCAGGTCGTCTGCGTGAAGGGCTGACGCGACGAGGTGACAAGGAGAGCGGGCCCCGTCCGGGGCCCGCTACTTCGCGTGGGTCACCGCGTAGATCATGACGAAGGCCACGATGTGGATGCCGAAGAGGAAGTAGCCGAGGTAGTACCAGACGTAGCGTTCGCGCTTCTTCTCCAGGGCCAGGCGGCGCTGTTCGGTGTCGTCGGGCATCAGGGCTCCCGGTGGACCTTGGTGTTGGAGGCCTGGGCGCGGGGGCGGACGACCAGCAGGTCGATGTTGACGTGGGGCGGGCGGGTGACCGCCCAGGCGATGGTGTCGGCGACGTCGTCCGCGGTGAGGGGCTGGGCGACGCCCTGGTAGACCTTGGCGGCCTTCTCCGTGTCGCCGTCGAAGCGGGTGAGGGCGAACTCGTCGGTCCTGACCATGCCGGGCGCGATCTCGATGACGCGCACCGGGCGGCCGACGATCTCCAGGCGGAGGGTCTCGGCGAGGACGTGGGCGCCGTGCTTGGCGGCGACGTAGCCCGCGCCGCCCTCGTAGGTGGCGTGGCCGGCGGTGGAGGAGACGACGACGACCGTGCCGTCGCCGCTGGCGTCCAGTTTGGGGAGCAGGGCCTGGGTGAGGTTGAGGGTGCCGAGGACGTTCGTCTCGTACATCGTGCGCCACTGGTCCGGGTCGCCGGTGGCGACGGGGTCGGCGCCGAGTGCGCCGCCGGCGTTGTTGACGAGGACGCCGACGGTCTTGAAGGCGGTGGCGAACTCGTCGACGGCGGCGCGGTCGGTGACGTCGAGCGGGTAGGCCGTGGCCGCGTGGCCGGCGGCGGTGATCTCCTCGGCGAGGGCCTCGATGCGGTCCTTGCGGCGGGCGGTGAGGACGACGCGGTAGCCGGCCTCGGCGAGGCGGCGGGCCGTGGCGGCGCCGATTCCGCTGCTCGCACCCGTGACGACGGCGATACGGGACGCGGCGGGCGGTACGGCGGTGGCCATGGGCTGCTCCTCGGGCGGGCTGGTGCGTGGCGGGACCTGTGCGGCCAGCATAGGCGGGGGCGGGCGGCGGCTCCGGAGGCGGGAGGCCGTCAGCCGTTGCGCGGGGCCCACATGATCACGGCCATGCCGGCGAGGCAGACCAGTGCGCCGGTGATGTCCCAGCGGTCCGGGCGGTAGCCGTCGGCGACCACGCCCCACAGGATCGAGCCGGCGACGAAGATCCCGCCGTAGGCGGCGAGGACGCGGCCGAAGTGGGCGTCGGGCTGGAAGGTGGCGACGAAGCCGTAGGCGCCGAGGGCGAGGACGCCGCCGGCCGCCCACATCCAGCCGCGGTGTTCGCGCACGCCCTGCCAGACCAGCCAGGCGCCGCCGATCTCCAGTACGGCGGCGAGGACGAACAGGGCGGCGGAGCGGAGGATCGGCATGCGGGCAGCCTCGCACGCGGGGGGTCGCCTGGTGGACGGTGCCTGGTGCGGGGCGGGCTGCCGGCGGGGCCGGTGCGGCTGGGGGACGAGGAGATGCTCACGCTCCGGGGCGGGGAGGCGTATCCGGCGGCCGAGGCGGTGAAGGCGCACACGCGGCCGGCGGAGGGCGGAGGGCGGAGGGCGGAAGGCGGGGTGCGGGATGCGGGGCGGCCGGCGCTGGTGGCGGGGGAGGGGAATAGGAGAGGGGCGGGGGCCGCTCCAGGGGCATAGTTAAACCGTCAACAACCTGGAGGGTGGGCGGCCATGCAGTTCGGGATCTTCAGCGTCGGGGATGTCACGCCCGACCCGACCACGGGGCGTACGCCGACCGAGCGCGAGCGGATCAAGGCCATGGTCGCCATCGCGCTGAAGGCCGAGTAGGTGAGCCTGGACGTCTTCGCGACCAGGGAGCATCGCCCCCGTTCGTGCCGTCCTCGCCGATCACCATGCTCGGCTGCATCGCGGCCCGCACCGAGAAGTTGGTCCTGTCCACCTCCACCACCCTGATCACCACCAACGCCCCGGTGGAAATCGCCGAGGACTTCGCGATGCTCCAGCACCTGGCCGACGGCCGGGTGGGCCTGATGGTGGGGCGCGGGAACCCCGGGCCGGTCTATCCCTGGTTCGGCGAGGGTGTTCGGCGCGATGGACGTTACGTAATGAAGTGATGTGGTAACACATGGTCATGATATTGTTTCGGTGCTCCAGTCAGGAGCGTCGCGGCAGGGCCTGCCGGAGGGGTGACGTCGCGTCAGCGGTCGAGCGCTCGTGAACCCCAGCCCCTGGGCTGAAATCCGTCCGCTTCGGCGAGCGGAGGAGGTCAAAACAACATCTTCTGGCCCCTGGCGGGGAGTGTGCCCAAGGACCGAGTTGTATCGGATCTTTTCGGCGCAATCGAGGACGGGCACGTTGAGGCAGACGCTTGTTTGCCATGACGTGCCCGTCCTCGTGCACTGCGTCCGTGTAACGCGGTGCGCGAGTTCCGGCCGTACTTCGACGTCGCGCCGGTCTACGGGCACGGGCCCTCGCTGGAGGAGTTCACCGAGCAGACCCCGCTGACGGTGGGCTCCCCGCAGCAGGTCATCGAGAAGACGCTGTCCTTCCGCGAGTACGCCGGTGACTACCAGCGCCAGCTCTTCCTGATGGACCACGCGGGTCTGCCGCTGAAGACCGTCCTCGAGCAGCTCGACCTGCTGGGCGAGGAGGTCGTGCCGGTGCTCCGGAAGGAGTTCGCCAAGGACCGCCCGGCCGACGTGCCGGACGCGCCCACCCACGGTTCGCTGCCGGCCGGTGCGAAGGACGAGGAAGGAGCGCGGGCATGAAGCTCGTCGTCGTCTCGGCGGGGCTGGGCGTCCCGTCCTCCACCCGGCTGCTGGGCGACCGGCCGGCCGCCGCGACCGCCGCGCAGGCCCCGGTCGACGTCCAGGTGGTCGAGCTGCGCGACCTCGCCGTGGAGATCGCGCACAACTTCACCAACGGCTTCCCGGGCCGGGCGCTGGCCGGCGCGTTCGACGCGGTGGCCGGGGCCGACGGGCTGATCGTGGTCACGCCGGTCGTGCCGGAGGCGCGCCTCGATGCCGTCTCGGCGTCGTACAGCGGGCTGTTCAAGTCGTTCTTCGACGCGCTGAGCGTCAGTGACCCCGAGGCGCTCGCCGGGAAGCCGGTGCTGATCGCGGCGACCGGCGGTACGGCGCGGCACTCGCTGGTGCTGGACCACACTCCCCCACGCTCGACTTCGCTCGCGCGGGGGGACCCCCATCGTCCGCTCTTCTCCCACCTCAAGGCGGTCGTCGTCCCGACCGGCGTCTACGCCGCCTCCGAGGACTGGGGCGCCGAGGGGCTGGACGGGCGTGTCGAGCGGGCGGCCGGGGAGCTGGTGGCGCTGACGGCCGGGCCGGCCACCGCCCGCCCGCTGCCCCGGCGGGACTCCTTCGAGGAGGTCACCCCGTTCGAGGAGCGGCTCGCGGCGCTGCGGCCCACCGGGTGAGAGCGGGGTAAGAAGCGGGCCCCGGTGCCGTCCACCGGGGCCGCGGGACGGTGGCGGTTGGCAGACTGGGCGTGTGCCGCACACCCTTCTGCTCGCCGAAGACGACCGCGCCATCCGCAACGCCCTGGAGCGCGCCCTCACCCTGGAGGGCTACCGGGTCACGGCCGTCGCCGACGGCGTCGAGGCCCTCGCGCAGGCCCACCGCAGCCGGCCCGACGTGCTGGTCCTGGACGTGATGATGCCCGGCATCGACGGGCTCCAGGTGTGCCGGGTGCTGCGCGCCGAGGGCGACCGCACGCCGGTGCTGATGCTGACCGCGCTGGTGGAGACCGCCGACCGGATCGCGGGCCTTGACGCGGGCGCCGACGACTACGTCGTCAAGCCGTTCGACGTCGAGGAGGTCTTCGCCCGGCTGCGCGCGCTGCTGCGCAGGGTGGCACCGGCCCCGGACCCGGTGCCCGAGCCCGTCGTGGAGACGAGGCCGGAGCCCCCCGGCCGGTTCCTGGAGGCGGCCGGGCTGCGCATGGACCCGCAGGCGCGCCGGGCCTGGCGGGGCGGGCGGGAGCTGGAGCTGACCCGCACCGAGTTCGAGCTGCTGGAGCTGCTGATCCGCCACGCGGGCATCGTCCTGGACCACTCCACCATCTACGACCGCATCTGGGGCTACGACTTCGGCCCCGGTTCCAAGAACCTCGCCGTCTACGTCGGCTATCTGCGCCGCAAGCTCGACGAGCCCGGCGCGCCGCAGCTGATCCACACCGTGCGCGGGGTGGGTTACGTGCTGCGGGAGGGCTGAGTGTCGTACGGGCGGCCGGTCTCCCCGAGGCGGCTGCGGCTGCTGTCGCTGGGGACCACGTTCGCGGTGGCGTTCGCCGCGGTGACCGCCACCGTCACCGTGCTGGTCGGGATCCTGTCGTACAACGCGGCCGCCCGGCTGGTGCGGGTGGACCAGCAGTCCGTGTTCGACGAGGTCGTGCAGGACCTGCGGGACGAGGTCCGGGAGAACCGGATGTCGCCGCTCGACTTCTCCTCCGCCGCGCCCGGCCACGATCTCGTACGGCCCGCGCGGACCGACGTGCAGGTGCTCGGCCCCGACGGCAGTGTCTTCGACCCCGGCGACCCCGGCCTGCCGGTGGTCGACGCCGACCGGCGGGTCGCGGGGGACGCGACCGCGGGGCGGGTGGTCGTGCACGCGGGCGTCGACGTCGGCGACGACGTCTACCGGGTGGCGACCGTCGCGCTGGGCGACGAGCGGGGCGCGGTGCAGGTCGCGCAGGAGTTCAGCGACACCGAGGACCTGCTGCGGGCGCTTCAGCGGCGCACGCTGATCCTGATGGCGGCGGTGGTGGTCGGGGCGGGGCTGTTCGGCTGGTGGGTGGCCCGGCGGATCACCCGGCGCCTGGTCGTCCTCACCAACACCGCCGAGGCCGTCGCCCGTACGCGGCGGCTGGGCATCCAGGTGCCGGTGGCCGGTTACGACGAGGTGGGGCGGCTCGGCCGTGCCTTCGACCGGATGCTGGGGCGGCTCGCCCAGTCCGAGGAGGACCAGCGGCGGCTGGTCCAGGACGCCGGGCACGAGCTGCGTACGCCGCTCACCTCGCTGCGCACCAACATCTCCCTGCTGCGCCGCATCGACGAGCTGCCGCCCGGCACCCGTGAGGAGCTCGTCGCCGACCTCACGCAGGAGGCCCGTGAGCTGACCGACCTCGTCAACGAACTCGTCGACCTCGCGGCCGGGCAGTCCGACACCGAGCCGCCGCGGCGGGTCGACCTCGCGGATGTCGCCGAGGAGGTGGCGGGTCTTGCGCGGCGCCGTACCGGGCGGGAGATCGTGGTCGAGGCGAGTGGTGACACCACGACCGACGGGCGGCCGGGGATGCTGACGCGGGCGCTGTCGAATCTCGTCGAGAACGCGGTGAAGTTCGACCGGGGGGGTCGTGCTCCCGTGGAGATCCGTGTCGCGGGGCCGGCGCGGGCGGGGGCGGTGCGGGTGGAGGTGCGGGACCGGGGGCCGGGGATCGCCGATGACGATCTGGTCCGGGTGTTCGACCGGTTCTACCGGGCCGCTGATGCGCGGTCCCTGCCGGGGTCGGGGCTCGGGCTGTCCATCGTGCGGGAGGTGGCGCTCGCGCATGGTGGGGCGCCGTACGCCTTCCGGCGGGAGGGCGGGGGGACGGTGACCGGGTTCACGGTGGGGGGTGTGGCCGGGCAGCCGTCGGGCGGGTGAGCGGTGTTTCCGGTGCCGGGTGTCGTGGTGCGGCGGGGGCGGGTCGCGCTGCCCGGAGAGGGACGTCCACCTGGCCGGCGTGAAGTCCTGCGGCCGCGCGCCCGCCTTCCTCGCGGTGACCGGCTGCGAGCAGGTCCGTTCCGTCACCGCCGCACTCGCCGGCGCCCGCGAGTCCGCCGAAGGAGCGGGGGAACGCCGGTCAGCGCACGAGGAGGTCGATCACGCCCGTCAGGTCTTCCTCGCCGCTGCCCTCGGACAGGCGGCGGCGCATCAACGCGAAGTAGGGGGAGAGCAGTTCGGGGCTGACGCCCTGCTGCTCGGCGGTGCTCAGGAAGGT
>NZ_JBITCL010000032.1:0-55613 GCF_044453165.1 Streptomyces sp. NPDC051740 | reverse complement strand
CGAGCCCGCACCCGCACCAGCCCCCTGACAGCACTTCGCCCCGCCGCATAGCGGCGGGGCGAAGTGACCAGGCCCGAATTAACCAACAGCATCCCCGAGGGTGCCGGGCCCTCGGCGTTTCAGGGCCTGCCGTCCCGGCCGAGCCTGAGGTGGTGCAGCAGGAGTAACGCCGCCGCCATGTTGGCGGCCGGGACCTCGCCGGCGGCGACCAGGTCGGGGACCACTTTCAGGGGCACCCACTCCCGGCGGTCCGACTCGAAGTCGTCCACGGGGTGTCCGACGTACTCGCCCTCGTCGGACCAGTAGATGTGGTGCCGGGCGTCGGTGAGGCCGTTGCAGGGCTCCACGCTCATCAGGTGGTGCAGCGGCCCCGGCCGCCAGCCGGTCTCCTCCTCCAGTTCCCGCGCGGCGGCCCGGACGACGTCCTCGCCGTCCTCGACCACTCCGGCCGCGAGTTCCCATCCCCAGCTGTCGGTGATGAAGCGGTGGCGCCACAGCAGGAGGACCTCGTTGGCCTCGTTGACCACCGTGGCCACGGCGACGGGCCGCAGCCGGATGAGGAAGTGGTCGAGATGCCGGCCGTCCGGCAGTTCGACATCCGCGAGATTGACGCTGAACCAGCGATTTGAGTACACATTCCGTTCGTTCCGCTTCGTCCACTGCACGGTTCTGCCACCTTCCGACGGGTAGGGGGCAATATCGCAGCAGCGGTGGTCCGCCAGGCAGGCGCACGGGAGGCAGCCCGTGGCACAGCGGCGGGCGCGGCGGAGGCGCGCGGCCGGGCACGGGTGCCTTGAACACCGGGCCCGTGCTACAGCGGTACGCGCAGTGACCCGTCGATGAGTTCGGCCGCCTCGGCGGTGCCCGCGCAGCCGCTGCGGACGAGGTGCTCGCGCACCTCGCGCAGTCTGTCCCGCAGTCGCTGCGACTCCATCCCCCGGGCCTGCTCGGCCATCTGCACCGCGATGGCCACCGCCTTGTCGGCGTTGCCCCGGCGCAGTTCGATGGTGCTCAGCATGGCCAGCCGGTGCACCCGGCCCCGGTCGTGCGCGGGGTTGTCCACGGCCGCCGCGTGCTCCCCGGCCGCCGGTGGCCCGGTGCAGCTGGCGGCCGGTGGCGTCGGTGTAGCGGCCGCGCAGCAGCGGGGCGGCCTCGGCGTCGAGGAAGCCGACGATCCGGGCGCGGGTCGCGACGCCGCCGGCCTTGCGGTACATCTGCTCGTAGTGGGTGCGGGCGGCGCGCAGCATGTCGAGGTCGCCGGAGGTGACCCGGTGCCGGCCGCCGCGGGAGACGTCCACGTCCTCGGGCGGGTTCTCCCACTCCCATACGGGCATGACGGCGGGCGTGCCGGTGACGGCGGGGGCGCCGAGCAGGTGCGGGCGCCGCTGCTGGTCGGAGCGCCACAGCGCGGTGGCCCGCTCGACGAACCCGCAGAGCGAGCCGGTGTGCGGGGCGGAAGGTTCGCCGGGTACACCGAGGCCGATGTCGTCGAGGGTGACCTGGCGGTGCAGCCGGGCGGCGAGCACCTCGCAGATCAGGTCGGGCACCTGTCCCCGGGGCCGCTGTCCCTTCAGCCAGCGCGCCACGGCGGTGTGCTCGTAGCGGAGCGACAGGTCGCGTGCCCGTCCGGCCTGGTTGACGTGCGCGGCCAGGCCCGCGTGCGAGATCCCGGCCTCGTCCAGGATCGCGTCGAGCAGAGAATTGGGCTGCATTCAGGCCCCCCGGTGGCTCGGTGCCGGACAGAGTAGTGGCTGTGCGTTCACACGGGGTGTGAACGGAGTGCTCGAATCCGCAGTGTGCGCGCGCTGTCGCCGAACGTGTCCGGCCGGTTGACTGAACTGCCTCGAAAGAGGCCGGCCGGGCCGTCGGCTCCCCCTCGTACAGTGCGGCGGCCCGTTTCCACGCCGTCCGCCCTGCTGCCTGCCCGACACTCCGTGGCGGGACGGACGGCGTGGCGCCGCCGGTCGTACCGGTCACGCCGGCCGCGCCGGGGACCGGAGGCGGCTCGTCGGGTGCGGGTGCGTGGTGGCGCGCGGTTCTGTGGGGGTGCCTCCCACATGCCGCTCGTTCCTCAGGACCAGCAGGGCCACGTCGTCCTTCGGCGGGCCGACGGTGTGCCGCAGCAGCGCCGTGAGGACCGTGCACAGCACGGACCGGGGTGTGAGCGGGTGTTCGCGCGCGGCCTCGGTGAGGACGTCCCGCAGCGGGAAGAACCGGCCCTCGGCGTCCCGTGCCTCCTCGGCTCCGTCCGTGTGCAGGACGAGCGCGTCGCCGGGGAGCAGGGGTCCGCAGGGCACGACGGGGAGTTCGGGCGGCAGCGGGAACGGGCCGAGCGGCGGGAGCGGATCGGTACGGGCGAGCGGTTCCACCCGTGCGCCGGTCAGCAGATACGGCCAGGGGTGGCCGCAGTTCAGGGCCCGTACGCCCCCGTCCGGGAGGATCTCCAGCAGCAGGACGGTGACGAACTCCTCGCCGAGCGGACCGTCCTGGGCGGCGGCGCCCGTCGGGTCGTGCCCGTTGTGGGCGCGCTCCCGCAGGTGCCGGGCCATCGCCCGCTCCAGCCGGCGCAGCACACCGGCCAGTTCGGCCTCGTCGTGGGCGGCCTCGCGGAAGCTGCCGAGGACGGCGGCGACGGTCGTCACGGCTCCGAGGCCGTGGCCGCGGACGTCACCGATGACGGCCCGTACGCCGTGCTCGGTGGCGACCACCTCGTACAGGTCGCCGCCGATCCGGGCTCCGGGGTCGGCGGCGAGGTGGACCGCGGCGGCGGCCAGGCCGTCGACCCGCGGGGGCGGCGGCCTCACCAGCGCGCTCTGCGCTGCCTCCGCGGCCCGGCGGGCCAGCCGCAGTTCACGCAGCAGCCGGTGCCGGACGTGCATCACCAGGCCGGTGACGATCGCGCACATCACGGCGCTGCTGACGAGGCGCGCGCCGAGGGCTTCGTCGTGGGCGAGCGGGCAGGTCAGCCGGTAGGCGACCGCGGTGGCGCCCAGCGCCGTGGGCACCGCGAGGGTGGGTACCCGTGAGGACAGGAACCGGGGTGGCACCCTGCGGGGAGCCCCGGGCTTGAAGCGGATCATGCCGATGGCCCCCCATATAGGCCCGGACAGCGCAGACCGGCCTCGAGAGGCCGGTCTGATTCTGTCGACCGTATGGCCTGATCCGGACGTATCGATCCGGATAGTCACCCGAATGAGTGAGGTGACCGGTGGGGGGAGGGGAACGGGGGGGGGGGGGGGGGGGGGGGGGGGGGGCCGCCCCCCCCCCCCCCCCCCCCCCCCCCCCCCCCCCCCGTTCCCGGCGGTTATCGGCCGCGTGGGCCGGTCTCTGTGCGGTTGTCCTCGCGGGCGGCTGTGGGGCTTTTGTGTTTTCGCCCCCGCCGCCCCTTCCCGTCCCGTCCCGTCCCCGGGGGCTGTGCCCCCGGACCCCCTTGTCCTCAAACGCCGGACGGGCTGATGGTGCCGGACGGGTTGGATCAGCCTCTCAGTACCGCTCCGGTGCGGTCGCCCGCCAGGGTGACCGCCGATTCCCGGGCCGCCGAGGCCTCGTCGACGGTCAGGGTGCGGTCGGTCGCCCGGAAGCGGAGTGCGTAGGCCAGGGACTTGCGGCCCTCGCCGAGCTGTTCGGCGTTCTCGTACACGTCGAACAGGCGGATGGACTCCAGCAGTTCACCGGCGCCCTCGCGCAGCGCCGCCTCGACGTCCGAGGCGGGCACGAACGCGTCGACGACCAGCGCGACGTCCTGCGTGGCGACCGGGAAGGTGGAGATGCCCGGCGCCTGCGGGGTGTCGTCGCCGACCTGCTCCAGGGCGTCCAGGTCCAGCTCCATCGCGCAGCTGCGCGCGGGCAGGCCCAGGGTCTTCAGGACGCGCGGGTGCAGCTCGCCGGCGTGGCCGATGATCCGCTCCTCGCCGTCGACGGTGACGGTCAGCTCGGCGCAGCGGCCCGGGTGCCAGGGACCGTACTGGCCCTTGCGGACACCCAGTTCGGCGCCGGCCTCACGGGCGACGGTCCGGGCGGCCTCGACCGCGTCGGCCCAGTCGGCCGCGCGGCCCTTGCCCCACCAGCCGGCCTGCTCGCGGGCGCCGGTCAGCACGACGGCGACGTGCCGCGGCTGGTCGGGCAGCGCGGCGTCCAGCGCGGCGATGTCGGCCTCGCTGGGGCGCCGGTCGACGGGCAGGTTCGCGGCGGCCCGCCGCTCCTCGCGCGGCCGGAAGACCAGGCCGGTCTCGAACAGCGCGAGGTCGTGCGAGCCCCGGCCGTCGTTGCGGCGCAGCGCGCCGAGCAGGCCCGGCAGCAGCGAGGTCCGCAGCGCGGGCTCCTCGTCGCTGAGCGGGTTGACCAGCTTGACGACGCGGCGGGCCGGGTCGTCGGCCTCCAGGCCGAGCTGGTCGAAGACCTGCTCGCTGACGAACGGGTAGTTCAGCGCCTCGACGTAACCGGCCCCGGCCAGGGCGCGGCCGATCCGGCGGTGCAGGCGCTGGCGGGCGGTCAGGCCGCGGCCGGCCGGCGGCTTGGGCAGCGTGGAGGGCAGGTTCTCGTAGCCCTCCAGCCGGATGACCTCTTCGGCCAGGTCGTTGGCGTCGGTGAGGTCGGGCCGCCAGGACGGCACGGTGACGATCAGCTCGTCCTGCCCGTACACATCGCAGCCGACCTCCTGGAGGCGGCGCACGACGGTCTCCCGGCCGTACGTCACGCCCGCGACCTTGTCCGGGTGGTCGGCGGGGGCGGTGATGGTGTGCGGCGCGGTCGGGGCGACGACCTCGGTGACGCCGGCCTCGGCGGTGCCGCCCGCGAGCAGCACCAGCAGGTCGACGGTGCGCTGCGCGGCAGCGGCGGCGGCCTGCGGGTCGACGCCGCGCTCGAAGCGGCGGGACGCCTCGGAGGACAGCTTGTGGCGGCGGGCGGTGCGCGCGATGGACACCTGGTCGAAGTGGGCGGCCTCGATCACCACGTCGCCGGTCGACTTCTCGAGGTCGTCGTGGTCGGCGATCTCCGTGTCGGCGCCGCCCATGACACCCGCGAGGCCGATCGGGCCGCGGTCGTCGGTGATGACGAGGTCCTCGGCGTGCAGCTTCCGCTCGACGCCGTCGAGGGTGACGATCTTCTCGCCCTCCTCGGCCCGGCGCACACCGATGGTGCCCTGGACCAGGGAGCGGTCGTACGCGTGCAGCGGCTGGCCGAGCTCCATCATCACGTAGTTGGTGACGTCGACGGCGAGCGAGATCGGACGCATGCCGACCTTCTGCAGCCGGCGCTTCAGCCAGATCGGGGAGCGCGCCTCGGGGCTGAGGCCGGTCACCGTGCGGGCGGTGAAGCGGTCGCAGCCGACCGGGTCGGAGACCTGCACCGGGTAGCCGAAGGCGTTCGGCCCGGGCACGTCGAGGAGCGCCGGATCGCGCAGCGGCAGGCCGTAGGCGATGGCGGTCTCGCGGGCGACGCCGCGGATGGACAGGCAGTCGCCGCGGTTGGCGGTGACGGCGATGTCCAGGACCTCGTCGACCAGTTCGAGGAGCTCGATGGCGTCCTTGCCGACCTCGGTCTCCGGCGGCAGCACGATGATGCCGTGCGTGCCGTCGTCGCCCATGCCCAGCTCGTCGCTGGAGCAGATCATGCCGTGGGAGGTCTTGCCGTAGGTCTTGCGGGCGGAGATCGAGAAGCCGCCCGGCAGGGTGGCGCCGGGGAGGACGACGACGACCTTGTCGCCGACGGCGAAGTTGCGGGCGCCGCAGACGATCTCCTGGGGCTCACCGGTGCCGTTGGCCCGGCCGACGTCGACGGTGCAGAAGCGGATCGGCTTCTTGAAGCCCTCCAGCTCCTCGATGGTCAGCACCTGGCCGACGACGAGGGGGCCCTTGAGGTCGGCGCCGAGGTGCTCGACGGTCTCGACCTCGAGCCCGGCCGAAATGAGCTTGGCCTGTACGTCACGGCCGGTCTCCGTCGCCGGCAGGTCGACGTACTCCCGCAGCCAAGAAAGCGGGATCCGCATCAGATCTCCATCCCGAACGGCCGGGTGAACCGGACGTCACCCTCGACCATGTCTCGCATGTCCTCGACGTTGTGGCGGAACATCAGCATCCGCTCGATGCCGAACCCGAAGGCGAAACCGCTGTACTTCTCCGGGTCGACGCCGCAGGCGGTGAGCACCCGCGGGTTGACCATGCCGCAGCCGCCCAGCTCGATCCAGCCCTCGCTGGAGCAGGTGCGGCAGGGACGGTCGGGGTTGCCGACGGACTCGCCCTTGCAGACGTAGCAGAGCATGTCCATCTCGGCGCTCGGCTCGGTGAAGGGGAAGAAGTTCGGCCGCAGCCGGGTCTTCATCTCCGCGCCGAACAGCGACTGGACCATGTGGTCCAGGGTGCCCTTGAGGTCCGCCATGGTCAGGCCCTCGTCCACGGCGAGCAGCTCGACCTGGTGGAAGACGGGGGTGTGCGTGGCGTCCAGCTCGTCGGTGCGGTACACGCGGCCGGGGCAGATCACGTAGACCGGCAGCTCGCGGTCGAGCAGGGAGCGGATCTGCACGGGCGAGGTGTGGGTGCGCAGCACGACACCGGATTCGGTGCCGCCCTGAGGACCCTCGATGAAGAAGGTGTCGGCCTCTCCGCGGGCCGGGTGGTCCGGGCCGATGTTGAGGGCGTCGAAGTTGAACCACTCGGCCTCGACCTGGGGGCCCTCGGCGACCTCGTAGCCCATGGCCACGAAGATGTCCTCGATGCGCTCCGACAGCGTGGTGAGCGGGTGGCGGGCGCCGGCCGGGACGCGGTCGTAGGGCAGCGTGACGTCCACGGCCTCCTCGACCAGGACGCGCGCGTCGCGCTCGGCCTCGAGTTCGGCCTGACGGGCGGCGAGGCCCTTGTTCACGGCACCGCGCGCCTGACCGACGCGCTTGCCGGCGTCGGCCTTGGCGTGCGGCGGCAGGGCGCCGATCTCGCGGTTGGCCAGCGACAGCGGGGAGGTGCCGCCGGTGTGGGCGACCTTGGCCTCCTGGAGCGCGTCGAGCGAGTCCGCGGCGGCGAAGGCGGCGAGCGCCTCGTCCCGCATGCGCTCGATCTCTTCCGGTTTCAACGCCTCGACCTCGACAGGGTCGTACGACTTATTCGGTGCCGACATCTCTTCCCGTGCTTCCGGTTGGCTGGCTGATGGTCCCCGTCATCGACTCGTGGACGAATCCCTGGTGACGTCTCGTCTTTCGTCCTCGGGACGCAAAGGTGCCAAAAGCCGAGTCTAACGGGGTGAGGGAACGCGAATGCGCCCGCGGGGGCCGTCGGGCGTCTCAGGTGAGATACGCCGGTGCCGCCACGGGCAACGTAAATCGGAACTGTGCGCCGCCGCCGGGGGCGCGTCCGACCGTGATGGTGCCGCCGTGGGCCTCGACGATGCCCTTGACGATGTACAGCCCGAGGCCCGTCCCGCCGCGCTTGCTGCCCCGCCAGAAGCGGG
Source organism: Streptomyces sp. NPDC051740 (assembly GCF_044453165.1). Classification (NCBI taxonomy): domain Bacteria; kingdom Bacillati; phylum Actinomycetota; class Actinomycetes; order Kitasatosporales; family Streptomycetaceae; genus Streptomyces; species Streptomyces sp. NPDC051740. The sequence continues at coordinate 48,173 of NZ_JBITCL010000032.1, read as the reverse complement.
TGAAGACGCGGTTCATGGACTCCTCCGGAATGCCGGGCCCCTCGTCGCTCACCGTGACCGACGTGCCGGTGTCCTCCCGTTCGCGGGGGGACGCCGAGGGCGTGATGTCAATCGTGACGGTTCCCTCGCCGTGCCGCACCGCATTTTCCAGCAGGTTGCTGAGCACCTGGTCGACCTTGTCGGGGTCGGCCCACAGGTCGGGCAGCGGGTGCTGCACGCGGAGCAGGAAGCGGTCGGCCCGCTGTCCGGCGGCGACGTAGGCCTGGATGTGCCGTCCGACGGCGGCCCCGATGTCGACGGGCTGGCGGCGCACCTCCAGGCGCCCGGAGTCGATGCGGGATATGTCGAGCAGTTCGGCGATGAGCCGGGTGACCCGGTCGGCGTCGGCGTCGACGGTCTCCAGCATCAGCCGCTTCTGGTCGTCGGTGAACCGCTCCCACTTGGCCAGCAGGGTGGCGGTGAAGCCCTTGACGGAGGTGAGCGGGGAGCGCAGTTCGTGGGCGACGGTGGCGATCAGCTCGGCGTGGCTGCGCTCGGTGCGGCGCCGGGCCTCGGTGTCGCGCAGGGTGACGACGACGCGGCGGACGGGGCCGGTGGGTGCGGTGCGGACGTAGCGGGCGGAGACGAGGACCTCCCGGCCGCCGGGGAGCAGCAGGTTGCGTTCGGGCTGGCGGACGCGGATGGCGAGGCCGCCGTAGGGGTCGGTGAGCTGCCACCAGCGGCGGCTCTCCAGGTCCTCTAACGGCAGGGCGGTCTCCAGCGGCTGCCCGAGGGCCTGCTCGGCGGGGACGGCCGTGATGCGGACGGCCGCCGCGTTGAAGCAGATCACCCGTCCGTGCTCGTCGGCGACGACGAGTCCGTCGGGCAGCTGGTCGGGGTCGATGCCGAGTTCGGCGAGATCACCGGGCCGGGGCGCGGGCGGGCGCGCCGCCCGCCGTGCGCCCGGTGCGCTGCTCGTGCCGACGCTCATCCCCGTACCCCACCTCTCGGAACGTCCTCGGGGCGCCCCGTGCTCGAGCCCTTGCCGAGAGCTTGGGGGAGGGTCCCCGGGCTGGTCACCCTACTAGTTCCCGGTGACGGAGCGGCACCCTCCGGCGGCGCGCTGTGCACGTGCCGACGCGTAGAGACATACGGCGGCGGCGGTGGCGAGGTTCAGGCTCTCCGCCTTTCCGTGGATGGGGACGCGGACGACGGCGTCGGTGAGGGCGCGGGTCTCCTCGGGCAGGCCCCAGGCCTCGTTGCCGAAGACCCAGGCGGTGGGGCCGCCCATGGTGCCCTTGTCGAGCTCGTCGTCGAGGTCCCGGTCCCCGGCGCCGTCGGCGGCGAGCAGCCGCACGCCCGCGCCCCGCAGTCCGCTCACGGCCTGTTCGACGGGGACGCCGACGGCGACGGGCAGGTGGAACAGGGAGCCGACGGAGGCGCGTACGGCCTTGGGGTTGTACAGGTCGACGGAGGCGTCGGTGAGGACGACGGCCTCGGCTCCGGCGGCGTCGGCGCAGCGCAGCACGGTGCCGGCGTTCCCGGGGTCGCGTACGTGGGCGAGGACGGCGACGAGCCTGGGCCGGGCGGCGAGGATCTCCTCGAACGGCGTGTCCAGGAACCGGCACACCCCGACGAGCCCCTGCGGGGTGACGGTGGTGGAGATGTCGGCGATGACGTCCTCGGAGGCGAGGTGGATCCGTGCGCCCGCGTCGCGGGCCGCCCCGACGATGTCGGCGTACCGATCGGCGGCCTCGACGGTGGCGAACAGCTCGACGAGCGTGTCCCCGTGGACGGCGGCCTCCCGCACGGCCTGCGGCCCCTCGGCGAGAAACAGCCGCTCCTTCCCCCGGAAGTTCCGCTTGGCAAGCCGCCGAGCGGCACTCACACGGGCAGAGCGGGGAGAGATCAGCTCAGGGCTGACGGAGGCCATCTTCTTCGTCACCTTCGGGAGTACTCAACACGCGGCCGTGCAACTCCCCAGGGGCGCGGGGAACTGCGCGACCAGCCACAACGGACCCGCAGCCGAACGACGGCCGACGAACCGAACAACAGGACCCGCAAGCTTTCAAGCCTGCGGGTCCTGGAAACTCACGTCGGCTTCAAGCCAACGCAGTGCTCACGCGGCCTTGGGCGCGTTCACGTCCGCCGGCAGCGCCTTCTGCGCAACCTCGACCAGCGCCGCGAAGGCGGTCGCGTCGTTGACGGCCAGCTCCGCGAGGATCTTGCGGTCGACCTCGACGTTCGCGGCCTTCAGGCCCTGGATGAAGCGGTTGTACGTGATGCCGTTGGCGCGGGCAGCGGCGTTGATGCGCTGGATCCACAGCTGGCGGAAGTCACCCTTGCGCTTCTTGCGGTCGTTGTAGTTGTAGACCAGCGAGTGGGTGACCTGCTCCTTGGCCTTGCGGTACAGGCGCGAGCGCTGACCGCGGTAGCCGGAGGCCTGCTCGAGGATCGCCCGGCGCTTCTTGTGGGCGTTGACTGCCCGCTTGACGCGTGCCACTTGTTAACTCCTTGTAGCGGGGCCGTGGTTGTCCTCACACGGCCCGGTATCGATGGGGTCCCGGTCCTGCCGTACGACGCTCAGTGGCGCCCGTACGTCACTTGCCGAGAAGCTTCTTGATCTTCGCGGCGTCGCCCGGGGCCATCTCGGCGTTGCCGGTGAGGCGACGCGTCACGCGGGACGACTTGTGCTCGAGCAGGTGGCGCTTGCCGGCGCGCTCACGGAGCACCTTGCCGGAGCCGGTGACCTTGAAGCGCTTGCTGGCACCGCTGTGCGACTTGTTCTTCGGCATAGCGCCGTTCTCTCCTCGTCGGTGGCGCTCCGGTGCCCGGTCATGAGAACCGGGCACGGTGGAGCGTCGTACTTGTGTCGGTTTGCTTCCTGGGGCTCGCGCCCCGGGGAGTCACGCCTCGGCAGGCTCCTCGGCCGGCTGGGCCTCGGCGTCCGCGGCGTTCTGCGACTTGCCGGGGTTGGCCTTCGCCTCCGCCTTGCGGGCTTCCTGCGCCTGGCGAGCCTCGGCCATCGCCTCGGTCTTCTTCTTGTGCGGACCGAGAACCATGATCATGTTGCGGCCGTCCTGCTTCGGGTTCGACTCCACGAACCCGAGGTCGGCCACGTCCTCCGCGAGACGCTGCAGCAGTCGGTAGCCGAGCTCCGGCCGGGACTGCTCGCGACCACGGAACATGATCGTGATCTTGACCTTGTCGCCCTGCTTGAGGAACCGGACGACGTGACCCTTCTTGGTGTCATAGTCGTGCGGGTCGATCTTCGGCCGGAGCTTCATCTCCTTGATGACCGTGTGCGCCTGGTTCTTGCGCGCCTCACGGGCCTTCATGGCCGACTCGTACTTGAACTTCCCGTAGTCCATGAGCTTGCACACGGGCGGACGGGCGTTCGCCGCGACCTCGACGAGGTCGAGGTCGTACTCCTGCGCAAGCTCCAGGGCCTTGGCAAGCGGGACAATCCCGACCTGCTCGCCACTGGGACCGACAAGTCGCACCTCGGGAACGCGAATCCGGTCGTTGATGCGGGGCTCGGCGCTGATGGATCCTCCTCGGTAGCACCACGCGACGGTCTGGCGGACAGCCGCGTAACGTCTGTATGCGTAAGACCTAACCGCGCCGAAGCAGAAAAAATGCCCCGGACGATCACAGGCGGGGCTCCTCGAACTACCGGAGCACCGCCACGGGGACCGCGGGGCGCACTTTCGGGCGGATCGCCGTCTCGGAGACGGGACCGCCTGACCGGTGACCCGCCGCCCTGAGGGCGGTCGGGTGGGAGTTCGAAGCCTCCACTTGTGGGCCGGGCTCGCGGGCCGTGAGGCATACGGGTCCGACCGGTCGTTACACAAGGTTAGCAGCTCCGGAAGACGTGCGCTAACCACGTGTCCCGTGCCTCCTGCTGTCAAGGGGACACGCGTCTGCGCCTATCGTGTGGGGCATGAGTGACACCTCCCCCTCGGACACCCCCGAGACCCCCGGCAACCCCGACTTCGACGCCATGGCCCGCGACATCGCGGAGGTCCCGGCGGTCGAGGTGATCGTGACGGTCGCCGTCAATCTGATGAGCGCCGCCGCCGTGAAGCTCGGTCTGACCGAGGAGGGCGACAAGTTCAAGGACCTGGACGAGGCCCGCAAGCTGGTGCACGCGCTGGCCGGTCTGCTGGACGCCTCCGCGACGGAGATCAGCTCGTTCCACGCGGCGCCGCTGCGCGACGGTCTGAAGTCGCTCCAGCTGGCGTTCCGCGAGGCCTCCCTGGTCCCGGACGAGACCGGCCAGGGCCCGGGTGAGAAGTACACCGGGCCGCTCTACGGCTAGGTCGTCAGGGACGTACGTACAGGGGCTCGCCCGGGGGCGTGGTCCCGGCCGGCAGGACTGCCAGGTCGAGGCCGCGCACCAGGCGGGCCCTCAGTGTCTCGTCGGCGGCCAGCCGCTGGGCCACGGCGCGGGCCGCCTCGGCGGCGGGCGCGGCGGGGTCGAGGACGAGGGCGAGGGTGCCGTCGGCCTGTCCCGGCCCGAGGTGGGCGCGCAGCACGGCGGGCTCCGCGGCGACGGCGGCCCGTACGGCCTCGAGGACGGCCGGGTCGGCGAGCGGGGCGGTGCTGGTGCGGCCCTCGGCGAGGGCGAGCAGCGTGGGGCCGGTCAGCTCGAAGGGCACGGGCCCGGCCAGGTCCAGGACGACCGTGTCCGCCTTCTCGTGCGCGGCGGCCTGCAGGGCCTGGTGCAGCGGTACGGCGACGGGGCGGGCCGCCGGGTCCCAGCGGGCGAGCGACTCGGTGGACGTGAAGGCGGGCAGGGCGGTGCGCCCGCCGGCCTTCAGGGTCGGTACGGCCATGTCGCTGGTCTTCTCGCGGCGCAGCCCGTTCTCGTCCTCCTCGACCTCCCCGAGGACGGCCACGACGGGGACGAGCAGCCGGGCGCCCTTGAGCGCCTCCAGGACGGGGCCGACGGCGTTGCCGTCCTCGGCCCAGGCGGCGAGCGCGGCGCTCAGCCGGGGGTCGGCGGTGCCGTCGTCGTCGCGGAAGGGGGAGTCGGGGATGTTCTTGTTCGCCACGGTCACCGACCCTATCGGGGGGTGGACGGTGTTCCTCACCGGCCTCTCACCGAGATCTGAGCCGGCTCTCAGCTCCGTCCAACGGTCCGCACAGCCACCGCCCCGACCATCGCGGCCATGGACTCCTCCAGCAGACCGCGGCGGCGCCGTCGTGCCCGCCGGTCCCGGCGCCGTGCCCTGGTCTCCCTCGCCCTCTCCCTGGCCGTCGTCGGGGGCGGTACGGCGGCGGGGGCGGTGTACATGACCTCCTGGGCGCACCCGCGGACGGCGGAAACCGTATCCTCGTCGGCCTCGCGGGCGGCCGAAGGGGAGGAAGCGGCGGTGGAGAGCGTGACGGAGGCGGCGGTGGACCGGGACGCGCTGCTGGCGGCGGCCATGGGGTCGGTGGACGTGGCGGAGGGCGCCGAGGTGTCGGTGGCGGTGCTCGACCCGGACTCCGGGGAGAGCGCCTCGTACGGAGGGGGCGCCTTCGACACGGCGAGCATCGTCAAGGTCGACATACTGGCGGCGCTGCTGCTCCAGGCGCAGGACGCGGGGCGGACGCTGACCGCCGAGGAGAAGACGTACGCCGCCGCCATGATCGAGAACAGTGACAACGACTCCACGTCGGCGCTGTGGCGGGCGATCGGGACGGCGGACGGGCTCGACGCCGCGAACGAGCGGTTCGGGCTGACGGGGACGGCGGGCGGGGACGGCCCGCTGTGGGGGCTGACGCAGACCACGGCCGCCGACCAGCTCGCGCTGCTGCGGCAGGTGTTCGACGCGGAGGGCTCGGAGCTGAGCGAGGCCTCACGGGCGTATGTGCGGGAGCTGATGGAGCGGATCGCCGTGGGGCAGCGGTGGGGGGTGTCGGCGGCGGCCGACGGTGCGGAATGGGCGTTGAAGAACGGCTGGCTGCGGCGGAGCACCACCGGGCTGTGGGTGATCAACAGCATCGGACGGGTGACGGCGGGCGGTCACGGCTGTCTGGTGGCGGTGCTGTCGCGGGGCAGCGCGACCCAGGAGGAGGGGATCGCGCTGACCGAGGCGGCGGCGCGGGCTGCGGTGTCCGTGTTCACCGGGGACGCCTCGGGTGCGGCGGCGGAGGATCAGCCTTCGTCGTAGCGGACGCGTCGGCCGCGCCACAGGACCACCGCGACGACCAGCAGCACACCGCCCGCGCCGCCCGCCAGGGGGGCCGCCCAGTCGGCGGTGTCGTCGTCGGAGCCGGCGGTGTCCGGGCCGGGGCCGAAGTACTTGTCGCCGTACGCCGCCGACTTCAGGCCCTCCGGCTCCGTCCGGGACGCGGCCTCGATCGCGGCGGCCGGGTCGATGAAGCCGAAGCCGCGGGAGTCGTCGCGGCCGTCGGCGGGGGCGTTGCGGGCGGTGTCCTCCAGGAGGCGCTTGATCTGGGCCGGGGCCAGGTCCGGGTGGGCCGCCTTGACCAGGGCGACGGCGCCGGAGACGAACGCGGCGGCGGCGCTGGTGCCCCAGCCCTCGTAGTACTTGTGGTCGGGGTCGGCGATGATCACGTCGACGCCGGGGGCGCTGACCGTGGCGTACCAGCGGCGGGTGGAGAACGGGGCGCGGGTGCCGTAGCGGTCGACGGCGGTGGCGGCGATGACGCCCGGGTAGGCGGCCGGGTAGGAGACGTGGTCGCCCTTCTCGCCGCCGTTCCCGGCGGAGGCGACGACGGTCACGCCCTTGCGCAGGGCGTACTGGATGGCCTGGTCCTCGCCGGGTTCGGGGTGCGCGGAGGCGGAGTCGTCGCCGAGGGAGAGGTTGATGACGTCGGCGCCGTTGTCGGTGGCCCAGCGGATGCCCTCGGCGAGGGCGTTGCCGCGGGTCTTGCGGGCCTTGGCGCGGGAGTCGTCGCCGTCCTCCAGGATCACGCGGACGGGGAGGATCTTCGCCTCGGGGGCGATGCCCATGACGCCGTCGGCGTTGCCGGGGCCGTGTCCGTGGCCGGCGATGATGCCGGCCATGGCGGTGCCGTGGCGGGCCCAGGCGCGGTCGCCCTCGCTCGCGCCGAAGCCGACGAGGTCCCTGCCGGTGAGGACGTTGCCGTCGAGGTCGGGGTGGTCGGCCTCGACGCCGGTGTCCAGGACGGCGACGGTGACGCCCGCGCCCTTCGTGGTCCGCCACGCCTCCTCGGTGTGCATGGCCTCCAGGGACCACTGCCGGGCGCGGATGCCGTCGGCGTGCGCGGTGGTGGCGGGGACGAGTACGAGGGCGGTGGCGAGGAGACCGCCGAGTGCCGCCGCGGCGGGGCGCCGGCCGGTGACGGGGCTCATGACGGCTGCTCCGTGACGGTGCCGGCCTTCTTGCGCAGGCCGCGTTCGACGCGGTCGGCGAGGCCCTGGGCCTCGTGGCCGAGGCCTGCCTGGGCGGGGGCGGTGGTGGCTCCGGACTGCATGGCGTCCTCGGCGGGTTGCGGGGTGTCGACGGTGCGGCCGTCGGCCCAGCCGGAGACGGCGTAGACGACGACGGGGGCGTCCGTGAGGACGGAGACCGTCCAGGTGGCGCGCTGTTCGGCGCCGAAGCCTGCGGCGGCGGTGCCCTTCGCGGCGTACGGCAGGGGCATGAGGTCGGTACGGCGGTCCAGGCGTTCCCTGTCGAAGCGGCGGGCCAGGGAGGTCATGGCGGCGGCGTCGGCCTTGGTGAACAGCAGGCCGACGGTGGTGACATGGCTCTGGGTGGCGTCGGTGTAGGTGGCGCGCAGCAGGCGCTCGCAGCCGACGGGGGCGAGGACCTTGCGGAGCAGGGCGTCGAAGGCGTCCTCGCAGCCGCTGTCGGGGGCCACGGCGATACGGGTCCAGGTCCGGTCGGCGCCGCCGGGGCCCGCGCCCTCGCCCTGGAGGGTGGGCGGGAACAGCTGGTCGACCGGGACGCCGTGCCACATGTCCCGGGCGGCGGCGAAGCCGTTCCGGGTGCCCGGCCCGTCGGAGTCCCCGGCGAGCCAGCTTCCGGTGACGGCACCGCCGATGAGTCCCGTCCCGAGGACGAGACAGGCGGCGGCCGCGACGGCCTGCGACCGCCCCCGCCGCCCGAGCGGCCGGGGCCGCGCGCCCTCGTCGTATCCCTCGGGCTCCCCGAACGACACGACCGGCCGTCCCGCTCCGGGCGTACCGCCCGGCGCCATGGGGGCACTCCAGGAGAGCGCGGGATCGGGCCCGCCCGCCGGGCCCGCACCGGCCGCCGCGTACGCCGGGTCCGCCCCGGAACGGCCCGCACCGCCGGCGCCGGACGCGGGGTTCGCTCCGGGGCGACGCTCTTGGCCGGCTCCCGGCCGCGCGTCCGGGGCCGGGCCGCCGGTCCCCGGGCGCGTGTCGGACGCCGGGGCCGTGCCCGGTCGGGCGGGCTGCACCGCGCGCAGGCGGGTGGTGGTCTCCGACGGGGTTTCGGGAGGGGTGGCCGTGCCGCGCGCGGTGGGCTGCGGCGGTACGGAGGGTGAGCCGCCCGGGGACCGCTCCCCCCGGCCTGCGGTCGGCGGCGTGTCGGGGAAACGGGCGGAGGCACGCGGAGGCGGGGGTGCGACGGGGCCCGTACCGGCGGACACACCGTCACCGAAGCCCGGAGAACGCGGCGGGCCGACGCCCCCGGCCGACGGACGCGCGGTTTCACGGGGCCCGAACGCACCGGATCCACCGGAGGTACGCCCACGAGGCCCAGCCGTGCCATCGGCCTCCGCACGAGCGGGACCACCCGCCGACGGACGCGCCGGCTCACGGGCCTCCAACGCACCGGAACCGCCCGAGGTACGCCCACGAGGTCCAGCCGTGCCGCCGGCCTCCGCGCGGGCGGGGCCCCCCGCCGACGGGCGCGCGGGCTCGCGGGGGTCGAAGGGGCCGGAGCCGCCCGAGGTGCTGCCTCGGGGGGTGGCGGGGTCTTCCGGTTGTTCCGTCGGCCTCGGGGGGTGTGCGGGGCGCGGGGGGACGGTGGGGCGCGGGGGGTGGGAGGCGCGGCGCGCTTCCGTGCTCATGCACCCCCCGTTTCGTCGTGCCCGCCCGGCACGGACTCGTCCCTGGTAGAGATACCCGCACGGACGACGCGTCATCCCGGTCCGGACCTCTGCCCGGCGCCGCTCCGCCGTCGTGCGTGCGCGTCACTCTACGGCGTGGTCCGCGTCGAGCGGGAACCAGTCCGCAGGGCCGCGGCATCTGCCCGGAACATCCCCTACCGTGCGGTAATCCCGTCTGGCAGGCTGCGCTCATGACTGTGCGCGCCGCCGACCGGGCCCGTTACGACCGGGCCACCGCTCCTCTCGACGCCCCCTTCGCGATCGTGGACCTGGAGGCCTTCGACGCCAACGCGGGCGATCTGGTCCGCAGGGCGGGCGGGAAGCCGGTCCGGGTCGCGAGCAAGTCCGTACGCTGCCGTGCGCTGCTCGAACGGGTCCTGGCCCGGGACGGTTTCGCGGGCGTCATGTCGTTCACGCTCGCCGAGTCCCTGTGGCTGGCCCGTTCCGGTTTCGACGACGTCCTGCTGGCCTACCCCTCCGCCGACCGCGCCCGCTACGCCGAGCTCGCCGCCGATCCCAAGCTCGCCGCCGCCGTCACGGTCATGGTCGACGATCCGGCGCAGCTGGACCTGATCGACGCCTCCCGCGGGGGCGGCGGCGAAGTGGTGCGCGTGTGCCTGGAGTTGGACACGTCCCTGAAGCTGCTCGGCGGGCGGGTGCGGATCGGCGCCCGGCGTTCCCCGCTGCACTCCCCCGCCCAGGTGGCCGAGTTCGCGCGCGCGGTGGCCCGGCGCCCCGGCTTCGAGGTCGTCGGGATCATGGCGTACGAGGGTCATGTGGCCGGTGTCGGCGACGCGGTGGCCGGGCGGCCGCTGCGGTCGCGGGCGGTACGGCTGATGCAGGCCGCCGCGCGCCGTGAACTCGGCGAGCGGCGGGCCGCGGTGGTGCGGGCGGTGCGGGAGGTCGTACCGGATCTGGAGTTCGTCAACGGCGGCGGCACGGGCAGTGTGCAGCACACCGCCGCGGAGGACGCGGTCACCGAGATCGCGGCCGGTTCGGGGCTGTACGTGCCTCGGTTGTTCGACAACTACACGTCGTTCAGCGGACGTCCGTCGGCCCTGTTCGCCCTGCCCGTCGTACGGCGGCCCGGTGTCGGCGTGGTGACGGTGCTGGGCGGGGGCTATCCGGCGTCGGGCGCGGCCGGCGCGGACCGGCTGCCGGTGCCGTATCTGCCGGAGGGGCTGCGGTACGACCCTCAGGAGGGGCCGGGCGAGGTGCAGACGCCGCTGCTGGGCTCGCCCGCCGACGATCTGCTGATCGGTGACAAGGTGTGGTTCCGGCACGCCAAGGCGGGCGAGCTGTGCGAACGGTTCGACGCGCTGCACCTGGTGGAGGGCGACGCGGTGACGGCGACCGTGCCGACGTACCGCGGTGAGGGCCACACCTTCCTGTAGCGGCTCAGTCCGCCGGGCCGACGCTGCTGCCGACGCCGCCGCCGGAGGCCGTGTCGGTGACCGAGCGGATGCCCTCGGTGATGCGGTCCATGTCGGCCGGGGGCGGGCCGTCCTCCCCCGCCTCGAAGACGTAGCGGACGAGGACCGGGGAGCCGGTGCCGACGCTGGAGGGGAACACCAGTGACTGCACATGGCCGCCGGGCCCCTCGGCGGTGGTGACGCGCCACCGCACGAGGTAGCCGGCCCGGCCCGCCACCGCGACCGGGCCGGACTTCACGACCTCGTGGGACTCCAGGCCGCCGTAGGGGCGTTGGCCGAGGGCGTCCTTGCCGAAGGCCGCGTCGGCCGCGTCGGAGATGTCCTCCTCGGCGAGCGCCCGGGGCGAGGTCTCGTCGTTCTCGGTGACGGTGCGGGAGATGACGAGGCCGTGCCGGCAGAGGCTGCCGTCGCCGGGGCAGTCGTGGGTGCCGTCGGTGGTCATGACGACGTCGTCCTGGGTCACGTTCTCGGGCCGGACCCAGCCGTCGAGGAGCGGGAAGGTGATCCCGTTGAGCTGGTCCTCGACGACGTCCGGGTCCCCGGCGGACGACCCGGACCCGGACGGTGACGGCGACGGGGGCCCGGGAACGGACGTGGTGGCCGTCGGACCGGTGCGCGTCTCCGGGTCGCCGTCGTCCCCGCCGAGGAGCACCGCGCCGGTGACGACCGCCGCGACCAGTACGGCCCCGGCGGTGGTGAGCGCGACCGCCCTCGTGCGGCCGGTGCCGCCGGCGGACGGGGCCGGCGGCACGGCGGGAGCGCCGGGCGCGCGCCGGTGCCCGGTCCAGGCCGTGCCGTCCCACCAGCGTTCCTGGTGCGGCGCGTGCGGGTCGCGGTACCAGCCGGGCGGGGGCGTCATGCTCATCCTGGCACTGTAGGGCGAACGCTACAGCGGTGTGACGTACGCCCCCGAGATCCCGCCGTCCACCAGGAAGTCGGTGGCGTTGACGAAGGAGGAGTCGTCGCTGGCCAGGAAGGCGACGGCGGCGGCGATCTCGTCGGCCTCGGCGAACCGGCCGAGCGGGATGTGCACCAGGCGGCGGGCGGCGCGCTCGGGGTCCTTGGCGAACAGTTCCCGGAGGAGCGGGGTGTTGACCGGGCCGGGGCACAGGGCGTTGACGCGGATGCCCTCGCGGGCGAACTGCACGCCGAGTTCCCGGGACATGGCGAGGACGCCGCCCTTGGAGGCGGTGTACGAGATCTGCGAGGTCGCGGCGCCCATCCGGGCCACGAAGGAGGCGGTGTTGATGATGGAGCCCTTGCCCTGGCGCCGCATGTAGGGGATGGCGGCCTTGCAGCACAGGTAGACGGAGGTGAGGTTGACCTCCTGGACGCGCTTCCAGGCTTCCAGCCCCGTCTCCAGGATGGAGTCGTCGTCGGGCGGGGAGATACCGGCGTTGTTGAACGCGATGTCGACGCTGCCGTAGGTGTCGTACGCGGCCTTGAACAGCGCCTCGACCTGCTCGGGGTCGGTGACGTCGACGTGTCCGAAGATGCCGCCGGTCTCCTCGGCGGCGGCCTTGCCGCGTGTCTCGTCCACGTCCCCGCAGACGACGTGCGCGCCCTCGGAGGCGAGCCGGCGGGCGGTGGCGAGGCCGATGCCGCTGCCGGCTCCGGTGACGACGGCGGTGCGGCCGACCAGTCGGCGGCAGATGTTCTCTTCGCTCATGTGCCCTCAGGCCTCCATGCTGATGAAGACGTTCTTGGTTTCGGTGAAGGCGGCCAGCGCGTCCGGGCCGAGCTCGCGGCCGACGCCGGACTGCTTGAACCCGCCGAAGGGGGTCCAGTAGCGGACGCTGGAGTGGGAGTTGACGGACAGGTTGCCCGCGCGGACCGCCTGGGAGACGCGCAGGGCGCGGCCGACGTCCCGGGTCCAGACGGAGCCCGAGAGGCCGTAGTCGGTGGCGTTGGCCAGGCGTACGGCGTCGGCCTCGTCGTCGAAGGGGAGGACGACGGCGACGGGGCCGAACACCTCCTCGACGGCGACGCGGGACCGCGGGTCGACGCCGGTGAGGACGGTGGGCGGGAACCAGTAGCCGGGGCCCTCGGGGGCCTTGCCGCGGATGCCGTCGAGGTCGTCGGCGACGTAGGAGCGGACGCGGGCGAGCTGGGTGGCGGAGATCAACGGGCCCATGTCCACGTTCTCGTCCGCCGGGTCGCCCACCCGGACCGCCTCGATCGCCGGGGCGAGCAGTTCCAGGAACCGGTCGTGCGCGGAGCGCTCGACCAGGATGCGGGTGCGGGCGCAGCAGTCCTGGCCGGCGTTGTCGAGGAAGGACATGGGGGCGGCGGTCGCGGCGGCCTCCAGGTCGGCGTCGGCGAAGACGATGTTGGGGCTCTTGCCGCCGAGTTCGAGGGTGACGCGCTTGAGGCGGTCCGCGCCCTCGGCCCACACCCGCTTGCCCACGGCCGTCGACCCGGTGAACACGATCTTGGCGACGCCGGGGTGTTCCACGAGGGCGTTCCCGGCGACGGGGCCGTGTCCGGGGAGCACCTGGAACAGGCCCTCGGGCAGGCCCGCCCCCAGGGCGAGTTCGGCGAGGCGCAGGGCGGTGAGGGGGGTGGTCTCGGCGGGTTTGAGGAGCACCGCGTTGCCGGCGGCGAGGGCGGGTGCGGTGCCCCAGGCCGCGATGGGCATGGGGAAGTTCCAGGGGGCGATGACGCCGACGACGCCGAGCGGTTCGAGGAAGGTGACGTTCACCCCTCCGGGGACCGGGATCTGGCGGCCGGTGAGGCGTTCCACTCCCCCGGCGGCGTAGTCGAGCAGGTCGCGGACGTTGCCGGCCTCCCAGCGGGCGTTGCCGAGGGTGTGGCCGGCCTCGCGGACCTCCAGGCGGGCCAGTTCCCCGATGTGCTCGTCGACCGTGGCGGCGAACCGGCGCAGCAGCCGGGCCCGGTCACCGGGCGCGAGGGCGGCCCATGCGGTCTGCGCGCGTGCGGCGCGTACGACGGCGGCGTCGACGTCGGCGGGAGTCGCGGCCGGGACGGTGGCGATCACCTCCTCGGTCGCGGGGTTGCGTACCTGGAGCTCGGGGGGCTGGTCGGACAAGGCGGGCCTCACATGCGTTCGAAGGAGCGGCGCAGCTCCCAGTCGGTGACCGCGGCGTCGAAGGCGTCGGTCTCGACGCGCGCCATGTTGCGGTAGTGCGCGACGACCTCGTCGCCGAAGGCCGCCTTGGCGATCGCGCTGTTCTCCCACAGCTCGGCGGCCTCGCGCAGGGTGGTGGGGACGTGCTCGAAGCCGGCGGTGTAGGCGTTGCCGGGGCAGGGCTCGGGCAACTGGAGCTTCTGTTCGATGCCGTACAGCCCGGCCGCGACCATGCCGGCCACGGCGAGGTGCGGGTTGACGTCGCCGCCGGGCAGCCGGTTCTCGAAGCGCAGGGAGCGGCCGTGGCCGACCACGCGCAGGGCGCAGGTGCGGTTGTCGCGGCCCCAGGCGACGGCGGTCGGGGCGAAGGAACCCGGCTGGAACCGCTTGTAGGAGTTGATGTGCGGGGCGTAGAGCAGGGAGAACTCGCGGAGCGCGGCGAGCTGCCCGGCGAGGAAGTGGCGCATGACCTCGGACATGGCGTCCGGCTCCTCGGCGGAGTCCGGCATGACGCTGTCGCCGGCCGCGTCCGCGAGGGAGAGGTGGATGTGGCAGGAGTTGCCCTCGCGCTCGTTGTACTTGGCCATGAAGGTGATCGAGACGCCCTCCTGGGCGGCGATCTCCTTGGCGCCGGTCTTGTAGACCGCGTGCTGGTCGCAGGTGACCAGGGCCTCGTCGTAGCGGAAGGCGATCTCGTGCTGGCCGGGGTTGCACTCGCCCTTGGCGGACTCGACGGTGAGTCCGGCGCCGGCCATCTCGTTGCGGATGCGGCGCAGCAGGGGCTCGACGCGGCCGGTGCCGAGCACCGAGTAGTCGACGTTGTACCGGTTGGCGGGGGTGAGTCCGCGGTAGCCGGCGTCCCAGGCCTGTTCGTAGGTGTCCTTGAAGACGATGAACTCCAGCTCGGTGCCGACCCGGGCGGTGTGGCCGAGCGCGGCGAGGCGGTCCAGCTGGCGGCGCAGTATCTGCCGGGGGGCGGCGACGACCGGGGAGCCGTCGGCCCAGGCGAGGTCGGCGACGACCAGGGCGGTGCCCTCGTTCCAGGGCACCCGGCGCAGGGTGTCGAGGTCGGGGTACATGGCGAAGTCGCCGTAGCCGGTCTCCCAGGAGGACATGGCGTAGCCGTCGACGGTGTTCATGTCGGCGTCGACGGCGAGCAGGTAGTTGCATCCCTCGGTGCCGTGTCCGAGCACCTCGTCGAGGAAGAAGCGCGCGGCGAACCGCTTGCCCTGGAGCCGCCCCTGCATGTCGGGGAAGGCCAGGACGACGGTGTCGATCTCACCGCCGGCGACGAGGGCGTGCAGTTCCTCGACGGTGAGCGGGGGTGTGCGGTCTGCCACGGGAGAGCCTCCTCGGGCTTCTTCGGGCTTCTTCTGACCTTCTTCGGTCGAGCCGGGAGCCTTAAGGTATTGCCGGGAACCTTTGCTTGGGAAGGGGGCACGGCCGGATGCCGGAAGATGCGGTCGGCGCGGTCGGGGACCGCCTGGCGCCGGTGCTGCGGCAGGTCCGCGCGGGCAACGGCTTCGAGGAGGCGCTGGAGCAGATCCTCCAGGTGGTGCGGCTGGGGCTGGTGGCGGGCGGGGAGCGGCTGCCGGCCGAGCGGGAGCTGGCGGAGCGGCTGGGGATCAGCCGGGTGACGCTGCGCGAGGTGCTGAAGGTGCTCCAGGACCAGGGCCTGGTGGAGTCTCGGCGCGGCCGGTACGGCGGGACGTTCGTGCTGCCCCGCCCGACGGACACCGGCGAGGAGGAGCTGCGGCGGCGGATCGCCGAGGTCGACATCGAGGACGTGCTGCGCTTCCGGGAGGTGCTGGAGGTGGGCGCGGCGGGGCTGTGCGCGGCGCACGGGCTGACGGAGGAGCGGGCGGCACGGCTGCGCGAGGCGCTGTCCGGCACGCAGGAGGCACCGCTGAGTGACTACCGGCGCCTCGACACGCTGTTCCACCTCACCCTGGCGGAGCTGTGCGGCTCGCCGACGCTGACCGCGCAGTACGCGGCGGTACGGGCGACGGTGAACGACCTGCTGGACTGCATCCCGCTGCTGGTGCGCAACCTGGAGCACTCGCAGCGGCAGCACGCGGCGCTGGTCGAGGCGGTGCTGGAGGGGGACGCGGACGGGGCGAGGGAGATGACGCGCGAGCACTGCGCGGGGACGGCGGCGCTGCTGCGGGGCTTCCTGGCGTGAGGGTGTGACGCCACGCGGATGGTTTACCGCGGCTTGACGCACGGGGCTTGCGCTCGCGGCGTCCGCGCCACGAAGGTATGGGCCCACAAAGGTCTGGATCCGTTCCATTGCACCCCGCCGTCGCCGCCCCCTGGGGAGTCGCCTTGTGAGCCTTCCATCCGCGTCCCGTGAACCCGCCGGTGAGCCGGACGACTACCTCGAACGCAGGAAGCTGCGCCGCGGCAGCGCCGGCTGGCTGCTGCTGACCGGCCTCGGCGTCGCCTACGTCGTGTCCGGCGACTACTCGGGCTGGAACTTCGGCCTGGCCGAGGGCGGCTTCGGCGGCCTGGCCATCGCCATGGTGCTGATGGGCGCCATGTACACCTGCATGGTCCTCGCCCTGGCCGAGCTGTCGTCGATCCTGCCCACGGCCGGCGGCGGCTACGGCTTCGCCCGCCGGGCGCTCGGACCGTGGGGCGGCTTCCTCACCGGCACCGCGATCCTCATCGAGTACGTCCTCGCGCCCGCCGCGATCTCCATCTTCATCGGCGACTACGTCGAGTCGCTGGGCCTGTTCGGCCTGGAGTCCGGCTGGCCGGTGTACCTGGCCTGCTTCGTCGTCTTCATCGGCATCCACCTGTGGGGTGTGGGCGAGGCGCTGCGCTTCAGCTTCGTCGTCACGGGCGTCGCGGTGGCGGCGCTGGTGGTGTTCGCGCTGGGGGCGCTGCCCGGGTTCGACGCCTCCTCGCTGGACGACATCCCGGTGGACTCCTCGGCGTTCGGCGCGAACTCCTGGCTGCCGATGGGGCTGCTGGGCATCTGGGCGGCGTTCCCGTTCGGCATGTGGTTCTTCCTGGGTGTGGAGGGCGTACCGCTGGCCGCCGAGGAGACCAGGGAACCGGCCCGTACCCTGCCGAGGGCGATCCGCTGGTCCATGGGCGTCCTGGTGGTGCTGGCCGTGGTGACCTTCTTCGCGGCGGCCGGGGCGCGCGGCTCGGCGGCGGTCCAGGACGCGGGCAACCCGCTGGTGGAGGCGCTCCAGCCGGACGGCGAGGCGACGACGCTGAGCCGGATCGTGAACTACGCGGGCCTCGCGGGGCTGGTCGCGTCGTTCTTCTCGCTGATCTACGCCGGTTCGCGCCAGCTGTTCGCGCTGTCCCGCGCGGGCTACCTGCCGAAGTTCCTCTCCCTCACCAGCAGCCGCAGGGCGCCCTACCTCGGCCTGCTGGTGCCGGGCGCGATCGGCTTCGCGCTGGCCGCCGGAACGGGCGACGGCGCGCGCATGCTGAACATCGCCGTCTTCGGCGCGACGATCTCGTACGCGCTGATGTCCCTCTCCCACATCGTGCTGCGCCGCCGGGAGCCGGACCTGCCCCGGCCGTACCGGACGCCGGGCGGGGTGCTCACCTCGTCGGTGGCGCTGGTGCTGGCCTGCGCGGCGCTGGTGGCGACGTTCCTGGTGGACGTGACGGCGGCGTTCATCGCGCTGGCGGTCTACATCGTGGCCGTGGCGTACTTCGGTCTCTACAGCCGCAAGCACCTGGTGGCGAAGGCGCCGGAGGAGGAGTTCGCGGCGCTGGCGGCGGCCGAGGCGGAGTTGTCACGGGACTGAAGTGCGGGAAAGGTGATCGGCATGACGGCCAGGCCACTCATCGGCATCAGCACGTACGCGGAGTCCGGTGTGCGCTGGGGGGTGTGGCGGCTGGACGCCGCGCTGCTGCCGGCCGGCTATCCGCGGCTGGTGCAGCGGGCGGGCGGACTGGCCGCGATGCTCCCGCCGGACGCGCCGGAGCACGCGGCGGCGACCGTGGCCCGGCTCGACGGCCTGGTCGTCGCGGGCGGCCCGGACGTGGAACCCGTCCGCTACGGCGCCGAGCCCGACCCGCGCACGGGACCGCCCGCCCGGACGCGGGACGCCTGGGAACTCGCCCTGATCGAGGCGGCCCTGGACCGCCGGATCCCGCTGCTGGGCGTCTGCCGGGGCATGCAGCTCCTGAACGTCGCCCTGGGCGGCACCCTGGTCCAGCACATCGACGGCCACACGGAGGCGCCGGGCGTCTTCGGCCACCACCCGGTCAAGCCGGTCCCCGGCACGCTCTACGCCGGCATCGCCCCGGAACAGACCTCCGTCCCCACCTACCACCACCAGTCGGTGGACCGCCTCGGCAAGAACCTGATCCCCTCGGCCTACGCGGAGGACGGCACGGTGGAAGCGATCGAACTCGCGACGTCCCCTTGGGTCCTGGGCGTCCAGTGGCACCCGGAGATGGGCGAGGACGTACGCGTGATGCGTGCACTGACCACCGCCGCCCACCGCGGGCAGCCCTTGCCGCCGTTCCCGCGGGCAGTCGTGCCGCAGGGCGGCACGGGTGGGCGATGGGGGTCCCCCCGCTCGAGCGCAGCCGAGAGTGGGGGAGGCACCCCGTGAGCGCCGGGCCGCGCGACCCACCCCCCGCCCAGCCCCAACCAACCTCACCCCCGCGTCAAAGCCAACAAATCCCGTGCCGGCCCGGCCGGCCGGTGCCCCGTGGGCCACACCGCACGCAGATCACGAGCAAGAGCGATCCCGTTCACAGGAATCCGCACCAGCCGCCGCATCGCCAGCTCCTCCCCCACCGCGAGTTCGCTGAGCACCGCCGGCCCGGCGCCGCCGACGGCGGCTGCCTTGACGGCGGTCGTGGAGGAGAGCTCGATCAGCGGCCGGGCCAATCCCCCCAGCGCCGCGTCCAGAACCTGCCGCGTCCCCGACCCCTTCTCCCGCAGGATCAACGGCGTACTCGCCAGCTCCTCCGCCGCGATCGGCCGCCGCCGCCGCGCCCACGCGTGCGACGGCGCCGCGACCACGATCAGCCGGTCATGGGCGATCACCGCGGAATCCAGCCCCGCCGGCACCGTGAGACCCTCCACGAACCCCACGTCCGCCTCCCCCGACAGCAGCCGCTCCGCCACCGCCGCCGAGTTCCCGGCCAGCAGCGACACCGCCGTGTCCGGCCGGTCCGCGCGCAGCGCGAGCAGCCAACCCGGCAGCAGGTACTCGGCGATCGTCATGCTCGCCGCCACCCGCAGCCGTGAGTCCCTGCGGTCCCGCAGCGCCTGCGCGCCCGCGTCGAAGGCCTCCGCCGCCTCCACGATCCGCCGCGCCCAGTCGGTGACCAGCGCCCCCGCGTCGGTCAGCCGCGATCCGCGCGGCGAGCGGTCGACGAGCGCCACCCCGAGCTGCCGTTCCATCGACCGGATCCGGCTGCTGGCGGCGGGCTGGGTGATGCCCAGCTCCCGCGCCGCCCCGCCCAGGCTGCCCAGCCGCGCCACCGCCAGCAGCAGCTCCAGCGCGCCGAGGTCCGGCACCCGGTGAGCCAGGGACCCCGGGCTCGCGGAGCGGTGCCCTGGATGGTCGTGGTCATCCGTTGTGCTCATAAGCCCAGCTTATGCCGCCATAGAGGGGTGCTCCCTGGTGGCGGTGGACCGCAGGCCCGACCGTATGGCCATGGTCACCGCAATCCGGCCCCTGCCACCCCTCCCCCGTGCCACCGCACGGCCCCCGCGTGCCACCGCCGTCCGTCACCTCGGACCCAACTGGTACGCCTGCGTGATGGGCACCGCCATCGTCGCCGGAGCGGGCGCCGCGCTCCCCGTGCACGCGCCCGGCCTGCGCCCCGCGCTCACCGCCGTCTGGGCGCTGTCCCTCGTCCTCCTGGCGGTTCTGCTCGCCGCCCGCGCCCTGCACTGGGCCCACCACCGCGACCGGGCCCGCGCCCACCTCCTCGACCCCGCCATGGCGCCCTTCTACGGCTGCCTCTCCATGGCCCTGCTGGCCGTCGGCGGCGGCGCCCTGTCCCTCGGGCGGGACTGGATCGGGCTGCGCGCGGCCGTCGTCCTCGACGCCGTGCTGTTCACCGCCGGTACGGCCGCCGGGCTGGCCGCCGCCGTGGCCGTCCCGTACCTCATGGCCGTACGCCACCGGGTGACGGCGCGGGAGGCGACGCCCGTCTGGCTGCTGCCGCTGGTCGCGCCCATGGTGTCCGCCGCGCTCGGGCCCCGCCTGGTGCCGTACCTCCCGGAGGGCCAGCCCCGTGCCACCCTGTTGCTCGCCTGCGTCGCGATGTTCGGGCTCAGCCTCCTCGCCACCCTGATGACGCTGCCGCTGGTCTTCGGCCGGCTGATCACCCACGGTCCGCTGCCCCTCGTCCTCACCCCGTCGCTGTTCCTGGTGCTCGGACCGCTCGGCCAGTCCACCACCGCCGTCGGCGCCTTCGCGGACATCGCCCCGGGGGTCGTACCGGCGCCGTACGACGAGGGGTTCAGGGCGCTCGCCGTCCTGTACGGGGTGCCCGTCACGGGGTTCGCGCTGCTGTGGCTCTGCCTCGCCGCCGCGCACGTCGTACGGGCGTGGCGGCGGGGCATGCGCTTCGCGATGACGTGGTGGTCGTTCACGTTCCCGGTCGGCACCTGTGTCACCGGCGCCGGGGCCCTCGCCTCGTACACCGGACTGCTCGCCTACGAGGTACTGGCGCTCGCCCTGTACGCCCTGCTGGCCGGTGCCTGGGCCACCGCCGCCTGGCGCACGGCGCGCGGGCTGTTCAGCGGCGCGCTGCTCGCAGGGCCCGCCCCAGCACCGCCGGCGCCCCGGTCAGCGACGGCCCGTACCAGGTGAGGTGCCGGCCGTCGACGAGGGCGCAGGGCAGGCCGGGGAAGGCCTCCGGACCGTCGTCGGCGGTGAAGCGGTAGGGCTCGTCGGGGAGGACCACCACGTCGGGGCCCGCCGCGCGCAGGGCCGCCAGGTCGCTCTCGCGGTTCTCCTCCTCGTTGGCGATCACCAGATCGGGGGCGAGGGCGACGATCCGGTCGGTCTTCGGGTTCTTCGTGCCGCCGACGCGTACGACGTCCAGCCCGGCCGGGTGCGTGCACCAGTCGGTGGCGCCGGCCAGGGAGCCGGGGGCGGAGAGCGCCACGGCCTCCGTCAGCGACGGGACGAGGGAGACGACCCTGGCGGGGCTCATCGGCGGGGCTTGTCCCGCAGCGCCTCGATGTGCTCGGCGACGGCGACGACCAGCAGCCGTGTCTCCGGGACCGTGGCCCGCCAGCGGTGCCGGACGCCTCCGGTGAGGTACAGGGTGTCGCCGCGGCCGAGACGGTACGCGCGGCCCTCCGCCTCGATCTCCACCGCGCCGTCCGCCACGTACATCAACTGGTCGTTGCGGAACTGGAGTTCACGGCCGGCGTCATGGTCGCCGGTGAACTCGGAGGCGTGCATCTGGTGGTGACCGCGCACCAGGGAGCGCACCCGCGGTTCGGTCCGCGGCTCGGCGCCCTCGGCGCGGACGACGTCCACGCTGCACGCCGGGTCGGCGGCGGCGAGGAGCTCCACGGCGGTGGTGCGCAGGGCGTCGGCGACCTTCTCCAGGGAGGTCTGGCTGGGCCGCGCCCGCTCGTTCTCGATCTGGCTGAGGAACGGGACCGACAGCCCGCTGCGCTCGGCCACGACGGCGAGGGTGAGGTCCAGCGCGCGGCGTCGTCGCCGCACGGCCGCGCCCACCCGCAAGGGCTGTTCCTTGTGGTCGCCCATCGCTCCGGCTCCCTCCTCCGCCGATCGTCCCGCACCCCGTGCGCCGCGGACCCGGCGCACTCCTTCTCGTGGGTTGTCTGCACCCTACGCATGTTCGGCAAACCGTTTCAGGCGCCTGTCACGTCGCCGTCACACGCGACCGGCGCCGACCCGCCGGTTCACGCCGGCCGCGCCGCGGGCCCCTCGGTTCCCCCCGTGCGCGACAAGGGGTGTTCCCGCCATTGTTCCCCTCCTCCGGCGAAAGGTCACCAGGAGGTCCGGGGAGGGCGTCGCGCTGCGTGGTTGTCCGGATTCCCACCGTGTTCCCGCCCGGTTCCGGACATGCCCGAGGGGCGGGCCCGGCCGCGCCGTCAGGTGCGTGGCCGGGCCCGCCCCTCGGGGGCGGCCGGTACGGCGGTTACCGCGGAGTCGTCTACTGCGGGGTCATCCGCTCCACCATGTCCGGGTGCTCCTTCAGCCAGGCGGCGACGGCCTCCTCCTCGTGGCCCTGGCCGCGGTTCTTGATCTCGGCCTCCAGGCCGCCCAGCTCGTCCTCGCTCATATGGAAACCCTTGATCCACTTCGTGAGCTCGGGGTACTGCTCGGGGAACTTCTTGCTCGCGATGGTGCGGATCGTGTTGCCCTCACCGAAGGCCTTCTCGGGGTCCTTCAGCTTGGTCAGCTCGTACTCGCTGTAGGCCCAGTGCGGCGACCACAGGGTGACCGCGATCGGCTCCTTCTTGGCGAGGGCCCGCTTGAGCTCGGCCAGCATCGCCGGCGTGGAGCCGTCGACGACCTCGTACTCGTCCTCCAGGCCGTAGCCCGGCATGACCTCGTTCTTGAGCAGCTGCATCTCGCCGGTGCCGGGCTCGATGCCGATGATCCGCCCGTCGAACAGGTCGGCCTTGCCCTTGAGGTCCGCCAGGGACTCGACGTCCTTGACGTACGAGGGGACGGCGATCTCCAGCGAGGTGGGCTCGTACCAGGTGCCCAGGTCGGTGAGGTCGTCCTTGCTCTTGTCCCAGTAGTTCTTCTGCGCGTACGGCAGCCAGGCGTCGAAGTTGAGGTCGAGGTCACCGGAGGCGAGGCCGGTGTAGACCGGGCCGACCTCCATCTGCTTGAGGTTCAGCTCGTAGCCGCGCCGCTCCAGGACGTTCTTCCACAGGTAGGTGACGGCGATGTCCTCGTCCCAGGGGAACCAGGCCACGTCCAGCGGCCGCTTCGCCTCGGCGGGGGTGTCGCCGGAGCCGGACCCGACCGGGGCCAGCTTGTCGACCACGCCGGGGTTGGCCTTCAGCCAGGTGCGGACGGCGTCCTGCTGCTTGCCCTTGCCGGCCTTGTTGATCTCGGCTTCCAGGCCGGTGAGTTCCTTCTCGGACATCGAGAAGTCCTTCAGCCACTTCCCGACGAGCGGGTTGTCACCGGCGAAGCCCTTGCGCGACACCGTGTGCACGCCGTCGCCCTCGCCCCAGCTTCCCTTGGGGTCCTTCAGCTTCTTCAGGTCGTAGTCGCTGTACGCCCAGTGCGGCGACCAGAGCGTGACGACGACCGGTTCCTTCTTGCTGTAGGCCCGCTTGAGCTCGGCCAGCATCGCCGGGGTGGAGCTGTCGACGACCTCGTACTCCTCGTCCAGGCCGTACTCCTTGAGGACCTTGCTCTTGAGCAGGCCCATCATGCCGGCGCTGGACTCGATGCCGGTGATCTCCCCGTCGAAGAGGCCGGCCTTGCCCTTGAGGTCCTCCAGGCTGTCGACGTCCTTCATGTACGACGGGACGGTCAGCTCCAGTGAGGTCTCGCCGTACCAGGAGCCGAGGTCGTCGAGCTGCTCGCCGTACTTCTTCCAGTACGCCTCGTGGGTGGTGGGCAGCCAGGCGTCCGTCTGGA
Organism: Streptomyces sp. NPDC051740; assembly: GCF_044453165.1. Classification (NCBI taxonomy): domain Bacteria; kingdom Bacillati; phylum Actinomycetota; class Actinomycetes; order Kitasatosporales; family Streptomycetaceae; genus Streptomyces; species Streptomyces sp. NPDC051740. The sequence goes on along the minus strand of NZ_JBITCL010000032.1, from coordinate 25,029 downwards.
AGTCGACGTTGCCCTGCGCGAGGGCGGTGTAGAGCGGGCCGGCCTCGAACTGCTTGGCCTCGACCTCGAACCCGCGCTGCTCCAGGATCTCCTTCCACAGGAAGGTGGAGGCGACGCCCTCGTCCCAGGGGATGTAGCCGATGGTGACCTTCTTGCCGTCACCGACCTTCCCGCCGCCGGCGGTGGTGGTCCCGGAGCCGCTGCCGCCGAAGATCCCCATGCCGCCCGCGACCAGGGCGAGGACGACGACACCGATCACGGCGACCTGCGGGCGGGGCCGGTAGGACCAGATCTTCAGCCCCTGCGCGGAACGTGCCTTGGCGGCGGCGCGCCGGCCGAGCGGGGAGACCTGGGTGCCCAGGGCGCTGGTCATGCGGTCCAGGTAGATCGCCAGGACGACGATGGCGACGCCGGACTCGGCGCCGAGGCCGATGTTGAGCTGTCCGATGGCCTCGATGACCGCGCCGCCGAGTCCGCCGGTGCCGACCATGCCGGCGATCGCGGCCATGGACAGGCCGAGCATGATGACCTGGTTGACGCCCGCCATCACCGTGGGCAGCGCCAGCGGGAGCTGCACCCGCAGCAGGGTGTTGCGGGGCGTGGTGCCGAACGCCTCGGCCGCCTCGACCAGTTCCTTGTCGACCTGGCGGATGCCCAGTTCGGTCATGCGCACGCCCGGGGCGAGCGCGAAGATCAGGGTGGCGACGATGCCCGGGGCGGAGCCGGTCCCGAAGAACAGGATCGCCGGGATGAGGTAGATCATCGCGGGCAGCGTCTGCATGAAGTCCAGGACCGGCCGGACCACGGCGCTGACCCGGTCCGAGCGGGCCGCCCAGATGCCCACCGGCACCGATATGACCAGCGCGATCACCGTGGCGACGATGACCAGCGCCAGCGTCACCATCGAGTCCTCCCACAACTCCATGGAGTCGAGGAAGGCGAAACCGAAGAAGGTGAGGACACCGGCGAAGGTGCCGCGCAGCCAGAAGGCGATGACCGCGAAGATGCCGCAGAGGATCAGCGGTTCGGGGGCCTGGAGGACGGCGTTGACACCGTCGTAGGCGCCGGTGAAGACGGCCTTGAAGAAGTCGAACAGCCAGCTGACGTTGGCGAGCAGCCAGTCGACGGCGCTGTTGACCCAGTCGCCGAGCGGAATCCTAGGCACGGGCCATCACCTTCTCGCCGCCCTTGTCGCGCGGGGTGTCGCAGACGCCGGGGTCGGACTCCTCGTCGCCGAGGAAGCCGACGAGGCGCTGCCGGGGCACGATCCCGACGAGTGCGCCCTCCTCGTCCAGCACCGCCACGGGGTGCGGTACGCGGGCACTGATCGCGCACAGGTCGGTGAACGGCGTGTCGGGCGTCGCGGTCTCACAGCCGCAGTCGGCCTCGTCGCCGCGGACCCCGCGGTCCATCACGGCGCCGGCGGTGAGCACGCGGGAGCGGTCGACGTCCTGGGTGAAGGAGGCGACGTAGTCGTTGGCGGGGCGGATCAGGATGTCCTGCGCGGTGCCGATCTGCACGATGCGGCCGTCGCGCATCACCGCGATCCGGTCACCCAGGCGCATGGCCTCGTTGAGGTCGTGGGTGATGAAGACGATCGTCTTCTTCAGGGTCTTCTGCAGTTCGAGGAGCTGGTCCTGCATGTCGCGGCGGATCAGCGGGTCGAGGGCGCTGAAGGACTCGTCCATCAGCAGCAGGTCGGCGTCGGTGGCGAGCGCGCGGGCGAGACCCACGCGCTGCTGCATGCCGCCCGACAGCTCGTCCGGCCACGACTTCTCCCAGCCGGCCAGGCCGCACAGGGCGAGCGCCTCGTCGGCGCGGCGTTCGCGCTCGGCGCGGGGCACGCCCTGCACTTCAAGACCGTAGGCGGCGTTGTCACGGACGCTGCGGTGCGGGAACAGCGCGAAGTGCTGGAAGACCATGCTGATCTTCTTGGAGCGGACCCGGCGCAGTTCCCGGTCGGGCAGCGCGGTCAGGTCCTGGCCGTCGAAGCGCACGTGTCCGGCGGTGGGCTCCAGCAGGCCGTTCAGCATGCGCAGCAGGGTGGACTTGCCGGAGCCCGACAGACCCATGACGACGAAGATCTCGCCCGGCTCCACCGTGAACGAGGCGTCGATGACGGCGGCGGTGGTGCCGTCGGAGCGCAGCTCCTCCCGGTCGGCTTTCTTCTGGCGCAGTCGTTCGACCGCCTGGTCCGGTCGTCTGCCGAACACCTTGAACAGATGCTCGGCCTCAAGCCTGGATGACACGCGTACCTCTTGTCTCGACGGCAAATGGCAGAAGCGATGCCCGGTGGACGGCTCACGCGGCCCCAAAACAGTTGAATCTGTAACCGGCATCGCTCCGGGGCCGCGCCTCCCCGGTTTCGCACAGGGCAAACGTGTCCGTGTGACGCCTCACATAGTTCGCGCAGAACGCAACTCGTTGCGCACAGCACGCCAACCGCTGGCAGTCGTGCCGCATGCCCCGCCCTCCGCGGGCAGTCGTGCCGCTGGGGCGGCACGGGTGGGCGCGACGGCACCCCGCAAACGCCGGGCTGCGTAGACCACCGCCCGGCCCACACCGACGCACCCGCACTGTCAGCGACGTACGGCATGATGCGGTCCGTGACCGGACGACTGATGCTCCTAGACACCGCCTCCCTGTACTTCCGCGCCTACTTCGGCGTCCCGGACTCCGTCAGGGCCCCCGACGGCACCCCGGTGAACGCCGTGCGCGGACTGCTCGACTTCATCGACCGCCTGGTCAAGGACCACCGCCCCGACCACCTGGTCGCCTGCATGGACGCCGACTGGCGCCCGAAGTGGCGGGTGGAGCTGATCCCCTCCTACAAGGCGCACCGCGTCGCCGAGGAGCGCCCGGCGGGCCCGGACGAGGAGGAGGTGCCCGACACGCTGTCCCCGCAGGTGCCGGTCATCGAGAGCGTGCTCGACGCGGTGGGCATCGCGCGGGTGGGGGTCGCCGGGTACGAGGCGGACGACGTGATCGGCACGTTCACCGGCCGGGCCGGCGGACCGGTCGACATCGTCACCGGTGACCGCGATCTCTACCAACTGGTGGACGACGCGCGCGGGGTGCGCGTGCTGTATCCGCTGAAGGGCGTCGGCACGCTCCAGGTCACCGACGAGGCCGTGCTGCGCGAGAAGTATGGGGTGGACGGCAGGGGGTACGCGGATCTGGCGCTGCTGCGCGGCGATCCGAGCGACGGTCTGCCGGGCGTGCCGGGCATCGGGGAGAAGACGGCGGCCAAGCTGCTGGCCGGGTTCGGCGACCTGGCCGGGATCCTGGCGGCCGTGGACGACCCGCGGGCCAAACTCACGCCGTCGCAGCGCAAGCGTCTGGACGAGGCGCGGCCGTATCTCGCGGTCGCCCCCAAGGTCGTCCGGGTCGCGGACGACGTCCCGCTCCCGGACGTCGACACGGCGCTGCCGCACGGGCCGCGCGACCCGGCCGGGGTGGAGTCCCTGGCCGCCCGCTGGGGTCTGGGCGGCTCGCTGCAGCGCCTGCTGACGACCCTCTCGGCGTGAGCCGCACACATTGCTGAACCGGACGGGGTGTCCGCCGACGGGGCGTCGACCGAGATCGAGGTGCTAACTTAGGTAACCCTAACTGTGACAGCTGGGAGGCTCCTCATGGCAGAGCGACCGGTACGCGCCCCCCGCGCGCCGCACACCGCCGAGGTCGTCCGCACCGAGCGGCTGACCCCGCACATGCAGCGCGTGGTGCTCGGTGGTGAGGGGCTCTCCGATTTCTCGGCGGACACCTGCACCGATCACTACGTCAAGCTGCTGTTCCCGGCCGCGGGGACGACGTATCCGGAGCCCTTCGACCTCCAGCGCATCCGTGAGGAGTTCCCGCGCGAGCAGTGGCCGGTGACCCGGACGTACACGGTGCGCCAGTGGGACGCCGAGCACCGTGAGCTGACCCTGGACTTCGTGGTCCACGGCGACGAGGGCCTGGCCGGCCCCTGGGCGGCGAACGTCCGGCCGGGCGAGGTCGTCCGGTTCATGGGGCCCGGCGGCGCCTACGCGCCCGACCCGGCCGCCGACTGGCATCTGCTCGTCGGCGACGAGAGCGCGCTGCCCGCGATCGCCCGCTCGCTGGAGGCGCTGCCGCACGGCGCCAGGGCGTTCGCCTTCGTGGAGATCTCCGGCCCCGACGAGGAGCAGAAGATCGACTCCGATGTGGAGGTCCGCTGGCTGCACCGCGGCGGCAGGCCCGTCGGCGAGGCCCTGGTGGAGGCCGTCCGGAGCCTCGACTTCCCGGAGGGCCGGGTACACGCCTTCGTCCACGGCGAGGCCCACTTCGTGAAGGAGCTGCGCCGTCTGCTGCGGGTCGAGCGGGGCATTCCGCGCGAGGACCTGTCGATCTCCGGTTACTGGCGCCTCGGCCACAACGAGGACGGCTGGCAGGCCTCCAAGCGCGACTGGAACGCCCGCGTCGAGGCCGAGCAGGAAGGCACGGAGACCTCCGCCTGACCTTTTGACCGCACGGTCACGGTGCCGGTCCGGTGGGGGCTGGTGGAGCGCCTACGGCCGGTGGGTGGGTCGGGGCCGCGTCGGGGGTGTCCGTCCTCGGACTGGCGCGGAACAGATGTCTCGAACGGCCGGGGGCGCGGACGCGCCAGCCACTGCGGGCGGCCACCCCCGCCCCGTCCCCTTCCCGCCGTAGGCGCCTGTGGCACGCCCACCGCGGCACGCGCTCCGGGACCGTACGCGCCTGCGTCCCGCCGAAGCCGCAGGCAGCCGCACGCCGCCACGATCCGCGGGCAGTCGTGCCGCTCCCCACGATTCGCGGGCGGCCGCACGCCGCCGCTCCCCGCGCTCCGCGGGCATTCGTGCCTCCCCCAGTGCCTCAAGGGCCTGGGAGGTGCCCCAGGGCGATGGGGGTCCCCCCGCTCGAGCGGAGCCGAGAGTGGGGGAGGGTGGGCGGTGGGGGTCCCTCCCGCTCATGGGGGTCCCTCCCGCTCATGGGGGTCCCTCCCGCTCATGGGGGTCCCTCCCGCTCATGGGGGTCCCTCCCGCTCATGGGGGTCCCTCCCGCTCGAGCGAAGCCGAGAGTGGGGGAGAAGCCGAGAGTGGGGGAGGCACCCCGCAAGCGCCGGGCTGCGCAACCCCACCCCCGGCCCACACCGGGGCACCCCGCAAGACACCGGGGCCGCAGCCCCACCAACGCGGGGCACCCCACAAAGCACCGGGACACCCCCGCCCGCCCGGACGGGCTGATCAGGTGAACCATGGCCCGAGGGGCCAGGGCCAGCGGCGTGGCGGACCGGCCAAAGGCGCGGCGCTGCCCCAGGATCCGGCCGCGTGGCACACACCTTCGACGAACTCGTGGCCAAGCAGCGCGCGGCAGACGAGGCACACTCCCGGGTCCGGCAACTGCGGGACGCCTACGGCCCACCCACCCGGACCAAGTGGAGCGGGCGCCAGACCGCCACCTGGGAAACCGCCTGGCGGGCCTGGCGCGACCTCGCCCGTGACGTCCGCCTCGCGGTGACCGAGTACGCCCGGACCGAGGGCCGACCGCTGCACGAGATCGAGGCGGAGCTGAAACGGGCGACCGGGAACCACGACTGAGCGGCCCCGTACGCTTGCCCGGTGTGAGACGCAGACGGCCGATCCCGCCCTCCCCCCTGCCGCAGCGCGACGGTGTGGACCCGGTACGGGTCCGGCTGCCCGCCGGGGACCAGTGGGCCACGGTACGGGAGCACCTGGCGCAGCGGCTCTCGACCGCCGGCCCCGGGGTCGTGGACGGGATGTTCGCCGCGGGCCTGATCGTCGGGGCGGACGGACGGTCCGTACCGGCGGACACCCCGTACGCACCCGGCATGTTCGTGTGGTTCCACCGTGAGCTGCCCGCCGAGGTACCGGTGCCGTTCCCGCTGAGGATCGTCCACCGGGACGAGCACGTCGTCGTCGTCGACAAGCCCCACTTCCTGGCCACCACCCCGCGCGGCAGCCACGTCGCCCAGACCGCGCTCGCCCGGCTCCGCCGTGAGCTGGGCGTCCCGGAGCTGGGCGCCGCGCACCGCCTGGACCGGCTCACCGCGGGCCTGGTGCTGTTCACGGTACGGCCCGAGGAGCGCGGGGCCTACCAGACGCTGTTCCGCGACCGGCTGGTGCACAAGGAGTACGAGGCCGTCGCCCCGTACGACCCGGCCCTGGGCCTGCCCCGGACCGTACGCAGCCGGATCGTGAAGGAGCGCGGGGTACTGACCGCCGAAGAGGTCGAGGGCGAGCCGAACGCGGTCACCCGCGTCGAACTCGCCGCCCACCGGGCCGACGGCCTCGGCCGGTACCGGCTGGTGCCCGGCACCGGACAGACCCATCAGCTGCGGGTGCACATGAGCGCCCTGGGCGTGCCGATCCTCGGCGATCCGCTGTATCCCGAGGTGGCCGCCCCCGTCCCGGCCGGTGACTTCCGGCGTCCGCTGCAACTGCTGGCACGGAAGCTGGAGTTCACCGATCCGGTGACGGGCGTGGAGCACCGGTTCACCAGTGGCCGGACGCTCGCGGCCTGGTCCTCGTACGAGGACTGGGCGGCCGGTCAGTAACCGCGCCACCAGCGCAGGAAGCGCTGCCAGGCGCCCCGCGGCGGGGCGGGTTCCGTCACCGGCGGCGGCACCGGCACGGGATGCGGCACGGGCGGCTCGACGCTCGGCTCCGGCGACACCGGAGACACAGAGGGCACCGGGGCCGTCGGCCGGGTCACGCCGATGTGCCAGTCCCGCTGCGGGGGCGCGTCGTTCTCATGGCTGGGCCGCAGCAGCACGTCCTGCTGCGGCCGGGGCGTGAAGTGGACGGGCAGCTCCACGAGATGCCGCGAGGCGATGGACTCAGTGAAGGCCAACTGCTCCTCGGGGATGCTCAGTTCGACGTCGGGCAGCCGCATGAGCAGCGCGTCGACACCGACTTCGGCGACCACGCGGCCGATGTCCTGGCCGGGGCACTCGTGCGTGCCGCCGCCGAAGGCGAGGTGCGAGCGGTTGCCCCGCATGTCGGCGGTCGGGTCGGGGCGCACGCGGGGGTCGACGTTGGCCGGCGCGGGCGCGAAGACCAGTCCGTCACCCTTGCGGATGCGTTGCCCGCCGAGCTCCGTGTCCTGCTTGGCGAAGTAGGCGAAGATGGTGCTGAACGGCGGTTCGTCCCAGAGCAGTTGCTCCACCGCCTGGGGCACGGTCATCTGGCCGCCGTTGAGCTGGGAGCGGAAGCGGGGGTCGATCAGCACCTGGCGCAGCACGTTGGCGAGGAGGTTGGCGATGGTCTCGTAGGCGGCGATGAGCACCACCCGGAGGTGCTGGGCGACCTCCTCGTCGGTCAGTCCGGCCGGGTGTCTGACGAGGTGGCCGGCGAAGTCGTCCAGCGGCTGGGCCCGGCTGCGGGCCGTGAGGCGTTCCAGGGCCTCCATGACGTAGGCGTTGCTGGCGATCGCGGTCTCGGTGCCCCTGATCATGTCGCGGGCGGCCTCGACCATCCGGTCGTCGTACTCGTCGGGCATGCCGAGGACCTGGCACATCACGGCCATCGGCAGGTGTTCGGCGTACTGGCCGACCAGCTCGGCCTCGCCCGCCTCGCAGAACCGGTTGACGACGCGCTGGACGCTGCGGTTGACGTGCCGGCGCAGACCGCGGAAGTCGGTGGCCGCCACGGCGGCGTCGATGGCGCCGCGCAGCCGCCGGTGTTCATCGCCCTCGGCGTGGGCGCACATCGGCTGCCAGGCGATGTGCGGCATCAGCGGATGGTCGGGCTTGACCAGTCCCTCCGCGAGCGCGGACCAGATGCGGCTGTCCTTGCAGTACTGCGCGGGGGTGCGCACCAGTTGCTGGCTCTCGGCGTGGCCGAGGACCACCCACACCGGTACGTCGTCGTGGACCAGCGCGGGCGCCACCGGACCGTGTTCGGCCCGCAGTTCCTCGTACAGCTTCCTCAGGTCCTCCGACTCGTGCAGCCGGCTCAGCCCGCCGGGGCCCTTGCCGTGCGCGGGGCAGCCGGGGGGCGGGCCGGGCCGGGGGGCGTCCGTTCCGGTCGGGGAGTCTCCCGTCAGGGAGGTGGGTTCAGGCGTCACAGTGGTCGCTCCGAAGGGGAAAGCGGGGTCCGGTGCGGGAGGGATCCCGGGGGGTCAGGTGAGCGAGCCCGTCATGGCGAGCGAGTGCAGGAACCGCATCAGGGTCATCAGCACGTCGCGACTGGAGGCGCGGCGTCGCACATCGCACTCCATGATCGGGATCTGCTCGGACAGGTCGAGGGCGGACCGCAGGTCCGCGACGGGGTAACGCGGGGCGTCCGGGAAGGAGTTGACCGCGACGACGAACGGCACACCGCGCTCCTCCAGCCGTCCCATGACGTCGAAGCTGACTTCGAGGCGGCGGGTGTCGACCAGTACGACCGCGCCGAGCGCCCCCTCGAACAGCCCGTTCCACAGGAACCAGAAGCGCTCCTGGCCGGGGGTGCCGAACAGGTACAGCACCAGCTGGTCCGTGATCTTGATGCGGCCGAAGTCCATGGCGACCGTGGTGGCCGTCTTGGAGGCGGAACCGAAGTTGTCGTCGACCCCGATGCCGGCCTGTGTCATGGTCTCCTCGGTGGTCAGCGGTTTGATCTCGCTGACCGAGCCGACCATGGTCGTCTTGCCGACCCCGAACCCGCCCACGATCACGATCTTCACCGCGGCCTGTGCCGTGTGCGGCAACCGGTCCTCGGCGCGGGGGCCCGGGATGGTCTCAGAGCCTTTGAAGTCCATGCATCACCGCTTCGAGAAGGGAACGGTCGGGCAGCGCCTTGCGGACGACCGGGAAGCGCGCCTGGACCAGTTCCGCCGCCAGCATCTCGGTGAGCAGCCTGGTCACCACACTGAACGGCAGGTTGAGATAGGCCGACAGTTCGGCCACGGACAGGGGGGCGGCACAGAGCCGGAGCAGCGCCGCCTGCTCGGGGGTGGCGGAGGGCGGGGGGTCCGGGGAGCCGGCCACGATCAGCGTGACGAGATCGATGTCGGCACGTTCACCGTCCGGTCCGGTGACGACGTACAGCCGCTCCGGGTTGCCGCCCTCGCGCTCCTTCCCGGCCGGTCCGGCCGGCTGCGGAGGGGGTCCGTCCTGGGGGAAGCGCCTCTGGCGTCGCGGAGGAGTCATACGGTCTGCCCGTTCCGTCGGGGCGGACTGGTCAGATGGGCGCCGATGCGGACGACGAGGTCGCGCATCATGCCGCCCATGCGGCCCGGCTCGCAGGTCATGTCGGAGAGCACCGCGAGATAGGCGTTGGCACCGGCCGCCATCAGATAGAAGTAGCCCTCGTCGATCTCGATGAGCACCATCTTCATCTCGCCGTTGCCGTACGGGAGTTCCTGGGCGACGGCCCCGGCGAGGCTCTGTACGCCCGCACAGGCCGCGGCGACCCGGTCGGCGGCGTCCGGCTCGCCGCCGTAGCGGGCGATGCGCAGGCCGTCGGCGGAGAGCACCACGATCATCTCGACGCCGGGTACGCCGTCGGCGAGCTCCTTGAGCATCCAGTCGAAGTTGGCTCGTTGCTGGATCACTTGAGGTCCCCCTCGTCATCGGCCTCGGTGCGGGCCGGTTCGTTGATGAGATGCAGATAGGCGGTCGGGTTCCGGGTGAAGTCGGTGGTGGGGACGCCCGGGTCGAGGCCCTTGCGCATGCCCTCCCAGAAGGCGTCGACCCACAGCCCGGGTTCGCGGTCGTCCTGCTTCTTCTCGGGCTCGGGCCTGGCCCAGATGTCGTGGTACTCCTCACCCCGCTCCTTGGCCTCCCGCTCGGCCCGTTCGGCGGCCGCCTGCTCGGCGTACCGCTGGGTGATCGGGGTCTTCACCCGGTTGCGGCGCTGCGGCAGTCCGCCCGCGGTCCACTCGGTGACCTCCGGGACGTCGTCCTCCATGGAGACGGTGGCGGGGATGCGGGGGCTGGTGGGGCGGCGCTTCTTGGGGGTGCGCTCGGGGCCGGGCAGGGCGTCGACCGGGCGGGGCACCGAGGTCGCCCCGATGCCGTGGGCGAGGCCCACGCCGGGCTCGTCGGTGATCATCTCGCTGGGTACGACGAGGACGGCGCGGACGCCGCCGTAGGCGGAGGCGCGCAGCGAGACCTGCATGTTGAACGCGGTGCAGAGGCGGCCGACGACGGCGAGGCCGAGGCGCGGGTTGCCGCCGATCTCCTGGAGGTCGGTGCCCTTCTGGGCCTGTTCGAGCATGCCCTCGATGCGGGCGCGGGCCTGCTCGTCGAGGCTGACGCCGGCGTCCTCGATCTCGATGGCGACGCCGGTCTGCACCTCGGTGGCGGTGACGCTCACCTTGGAGGTCGGCGGCGAGTAGCGGGTGGCGTTGTCGAGGATCTCGGCGGCGGCGTGGATGACCGGCTCGACGTGGATGCCCTTGATGTTGATCTTGGCGATCGACTTCAGGTCGATGCGGCGGTACTCGAGGATGCGGGACATGGCGCCGCGCAGCACGCTGTAGAGCGCGACGGGCTTGGGCCACTGGCGTCCGGGACGGCCGCCGCCGAGGACGGAGATGGAGTCGGCGAGGCGGCCGATCAGCGCGGTGCCGTGGTCGATGCGCAGCAGGTCGTCGAAGACCTCGGGGTTGCGGCCGTGGTCCTCCTCCATCTCGCGGAGTTCCTTGGCCTGCTGGTGGACGATCGCCTGGACGCGGCGGGCGATGCTGACGAAGGAGCGCTGGGCGGAGTCGCGCAGGTTCTCCTCGTCGTCGATGATCTTGAGCATCGTCCGCAGCATCTGGAGCTGGTACTCCGGCAGGTCGCGCCAGGCCGGGTTGAGCCGGGGCAGGTCGCGCAGCACCTCATGGGGGTCGTTCCCGCCGTGCAGGTGGTCCAGGGCCGCGGGGACGACCTGGCGGATGAAGTGGTCCGTCTCCGTGTCGTGGGCGGCGATCCGGGACTCCAGGTACGCACGGTGGCGGTCGTGCTCGGCCCGCGCCTCGCGCAGGATCCGGCCGCGGCGCACCGCCTCGGCCGCGGCGGCGGTCACCAGCAGGGTCGCGACGGCGCCGCACACGCCGACGGCGATCCGGGCGGGCTCCGTCACCAGGGCGACGGCGGCTCCGGTCGCCGCGGCCATCACTATGGCCGGCAACAACAGCACGCGTGTGTAGGGAAGTTGGACACTCGCCATGTGAGCCCTCTGAAACGAATCGACTGACGGTCGGGAAACGTGCACATAGGGGAACAAACGCACGAATTCATCTCAACCCGGTGCGCTGCGGGCGAGCTTAGTCCGACAGGATCATCGCCATGTCATATTCGGCGAGTGCCGGAAATGACGCCTGGGACAGGAGTACGCTCAGGTCGTTTACACGCTGCGCGGCCGTTCGAACACAATCCGTCACCGCGCTCGGGTGTACGAAAACCACTCACCGTCACGGGCGAGGGAGCGCCCCGGGGCTTCTCGATCCTGCCCATGGAACCCGGCGGTGACGCACCCCGATGAGGGCGCGCGGAAGGCAGAAGCCCGGCGCGCACGGGGCGCACCGGGCTTCTCCGACTGCTCTGGGCCGGGCGGTTCAGCCCACGGACGAGTAGGCGACCACGCCGCGCAGCAGTCCGTCGACCGCCTTGCGGGCGTTCCTGGCGACCGTCGAGCCCTCGGCGGACGGCGCGGCGGCCGAGATCTGGCCGAGCACGTCGATGACCTGCTTGCACCAGCGCACGAAGTCGCCGGCCGGCATCTCCGCCTCGCGCAGCACCTCGTCCAGGCCCTTGCCGGACGCCCACATGTAGGCGGCCCAGGCGAAGCCGAGGTCGGGCTCGCGCTGGCCCACGCCCTCCGTCTGGCTGATCCGGAAGTCCTCCTCCAGGGCGTCCAGCCGGCCCCAGATGCGGACCATCTCGCCGAGCGCCGCCTTCGCCCTGCCCGACGGCAGCTTGGGCGCCATCGCGTCGTCGGCGACCCGGGCCTCGTACACCAACGCCGACACGCACGCGGCGAGTTCGGCGGGGGCGAGCCCCTCCCAGACGCCCTCGCGCAGGCATTCACTGGCCAGCAGGTCCAGTTCGCCGTACAGCCGGGCCAGCCGCTTGCCGTGCTCGGTGACCTCGTCGCCGCGCAGGTAGTCCATCTCGGTCAGCAGCGCGACGATCCGGTCGAAGGTGCGGGCGATGGTGTTCGTCCGGCCCTCGATGCGGCGCTCCAGCTGCGAGGTGTCGCGCAGCAGCCGGTGGTAGCGCTCGGCCCAGCGGGCGTGGTCCTCACGGTCCTGGCAGCCGTGGCACGGGTGCGCCCGCAGCGTCTTGCGCAGCCGCGCGATCTCCCGGTCGTCGGCCGCCTGGGAGCGCTGCTTGCGGTGCCGCTCCGGCGCGATGTGCCCGGCCTTGGTGCGCAGCGCGGAGGCGAGGTCCCGGCGGGACTGCGGGGAACGGGCGTTGAAGGACTTCGGGATCCGCATCCGCTCCAGCGCCTCCACCGGCACCGGGAAGTCGATCGACGCCAGCCGCTTCACCTGCCGCTCCGCGGTCAGCACCAGCGGGCGCGGACCGTCGGCGTACTCGTAACCGCGATGGCCGTTGGAACGGCCCGCCGGCAGCCCCGGGTCGAGGACCAGCGCCAGCCCCGCGTACTTTCCGGTGGGTACGTGGATGATGTCACCGGGCTTGAGCTTCTCCAGCGCGACGGCGGCCTCCGCACGGCGCTGCGCCGCGCCCTGCCGGGCCAGCTCGTTCTCCCGGTCCTTCAGCTCCCGGCGCAGGCGCGCGTACTCCTCGAAGTCGCCGAGGTGGCAGGTCATGGACTCCTTGTAGCCCTCGAGACCCTCCTCGTTGCGCTGCACCTGCCGGGAGATGCCCACGACCGACTTGTCCGCCTGGAACTGCGCGAAGGACGTCTCGAGCAGCTCGCGCGAGCGGTGCCGGCCGAACTGCTCGACCAGGTTGACCGCCATGTTGTACGACGGCCTGAAGCTGGACCGCAGCGGATACGTGCGCGTGCCGGCCAGTCCCGCCAGGTGGTCGGGGTTCATGGCGCGCTGCCACAGCACCACCGCGTGGCCCTCGACGTCGATGCCGCGCCGGCCGGCCCGGCCGGTCAGCTGGGTGTACTCGCCGGGGGTGATGTCGGCGTGCTGCTCGCCGTTCCACTTGACGAGCTTCTCCAGGACCACCGAGCGGGCGGGCATGTTGATGCCCAGCGCGAGGGTCTCGGTCGCGAACACGGCCTTCACCAGACCGCGCACGAACAGCTCCTCGACGACCTCCTTGAACGTCGGCAGCATGCCCGCGTGATGGGCCGCGATGCCGCGTTCCAGGCCCTCCAGCCACTCGTAGTAGCCCAGGACGTGCAGGTCCTCGGCCGGGATGGAGGCCGTGCGCTCCTCGACCAGGGAGCGGACCGAGGCCCGCGCCTCCTCGTCGTTGAGCCGGAGGCCCGCGTACAGGCACTGCTGGACGGCGGCCTCGCAGGCGGCGCGGCTGAAGATGAAGGTGATGGCGGGCAGCAGGCCCTCGGCGTCGAGCCGCTCGATGACCTCGGGCCGGCTCGGCGTCCACACCCGCGAGCGCTGTCTGCGCTCGCGCTCCCGGTCGGCCTCGCGCGTGTTGCCCCGCCCGCGCTTGCGGTCGCCCCAGGACGGGCGGCTCGCCTCCAGGCGGGCCATGCGCGTGAGGTCCGGGTTGACGGCCTTCTTTCGGCCCTCGCCCTCCTCGAACAGGTCGTATATCCGGCGCCCGGCGAGCACGTGCTGGAACAGCGGCACGGGCCGGTGCTCGGAGACGATCACCTGGGTGTCGCCGCGGACGGTGTCCAGCCAGTCGCCGAACTCCTCCGCGTTCGACACCGTCGCCGAGAGTGACACCAGGGTCACCGATTCGGGGAGGTGGATGATCACTTCCTCCCAGACGGCGCCGCGGAAGCGGTCGGAGAGGTAGTGCACCTCGTCCATCACCACGTAGCCGAGGCCGAGGAGGGTCCGCGACCCGGCGTACAGCATGTTCCGCAGCACCTCGGTGGTCATCACGACCACGGGGGCGTCGGAGTTGACGCTGTTGTCGCCGGTGAGCAGGCCCACCTTCCCCGTGCCGTAGCGGCGGCACAGATCGGCGTACTTCTGGTTCGACAGCGCCTTGATGGGTGTCGTGTAGAAGCACTTCTTGCCCTGCTGGAGGGCGAGGTGGACGGCGAACTCGCCGACGATCGTCTTGCCTGAGCCGGTGGGCGCGGCGACCAGCACGCCCTTCCCCGCCTCGAGCGCCTGGCAGGCCTCGATCTGGAAGGGGTCGAGGCCGAAGTCGTACATCTCGCGGAAGGAGGCGAGCGAGGTGGCCTGCTCGGCGGCGCGCCTGCGTGCCGCCGCGTACCGCTCGGCCGGTGAGAGGTCCTCTGTCATCGTGCTTTCGAGCGTACCGGGCCGCACCGACAACAGGACGATCATTATCCGTTCAGGGGCCCACGACCCGCAGCGCGCCCGGCACGCAGCGCGCGGTGAGCGGCAGCGGCCCCACCGGCTCCCCGTCCGCGTAACCGGTGACCTGCTCCGCGGCCAGCTCCACGCTCGCCGCCCGCAGCACGGTGATCGCGGGATGGCCGACGTGCGTCCCCCGGTACACCCTCGGGAACACCCGCAGCAGCGTGGCCCGGCTGCACTCGCCGACCACCGTGATGTCGAACAGCCCGTCGGTGAGGTCCGCTCCGGGGCAGATCCGCATGCCGCCGCCGTACGACGGCCCGTTGCCGACGGCCACCAGCGTCGCCTCGACCTCGCGGACCTCGCCGCCGTCCAGGGTGATCCGGTACGGCAGCGGGCGGAAGGCGGCCAGCTCGGCGACCATCGCGACGTCGTACTTCAGGCGCCCCAGGGGCAGCCGCATCCGGTTGCCGCGGTCGTTGACCCGGGAGTCGAAGCCGGAGGCGAGTACGGCGCCGAACCAGCGGTCACCGATCCGGCCGAGGTCGATGTCGCGGACCCGGCCGCACTTGAGGGCGTCGGCGATCATCCGGCCGGCCGCGGCCGGTTCCCGCAGGGGCATGCCGAGGGCGCGGGCGAAGTCGTTGCCGGTTCCCGCGGCGACCAGGCCGAAGGGGGTCCCGGTGCCGACGACGGCCTGCAGGGCGAGGTTCGCCATGCCGTCGCCGCCGACGGCGATCAGGGCGCCGGTGCCCTCCTCGACGGCGGCGCGCGCCCGGTCCAGGGCGTCCCGCGGGTCGTCGCCGAGCACGGTCCGCACCGAGAAACCGGCGTCCCGGAACGCGGAAGCGGCCGGCCGCGCCGCGCGGGCGCCCCGGCCGCGGCCCGCGGTGGGGTTGACGAAGAGGGTGATCTCGCTGGTCACGGGGATGACCCTATGAGCTGCGAGGCGGTCCTCAGGTCACGTCGTCATAACCGTTGACCCGGTCCTTGGACGCCTGCTCGGGCAGGGCCGCCACGGGCTCCACCGGATCGATGTCCTCCGGGGTGAGATCCAGCTCGGACGCCTCGTCGTCGGCGGGGCCCTCGGACTCCTTGCGGGCCCGCCGTTTGTCGTTGAGCAGCGAGAGCGCCACAGCGACGAAGTAGAGGACGACGATGGGTCCGGAGAGCGCGATCATCCCCACCGGGTCGGTGGTGGGCGTCGCGACCGCGCCGAAGACGAAGACGCCCATGACGACACCGCGCCACCAGCCGGCCATGCGGCGGCCGGAGACGATGCCGACCAGGTTCAGCATGATGAGCAGCAGGGGGAGCTCGAAGGCCAGGCCGAAGACCAGCACCATCCTGATGGTGAAGTCGAGGACCTCGTCGAGCGAGAGGATGTTGGCCGATCCCCCGGGGGTGAGGCTGAGCAGCACCTTGATGCTGACGGGGAGGATGACGTACGACAGGTAGGCGCCGCCGACGAACAACGGAACCGCGGCCGCGACGAAGTAGTAGGTGTACTTCTTCTCGTGCTTGTGCAGCCCGGGGGCGATGAAGGCCCAGAGCTGGTAGAGCCACACAGGGCTGGAGACGATCAGGCCGGCCATGAGGCTCACCTTGATCGTCGTAGTGAACGGCGACGTCAGCGTGTTGAAGGAGACGATGGCGCAGTTACCACCGTCGCTGTTCGCCAGGTCCTCGCATTTGGGCACCGGCTCCGCGAGGAACTGCATGAGCTGCTCGCTGTAGAACGCGGCCACGATCATCACCACGACGATCGCGACGACGGCCTTGGCGAGCCGGTTGCGCAACTCACGCAGGTGTTCCACGAGGGGCATCCGCCCCTCGGGATCCCTCTCCTGCTTGCGGGCAGACTTGAGCAACCCACGTTCCCATCTCGTGCGGCGGGCCGGATTTCACCGGCCCTGCGTCAGCGCTTGGTCGTGTCCGTCGGCTCCGTGACCGGGCGGGAGCTGGTCACGTCGCCGGGAGCGGCCTGGATGGTGCGCTGCGCCGGGGGCTGCTCATCGGTGGCCGGCGGGTCGGCGGGGGCGGCGGACTTGTTGTCGTCCTTCATCGCCTTCGCCTCGCTCTTGAGGATGCGGGCGGACTTGCCGAGCGACCGCGCCATGTCCGGGAGCTTCTTCGCGCCGAACAGCAGGATGATGACGACGAGGATCAGAATGATCTCGGTGGGTCCGAGCCGTCCCATAAGTCTTTACCTTCTCACCGAGGCGGGTGGGTGGGTGGCTGTCCGACCGGTCGGACAGGTGTCCGAACGACGGCGCTGACAGCGATCGTAACGCTCAGGGGTAAACGTCCGGCAATCCCCGTGCGTACTCCCGTCCGCGACCCGGGCCTCGTTCTCCGGACCGCGACCAGCAGCGTACCTGCCGGAACCCGCCAGGTGACAGGGCGAAGCCGCACGGGGAGTGGCCGGGACCGTTCAAAGGGATTCGGCGGAGCGGGCCGTGCTGGTCGCCGCGTGTTCCAGGTCCTCCGCCGCCCGGCCGATACGGCGGGCCGAGTCCGTGACCTGCCTGCCGAGCCGTTCCGCCTCGACGAAGACCTTGACGGCGAACACCCCGAGCACCAGCAGACCCAGGAACCCCACGGCAATCGCGAACATCGGCCAGAACATGAGGGCGAGCCTAGACGGTCGAGTGGAGCCGCAGCGTCCGGACCCCGCCGCCGGTGAGCAGCTCCACGATCCGCTCCCCCGCCGGCTTGCGGACGGCCGCCCCGCACTCGGGGCAGGTGAAGGAGTAGAACGTGGTACGGCTGCTGGCGCCGATGGCCAGACGCAGCGCGCTCGCGGCCAGCTCGAAGCGCTCCCGGCAGTCCGGGCAGCCCGCCCGGAACCTCACCGGGGCCACGCTCCTCATACCCGCGAACGCGGACGCCGCCGTCATGGTCCGCGCACCGGACGTCGCCGACTCGCTCAAAGCCCTCGCTCCTGCCTGTCGTCCTGTCCGTGCGGCCCCGGTCGTCCGGCCGCCTCGACCCCGTCGTACGCCGCGAGCGCCTCGCGGGCCGCCTGCCGGGCGCTGTCGGCCAGCGCGTGCGGTTCGACGATGCGGCCGTCGCGGCCGAGCCGCAGGGCCAGCCGTCTGAGCGAGGCCGGGTCGGGCGTGCGCAGAGTGATACGCAGCCCGCCGTCGGGAAGCTCGTCCGCGCTGTCGTGCGGGTAGTACTCGGCGACCCAGCGACCGCCCGGCCCGACCTCGACCACGACCTCGGGGTCCTCGGCCGCCGGCTGCACCAGCGCCTCCGACAGGTCCCGCAGCTCGACCTCGGGCGGCGCGGACGGCTCGTCGAGGATGCGGATCTCGGCGACCCGGTCGAGCCGGAAGGTGCGGCGCGCCTCGGAGCGCCGGCACCAGGCCTCGACATACGTGTGCCCGACGCTGACCAGGCGGATGGGGTCGATCTCCCGCTCGGTGACCTCGTCGCGCGCGGGCGAGTAGTAGCGGATCCACAGTCTGCGGCGCTCGGCGATGGCCCGGTCGACGTCCGCGAAGACGCCGCCCTCGGACTCGAAGGTCACCGACAGCCGGGCGCTGGCGCCGGCCGCCTCGCCGGCCGCGGTCTCCACCTTCGCGGTGGCCCGCAGCAGCGCCTGCCGGTCGCCCTCGCGCAGCCCGGGCAGCGTGGCCACGGCACGGGCGGCGACCAGCAGCGCGGTGGCCTCGTCGGCGGCGAGCCGCAGCGGCTCGGCCGCCTCCGCGCCGAGGGCGGCCGGGTTGTGCCACCAGATGCGCTCGCCGTCGGTGTCGATGTCCAGCAGATCGCCGCCGCGGAAGCTGGTGCCGCACATGGGCAGCACATCGAGGTCGGAGACCAGCTCGTCCTCGGTGATCCCGAAGGCGCGCGCCACGTCCTCGATCCGGGCGCCGGGACGCTCCCGCAGATACGTCACCAGGGAGAGCATCCGCCGGGTCTGGTCGATGGCGTTCACGGGCCTGACCGGTTTGCCTGCCACGTCCTTGTCCGCTCCCCCTCAGCCCTTGGCCACGGCACGCAGCCGGTCCATCACGTCGGCCCGCAGCTCGGCGGGGGCCAGGACCACCACGTCCGGTCCGAACTCCACCAGCCAGGCGTCCAGGCCGTGCCCGTACGGAATCTCCAACTCGTCCCAGCCGTCGCCGAGTTCCCGCACCGCGGTGGCCTTCGCCCGAAGGGGGTAACCGGCCTCGGAGCGCAGCCGGATCCGCGCCGAGCGGTCGGCGGTCTCCCCGGCCCAGCTCGCCACGGTCTCCCGCACGGTGACGACGTCCGGCACCGGGACGGTGAACCGGCCGCTGCGCGAGCGCACCTTCCCGGTGATCCGGGAGAGCCGGAAGACCCGCTCGGCGCCCCGGTCGCGGTCCCAGCCGGCCAGGTACCAGTGGCCGCGCCAGCACTCCAGCGCCCACGGCTCGACGTGCCGCTGTCCGGGCTGGGCGGCGTTGGCCTTGCGGTAGTCGAAGACGACCGGCCGGCGGTCGCGGCAGGCCAGCATCAGCGGCTCGAACGCGGCCTCGTGCACCGGGATGCGCGGCTCCAGCGCGCCGTGGGCGCCGTACGGGTCGACGTCCTCGGGGAGGCCGGCCGCGCGCAGCTTCTGCAGGGCGCCGCTGGCCGCTCCGGCGAGCCGGGCCTGCTGCCACACCTTGGCGGCGAGCCCGAGGGCGGCGGCCTCCTCGGCGTCGAGGGTGATGGGGGGCAGCCGGTTGCTGTCGCGGCGGGCCAGATAGCCGACCTCGCCGTCGAGGTTCTCCACGGTCTCGATGACCAGTCCGAGTTCGCGCAGGTCGTCCTTGTCGCGCTCGAACATGCGGTTGAAGGAGTCGTCGGAGCCCGCTTCGAGATAGGCCTCGATCGACTCGCGCAGCTCACGCTTGCTGAGGGGCCGGCGCGTCCCGAGCAGACACAGCGCCAGATTCATCAGCCGCTCGGCCTTGGCAATGGCCATCGACCCGCTTCGCCTCCCTATGGTGCTTACGACCGATGACCGTACCGCCCCGAGGTGGCGCGGTAAAAGCCGAGGGCCCATGCCCGGACAGGCATGGGCCCCGGATGATCGGCTTCGGTCGGATCAGACGCCGAGCAGGTCGACCACGAAGATCAGGGTCTCACCGGGCTTGATCGCCGGGGTGGGGCTCTGGTTGCCGTAGGCGAGGTGGGCGGGGATGGTCAGCTGACGACGGCCGCCGACCTTCATGCCCTGCACGCCCTGGTCCCAGCCCTTGATGACCCGGCCGCCGCCCAGCGGGAAGCGGAAGGGGGTGCCGCGGTTCCAGCTGGCGTCGAACTCCTCGCCCGTGCTGAAGGCCACGCCGACGTAGTGCACGGTGACGGTCTGGCCCGCCTGCGCCACCTCGCCGTCGCCCTCCCAGATGTCCTTGATCTCGAGGTCCGCCGGGGGCTCGCCGCCCGGGAAGTCGATCTCGGGCTTGTCGATGCTCACGTCTAACGCTCCTGCTTGTCTGCGGAAAGGCGAACACGCACAGTCTTACATCCTTACGGCGTCACAGCTTCGCGAGGATGTCCACCGAGAAGACCAGCGTCGAGTCCTTCTTGATGCCGCTGCCCTCCGGCGGATTGTCGCCGTAGCCCAGCTCCGGCGGGATGACGATGAGGACCCGGCTGCCGACCTTCTTGCCGGTCAGTCCCTGCGCCCAGCCCTTGACGACCTGCTGCAGCGAGAACGACGTGAGCTGTCCCCGGCCGTACGTGGAGTCGAACTCCTCGCCGCCGTCCCACAGCACGCCCTTGTACTGCACCAGGACGCTGTTCTCGGCGCCGACCTCCTCGCCGTCGCCCTCGATGACATAGCTCGACACGAGCTTCTTCGGGGCGTCCGCGTCGGGCACCTCGATGGAGGGGGCCTTGCCGTCGGTGTTGGTGCCGACCTTGGGCAGGTCCTTGTCGCCCTGCGCCGCCTCGGTGCCCTTGGCGGAGCTCTTGGCGTTGAACGAGTCCTGGATGTCGACCACGAACACCAGCGTGTCGGTGCCCTTGATGCCGGCCTGCTCATTGCCCTGCGCGCCGTAGCCCCAGGTGGGCGGGACGGCCATCTGGACGCGGCTGCCGGCCTTCTTGCCGGTCAGCGCGTACCGCCAGCCGTCGATGATGCTGCCCTGGGCGAGCTGGATGGCCAGCGGGGTCTTGCGGTCGTAAGAGTTGTCGAACACCTTCGCGGTGCTCCACACCTGGCCCAGGTAGTGGGCCACGACGAAGTCGTTCTCCGCGACCGTCTTGCCGCCGCCCGCGATGACCGTCTTGACCGCGAGGTCCTTGGAGGGGTCGCCGCTGCCCTTGGCGACCGTCGGCTTCTCCCCGAACTCCGTACCCGCCGTGATCGCCGGCAGCGGTCCGTCGACGATCTTCGGCGGAGGCGCCGCGGACGACTGGGACGCCGAGGGCGACGCGCTGTCGCTGGCCTTGCCGGAGTCGGACTTGTCGTCGCCGCACGCGGCGAGGGTCACCAGTCCAGCGGGAACGGCAATGAGAAGTGAGCGTCGGCGCACGGTGGGGGCCTCGTAATCATCGATCTTGTGGATGGCGTCCGCGCAACTCTACGGCGTGAGAAGGGCGCCGCACGGTGTAACGTACGGCGCCCGTGTGACGTTCCGGGAATTTCGGGATCCCCCGGCGGAACGCGTCTCTCACATTCCGGCGATCAGCTTCTCCACCCGTTCGTCCACCGAGCGGAACGGGTCCTTGCACAACACCGTTCGCTGGGCCTGGTCGTTGAGCTTGAGGTGCACCCAGTCGACGGTGAAGTCGCGGCGCTGTTCCTGGGCCCGCCGGATGAAGTCGCCCCGCAGCCGGGCCCGAGTGGTCTGCGGCGGAACGGACTTGCCCTCGAAGATCTTCAAATCGTTGCAGATCCGGGCCGCTTGTCCCTTTTTCTCCAGCAGGTAGTACAGACCCCGCCGGCGGTGGATGTCGTGGTAGGCGAGGTCTATCTGCGCGACCCTCGGATGCGACATCGTCATGTTGTGCTTGGCCCGGTACCGCTCCAGGAGCTTGTACTTCATGACCCAGTCGATCTCGGTGCCGATACGGTCGAGGTCCTCGGCCTCGATCGCGTCCAGCGTACGGCCCCACAGCTCCAGCACCTGCTCCACGGTGCCGGTGCGGATGCCCCGGCGCTCGCAGAAGTCCAGCGCCTTCTCGTAGTACTCGCGCTGCACCTCCAGCGCGGAGGCCTCCCGGCCGCTGGCCAGGCGCACCTTGCGCCGGCCCGTGATGTCGTGGCTGACCTCGCGGATCGCCCGGATCGGGTTCTCCAGGGTGAGGTCGCGCATCACGGTGCCCGCCTCGATCATGCGCAGCACCAGGTCGGTGGCGCCGACCTTGAGCAGCATGGTCGTCTCGGACATGTTCGAGTCGCCCACGATGACGTGCAGGCGGCGGTAGCGCTCGGCGTCCGCGTGCGGCTCGTCGCGCGTGTTGATGATGGGCCGCGAGCGGGTCGTCGCCGAGGAGACGCCCTCCCAGATGTGCTCGGCCCGCTGGCTGACGCAGTACACGGCGCCGCGCGGCGTCTGCAGCACCTTGCCGGCGCCGCACAGCAGCTGCCTGGTCACCAGGAACGGAATGAGGATGTCCGCGAGCCGCGAGAACTCCCCGTGCCGGGCCACCAGGTAATTCTCGTGGCAGCCGTAGGAGTTGCCGGCGGAGTCGGTGTTGTTCTTGAAGAGGTAGACGTCGCCCGCGATTCCCTCCTCGTGCAGGCGTCGTTCGGCGTCCACCAGGAGTCCCTCGAGAATGCGCTCGCCTGCCTTGTCGTGGGTGACCAGTTCGGTCACGTCGTCACATTCCGGCGTTGCGTATTCCGGATGTGATCCCACGTCGAGATAGAGGCGGGCGCCGTTCCGCAGAAAGACATTGCTGCTTCGGCCCCATGACACGACACGGCGGAAGAGGTACCGCGCCACCTCGTCAGGCGACAGGCGGCGCTGTCCCCTGAACGTGCACGTGACGCCGTACTCGTTCTCCAGCCCGAAAATGCGGCGGTCCATGAGGGAACATTACGCCCGATCCCCCGACCTGAAACGAGGTTCGACGGCACGATTTGGATCATTTTCCGAACGGGCCGCAACCACCGCCCTTCCGGCGGGAACTGCCAGTACCCCTCCCGTGGCGACCAAAACCAGCAGCGACACGCCACCCGCGACCCCCGGCACGGCGAATCCCCACAGCGCCCCGCCCGCCTCGACGACCGGACCGGTGAGGCCCGTTCCGACCGACGCGCCGACGGTGAAGGTGGTCACCAGCCAGGAGAACGCCTCCGTGACGGTCCCGCGCGGCGCGTGCCGGTCCACGAGCACAAAGGCACAAGCGATGGCAGGTGCCAGGAAGAGCCCGGCGACCACCATGAGCAACGTCATGGCCACCGCTCCCGGCATCAGCATCAGCGGCAGGTAACACACCGCCAGAAGGGCCACAAGCCCCTGGAGTCGCCGCGCGGGCTCACCGGCCCACTGCCGCGCCCCGTACGCCATACCGCCGATGAGCGCGCCCAGCCCGATCCCGGCCATCAGCCAGCCGTACACCTGGTCGCCGCCGTGCTCGTCCGCGTACGACACCGCCGCCACGGTGATGGACCCCAGCGCCATCCCCACGGCCAGGAAGGCACCCAGCAGCGCGAGCAGCCCCGGCGAGCGCAGCGCGCCCAGCCAGTGCGCCTCGCGCGGCGCCGACCGCCAGGCCCGCGAGGGCGGCGAGACGACCACGGACAGGGCGCCCAGCACCCCGATGACGTTCAGCACGAGCAGCGCGGCCTGCGCCGACCACAGCGAGGCGCACACCGTCACCAGCAGCGGTCCGACGGTGAACATCACCTCCTGCGCCACGGCGTCCATGGCGTACGCCCGGTGGACGTGGTCCTCCTCGGGCAGCACGGAGGACCACAGGGCGCGCAGCCCGCCCTCCAGGGGCGGAGTGAAGAGCCCCGCCGCGGCCACCGCGACGTACGCCATCGCCGACGACCCGGCCCCCGTGAAGGCGAACACGGCCATCGCCAGCGCCGACAGCACCGCGGCCGGCAACTGCACCCGCGGCTGTCCGCGCAGATCCACCAGCCGCCCCAGCACCGGCTGCCCCACGGCGTTGGCCACGCCGTACACCGCCGCCAGCGCGCCGGCCAGGCTGTACGTACCGCCCTCCGCGCGCACGAACAGCACGATCGCGATGGCGGCGGTCGCGTTGGGCAGCCGTCCCACGAGCGTGCCCACGAGCAGCCGGGTGGCGTGCCGCGCCCGGAGGATCTCCAGGTATCCCGTGGCCATGCGGGCCCCTTCACTGGAAGTTTTACGTATAACTAGGCACTCCATACGTACCATGTCCGCTGTTCACCAGTCCAGACGAAGGAGCGGCCCGACGATGCCCCGAGCCGGCACCCGCCCCACGAGCCGGGACGTCGCCCAGGCCGCCGGCGTCTCCCAGGCCGCGGTCTCCCTGGTCCTCGGCGACAAGTGGCGCGGCCGGGTCTCCGAGGCCACGGCGGAACGCGTCCGCGAGGCCGCGCGCACCCTGGGCTACCGCCCCAACCTGGCCGCCCGCAACCTCCGGCTGGGCCGCACCCGTACGGTCCTCCTGGTCGTCCCCGCCCTCACCACGGAGTTCTTCGCCGGTGTCTACACCGGGGCCGCCCGGGTGGCCTCCCGGCACGGCTTCGGCGTGGTCCTCTACCCCTCCCCCGAGGGCATCGGCCCCGCCCGCGACCCCTTCGCGTCCGCGCAGGCGGCCCTGGACGGCGTCATCGCCTCCTCCATGGCCGCGGAGGCCCTCACCGCGATCCGCGGCGAGGCGCTGCCGCTGGTGATGCTGGACAGCGACCCCGGGGGCAGTGTGGGCGCGGCCACGGTCAACCTCGACATCGCCGACGGCGTCCGCCAGGTCACCGACCACCTCCTGGCACTGGGCCACCGCCGCTTCTTGCACCTGGCGGCGGATGTGGCGTCCTGGACCTTCGAGGTGCGTGCGCGGGAGCTGGCGGCGCGGCTCGAGGCCGTGCCGGGGACATCGCTGCGTACGGCGCGGGCGCCGATCTCGATCAAAGGGGCGGAGGTGTCGGCGGAGGCCGCGCTCCGCGGGGCGGCGGTACCGGACCGCCCCACCGCCGTGGTCTGCGACGACGACCATCTGGCGGCCGGCACGTACAAGGCCGCGCGGCGTCTGGGGTTGCGCGTTCCCGAGGACCTGTCCGTCACCGGACTGGACGATCTGGCCCTCGCGAGCGCGATCGATCCGGAGCTGACCACGGTGCGGTTGGACGCGGAGCTCTTCGGTGAGCGGGGGATGGAGGCGCTGCTGGCGGTCCTGGAGGGCCACGCCCCCGATGCGGGCGACATCCCGGTCGAGCTGGTGGTACGGGGGTCCACGGCCCCGGCGCCCCGCTGAGGGCTTCGGCAGCCCTCTGTGCCGGTGCTGGGCGGGGGTGGGTTCGTGGCCCGCGGCTTACGGGGCGCCGTCGCGCTGGTGACGGCCGGGGGTGCGCGGCCCGGCGCCGTGTGGGGTGCCCCGGCGTTGGGGTGGGCCGGGGGTGGGGTTGCGCGGCCCGGCGCCTACGGGGTGCCTCCCCCACTCTCGGCTCCGCTCGAGCGGGAGGTGCCCCCACCGCCCACCCGTGCCGCCCTGGGGGCACCTCCCAGGCCCTTAAGGCACTGGGGGAGGCACGACTGCCCG